>JAEUJX010000069.1 GCA_016794545.1 Myxococcales bacterium
GAGCCCCCCCCCGCTGCCGACCCCGAGCCCGACGCCGACCCCGAGCCCGATGCCGACCCCGATGCCGACCCCGACCCCGAGCCCGATGCCGACCCCGATGCCGACCCCGCCCCCGACCCCGCCCCCGATGCCGACCCCGACCCCGAGCCCGCGCCGGAGAGGAACGCCTCCACGCCGGCCCGTGCGGCGGCCAGCCGTGGACCACCGTTATCGACCAGCGCGGGCACCACGAGCTCGAACAGGCCGGCATCTCCGAGCGCGCGCGCCGCGGCGCGATCGCGCTCGGCCTCCGTCGCGTAGGCGCCGGGCTGTTCGATCGCCTCCAGTGCCGCGGCGGTGGCACGCAGCCGGTCGGCGAGCGCCACGTGCTCGGGCGCGAAGAACATCGGGAGATCGTCGGACGACAGGCGCATGCGTTACTCCGGTGCGCCCCGGAACCTCGCGGGGCGCTTCTCGTTGAAGGCCGCGTGCGCCTCGCCGAAGTCGGGGTGCTGCATGCACAGCGCCTGGGCCTGCGCCTCGGCCTCGATCGCTTCGGCGAGCGCCATCGTGTGCTCGCTCTCGATCATCTGCTTGGTCATCGCGTGCGCGAAGGCGGGTCCGGCGGCGAGCCGGGCGGCCCACTCCTGTGCGAGCTTCACGCACGCCTCGCCGTCGGCGACGACGCGGTTGACGAGCCCGATCTCGAGCGCGCGCGGCGCGAGGATGATGTCGCCGAAGAACAGGAGCTCGGACGCGTGGCCGAGGCCGACGATCCGCGGCAGCAGGTACGTGATGCCCATGTCGGCGCCGCACAGCCCGACCTGCGGGAAGATGAAGCCGAACTTCGCGCTTTGCGCGGCGATGCGGAGGTCGCTCGCGCACGCGATCACCGCGCCCGCGCCGACCGCGGTGCCGTTGACCGCGGCCACGATCGGCCGCTTGCAGGCGCGCATGGCGCGGATCAGCCGTCCGGTCGCGCGCGTGAACGCGAGCAGCGCGGGCGTGTCGCGGCCGAGCAGGTGCTTGATGATGTCCTCCTGATCGCCGCCCGAGCAGAAGCCCCGGCCCTTGCCCGTGATGACGATGGCGCGCACCGCGTCGAACCGGTCGAGCTGCTCGAACGTCTCGGCGAGCTCCTGGTAGACCGTGAACGTCAGCGCGTTGAGGCGATTCTCGCGATCGAGCGTGATGGTGGCCACGCCCTTGTCGAGCGCGAGCAGGAACGAGGTCGGCGACAGGTTCATGACTCTCCGAGGTACGCGACGGCCTGGATCTCGACGAGCGCGGCGGGTTCGAACAGCGCGGTGACCGCGACCAGCGCCATCGCCGGGAAATGCTTGCCGAGGCGCTCGCGCCACGCGGCGCCGAGCTCCTTGCGGGTGTCGCGGTACGCCTGCATGTCCGTGACGTACACCGTCATGTCGGCGAGGTCCTCGATCGTCCCTCCGGCCGCCTTCACCACCGCGATCACGTTGTCGAGCGCCTGCGCGAACTGGGCGACGAAGCCCGTCGCGAACACGCCCTGCGGGTTCCACCCGATCTGCCCACCGACGTGGAGCATGCGGCCCGTCCCGACGCGGCCGTTCGAGTAGCCCTTCGGCGGAGGCCAGCCGGGGACGAGGACATCTTCCGCGCTCATTTCAGGATCGCTCCCCCATCGATCACGATGGTCTGGCCGTGGATGCCGCGCGCCGCGTGGTCGCACAGCATGAGCGTCGCGTGTGCGACCTCCTGCGGCTCGATCATCCGCTTCTGCGGGCTCATCGAGGCGAGCGACGTGCGCGCCTCCTCGAGGGAGCGCCCGGTCTTGTTCGCGATCCGCGTGACCGCCTCCTCCACCATCTGGGTCTCGACCCAGCCGGGGCACAGCGCGTTGATGGTGACGCCGGTCCGCGCGAGATCGATCGCGAGCGCGCGGGTCATGCCGACCATCGCGTGCTTCGCCGCGCAGTACGCCGAGGTGTAGCCGTAGCCCGAGACGCCCGCGTTGGATGCGATGTTGATGACGCGCCCCCAGCCCGCCTTGATCATCCCGGGCACGAGGGCGCGGGTGACGCGGAACGGCGCGGTCGCGTCGAGCTCGAGGATGCGGTCCCACAGCTCGTCGGTGGTCTTCTCGAGCGAGGCGCTCTCGGCGATGCCGGCGTTGTTGACCAGCACGTCGACGTGCCCGACCGACGCGAGGACGTGATCGGTCGCCGCCCGGTCCATCAGGTCGAGCTGGATCGCGACACCGTCGATCTCGCGCGCGATCGCATCGAGGGCGGTCTTGTTGCGGCCGCACACGACGACGCGCGCGCCCGCGCCGGCGAGCGCGCGCGCGATCGCGGCTCCGATCCCGCGGCCACCGCCGGTGACGAGCGCCAGCTTGCCGGCGAGGATTCCGTCCATGGGCGGGTTTTATACCGCCGGCCCGGGTACTGTCGCCCCATGCGCGTCTCCGACCTCGATGCGACCGCCTGTGCGGAGCTGGTCCGCTCGGGCGAGGCCACGCCGCGCGAGCTCGTCGACCTCGCGATCGCGCGGATCGAGAAGCACAACGCCGACCTCGGCGCCGTGATCGTCCCCCTCTACGACCAGGCCCGCGCCGACGCCGAGAACCCGCCGCAGGGCCCGTTCCGGGGCGTGCCGATCCTGATCAAGGACATCTGCGCCACCGTCGGCGGCGCGCTCCATACCAACGGCCTCGCCCCGTTCAAGCAGGCGGGCGTCAGGTTCCCGCACGACAGTCACCTGGTCGCCCAGCTCAAGAAGGCGGGCTTCATCGTCGTCGGCAAGACCGTCACGAGCGAGCTCGGCATCCTGCCCGCGGCGGAGCCACCCGCGTGGCCGCCCGCCCGCAATCCGTACGACCTCACGCGCTCGACCGGCGGCAGCTCGGGCGGCTCGGCCGCGGCGGTCGCCGCGGGCCTCGTGCCGATCGCCCACGCGAACGACGGCGGCGGCTCGATCCGCATCCCCGCCTCGTGCTGCGGCCTGTTCGGCCTCAAGCCGTCGCGCGGCCGCGTCTCGTTCGCGCCGAACCTCGGCGACGTCAACGGCGGTCTGGTCAACGAGCACGTGGTCTCGCGCTCGGTGCGCGACTCGGCCGCCGTGCTCGACGTCCTCGCGGGCATGGTCAACGGCGATCCGTACACCGCGCCGACGCAGCTCCGGCCCTACACTGCCGAGCTCACCACGCCGACCGGCAGGCTCCGCATCGGCGTCGAGACCAAGCACGTCGGCCTCGACGGCTCGATCGTCGACTCCCACCCCGACTGCGTCGCGGCGGTGCGCCACGCGACGGAGCTCCTCGAGTCCTTCGGCCACCAGGTCGAGCCGGCGTTCCCGGCCGCGTTCCGCGACCCCGAGTGGACGCCGCGGTTCCTCTCGATCTGGGCGACCGGCGTGACCATGGACCTCGACGAGTCCTCGGCGGTCCTCGGCCGGCCGATCGCGCAGCACGAGGTCGAGCCGCTGACCTGGGCCCTCGCCGAGCTCGGCCGCCTGATCTCCGGCCCGGCCTACGCGGCCGCGTGGCGCTGGATCCAGCGCAACACGCGCGAGTCGGCGAAGTTCTGGGACGCCTTCGACCTCCTGCTCACGCCGACGCTCGCCGAGCCGCCCTGCCCGCTCGGCACGTTCCGCTCGACGACCGACGATCCGCTCGCCGCGATCTTCCGCGCGGCCGAGTACACGCCGTTCACGCCGCCGATCAACGCGACCGGCCAGCCCGCGTGCTCGCTGCCGCTCTTCCGCAACGCCGCGGGCCTCCCGATCGGCGTGCAGTTCGTCGCCGCCTACGGCCGCGAGGACCTCCTGCTCCGCGTCGCCGCCCAGCTCGAGGCGGCGCAGCCGTTCGAGCACAAGGCCACACGCCACTGAGCTCGTGAAGAACGCGTGAACGGCCGCGATGGATCCGCCGTGATGGGTACGGTCGAGGAATGCGGTGGTCCCTCATCATGTGTGGCGTGCTGATGGCCCCTGCTCCGTCCGAGGCGGGGTCCGACGACGTGAATTTTGTCAGCGCAGGAATCGCGATCAGCTACGGGACTCGTGGCTGGGCGTTTGGTGTCGAGATCAGCGCCGGCGTTCCGCTCGTGGAACCGCCTGCCTACGTAGGGACCGCGATCGGATTCGACGTCGCCCCATCGTCCGACACGTGGGGTCGGCTCTACCTCGAGGCAGAGGCCGGTGCATTGATCTTCGGGGCGGGCGCAGGTCCCGCATGGTTGTTCGGTGGACCGGAGTCCGGTGCGCACGTACAGCTCACCCCGTACATCGCGGTTGGCAAGCTCGAATGCGAGGACGTCGAACCGTTCCTCGTGATCGCGCCGTTTTACCGCTACACGTCACGACGCGAGCGCGACGGTCTGCACGAGATCGGAGTGTTCACGAAGGGGCTCGCGCTCCTCAACGGTAGACGCGATCACGGCATCTGCTTCCACTGACCTCGAGCTCAGCGCGGGCAGACCTTGGTCCAGCGCGCCTGGAGCTCGGTCCAGCGGGCGTCGCCTTTGTGCGGCCCGGCCTCGATGTCGCGCTTGGCCTTGGCCCACTCGTCGCTCGAGCACTCGGTATAGGACGGCGCCTCCGGCTGATCCGCCTTCGCCTTCTCGGCGGCGACCACGGCCTTCGTCGCGCGGCCGAGCGGCGCGTCGAAGCTGCACAGGCGGCGGAGCTCGGCGACCGGGTCTTTCATCGCGTCCTTGACCACGTCGTCGGCGATGCGAGCCGCGTAGGCGCAGTCCTCGGCCGCTTCGAGGCCCCGGCCGATCGCGTCCTTCGCGCTCGCGAGGTGCTGCTTCACCTCGTCGAGGTCGAGGTTATCGAGGGCCTTGTCGACCTTCTGGACCGCCGAGTTGTTCTTCACCGTGTCGACGGCCTTGTCGGCCTTCTGCTTGGCTTCGTCGCACGCGGCGAGCGCGAGCACGATAGCGAGGAGGGAGCGCACCATCGCGCGATACTAGCCGGTCAGCGATCGAGCTGCGAGTCGGCGAGCGCGGCGTCGTCGGGAGTCGCGAGCGCGGCGAGCTGAGCGCGCAGCTTGTCGCGCGCGCGCGACAGCCGGCTGCGCACCGTGTTCTCGGGGATGTCGAGCACGGACGCGATCTCGGCGGTGCTCAGGCCCTCGAAGTACTGGAGCTCGAGCGCGAGCTGGTCGTCGAGGGGGATCCGCGCGAGCCCCTCGCGCAGGAGCTCGGTGCGCTGGAGCCTGTCGAGCTGCGTCGCGGGCCCGGGCTGGAGATCCGCGAGCGAGCTGCGCGCGAGGTCGAGCTCCGGGGCGCGCGCCCGGCGCCGCCAGTGATCCGCCAGGCGCCGGCGCGCCGTCGCGAGCAGGTAGCAGCGCACGTCGTCGCCGGCGATCCGGTCCTTCGCCTCGACGCACGCGAGGAACGTCTGCGCGATCAGGTCCGCCCCGTCGTCGTCGCCGAGCTTGCCGCGCACGAAGCGCGAGACCACGCCCCAGTGCCGCGCGACGAGCTGCTCGCCCGCACGCGCATCACCGGCGCGCCACGCGGACAGCAGCTCGAGGTCGGTCACGCCGTATAGTACGCCCGCGTGCGCGACCTCGGTGACGAGCTGCTCCAGGCCCAGGTCAAGGCCACGCTGTTCGGCGGCGACCACGCGCCGCGGCTCGGGCGGCTCGTGATCCTCGACCGGCTCGGCAAGGGCGCGATGGGCACGGTGTTCCGCGCCTACGACCCGGTCCTCGATCGCACGGTCGCGGTCAAGCTCGTCCACGCCGGGAGCACGACGGCCCGCGAGGCCCGCGCGCTCGGCAAGCTCCACCACCCGAACGTCGTCGCCGTGCACGACGTCGGCGAGCTCGACGGCTCGGTGTACATCGTCATGGAGCTCGCCCCCGGCGTGCCGCTCCGCACGTGGATCGCCGGCACTCGCACCTGGCGCGACGTCGTCCGCGTGATGGCCGAGGCCGCCGCGGGCCTCGCCGCCGCGCACCGCGCCGGACTCGTGCACCGCGACGTCAAGCCCGACAACATCATCGTCGGCGACGACCGCACGCGCGTCGTCGACTTCGGCCTCGCTTCTGCCGCGGAGGATGCGGCGGAGCGCGGTGCCGGCACGCCGAGCTACATGGCTCCGGAGGCGCTCGACGGCGATCCGGCGACGCCCGCGTCCGATCAGTTCAGCTTCGGCGTGACGCTCTACGAGGCGCTGTACGGCGTGCGCCCGCACGGCGGCAAGACGCGCGACGAGCTCGCGATCGCAGCACGAACCGCCGCCGCTGCCAAGCCGAGTCGCCCGGGCACCGCCGACGTCGACGCCTCCGCCGACACGGCGCCCGCGTCCAGAAATGGGGGCCGCCCCCAGCTCGCGGACGACTCGCATTCGAACCGGGACACACGGCCGGTGCGCGCCCCCCCGGCGTCCGCGTCCGACGAGTCCGGCGCCGCGCCGCCGGAGGTCGACCGCTCGTCGGGAGGCACGCCGCGCGTTCGCGCCGGACGCCCGGTACGCGACGCCCCGCCCGGATGGGTCCACGCGATCGCGGTGCGCGCGCTCGCCGCCGAACCGGCGAAGCGGTTCGCGTCGATGGACGACCTCGGGTCCGCGCTCGGGCGCGATCGTCGCAGGAAGCGCGTGCTCGCCGGCGCCATCGCCGGCGCGACGATCGCGGGCGCGGTGATCGGCGCGATCGTGTACCGCCACGGCGCGGCCCCGAAGGACCTGTGCGGCGGCGGCGCGGAGAAGCGCGAGCGCGTGTGGAGCGCGGCGTCCGCGGAGCGCGTGCGCGCGCAGCTCGCGTCGGCGCCGTGGGGCGCGCGCGTCGTGACCGCGCTCGACGACACCGCGCGCGCATGGGAGGCGAGCTACCGCACGGTGTGCGAGGCGAGCCGCGTGAAGGGCGCGCAGTCCGACACGCTGCTCGACCTCCGCATGCGCTGCCTCGATCGCGCGCTCGATCGGTTCGGCGCGCTCGCCGAGGCGCTCGCCGCGCCGCTCGATCCGCAGGGCCGGGTCGAGGCGGTCGGCGCCGTCGCCGATCTGCCGCGACCCGCGGCGTGCGAAGCGATCTCCGAGCCCGGCGAGCTGGCGCTGCCGGCGGATCCGGCGGCGCGCGCACGCGCGACCGAGGCCGAGCACACGATCGATCGAGCGTGGGCCGCGTACTCGCTCGGCCGCTACCGCGACGCGGGGACCGCGCTCGCCGCGCTGCCCGAGACGCTCGGTGCGCCGGGTGTCGATGCCGCGGCCCTCCTGCTGCGTGCCGCGGTCGAAGCGCGGATCGGCAAGCCCCACACGGCGCGGGCGCTGCTCGAGCAGGCACTCGCCGCCGCCGCACGCGCGCACGCCACCGAGCTCGAGGCCGAGGTCTGGGCGCGCCTGCTCCGCCACGAGCTGTTCGCCGGTCAGCCGGAGC
>JAEUJX010000078.1 GCA_016794545.1 Myxococcales bacterium
AGCGCAAGGCCAAGGTCCACTACGCGAACGACCTCGCACCGACGGTCGCGAACCAGGTCGGGCAGCTCCGGATCGCCCGCGCGTCAGACCGCACCGCGCTGCCGGCGACCTACGTGAAGGTGTACGCGCGGAAGCAGGGAGGCGACGTCGCGTTCTACAAGGACGGCTACACCGACCTGCGCGGCGCCTTCGACTACGCGACGCTGTCGACGACGGACCTCGACCAGGTGGAGCGGTTCGCGATCCTCGTGTCCTCCGACGGCGCCGGCAGCGCGATCCTGGAGGCGAGCCCGCCGGCACGCTAAGCTTGCGTCCGTCGTGATCGGTCGGATCGTCGGCAAGTACAAGATCCTCGACCAGATCGGTGAAGGCGGGATGGGTGTCGTGTATCGCGCCGAGCATGTCGTGCTCGGCAGCCCGGCGGCGGTCAAGGTCCTCCTGCCGCAGTTCACGCGCGACTCGGTGGTCGTCGAACGGTTCTTCACCGAGGCGAAGGCCGCGAGCTCGATCCGCCACGTCGGGATCACCGAGGTGTTCGACTACGGCCGGCTCGACAACGACCAGGCGTTCATCGCGATGGAGCTGCTCCGCGGCGAGGACCTGACCACGTTCCTCGGCCGTCACGGCCGGCTCGATCCCTCGATCGCCGCCGAGATCGTCAAGCAGCTCCTCAAGGCGCTCAATGCGGCACACGCCGTCGGCGTCGTGCACCGCGACCTCAAGCCCGACAACATCTTCCTCACGCGCGACCCGAGCGCGCCGGGCGGGCTGCGCGTGAAGGTACTCGACTTCGGCATCGCGAAGCTGGTCGGCGAACAGCTGACGCGGAAGACCAAGACGAAGGGCGGAGCGATCCTCGGCACGCCCGCGTACATGTCGCCGGAGCAGTGCAAGGGTGGGGTCGAGGTCGACGCGCGCGCGGATCTCTACGCGGTCGGCTGCATCCTGTTCGAGCTCGTCGCCGGGCGCACGCCGTTCGACTCCGACGGCGACGGCGAGCTGATGGCGATGCACATCTACGAGGCGCCGCCGCAGCTGTCGAAGCTCGCGCCCGAGGTCCCGGCCGAGCTCGATGCGCTCGTCGCGAAGCTGCTGGCGAAGGCCCCGGCCGAGCGGACGCCGAGCGCGGCCTGGACCCTCGCGGCGCTCGAGCGGGTCCCGCTCCCGACGCTCGAGGGCATCGAGGTCCCGCTCGCGACGCACGGTAAGCCGCCGACGGAGCCGGTCCCCGTCGTCGCGCAGGACGACGACGACGGCGGTGGCCTGCCCGGCTGGATCCCGATCGTCGTGATCGTGCTCGCGCTCGGCATCGCCGGCGCGGCCGTCTACGTCATCGGCTTCCGCGACGACACCGAGCTGCCGCGCTGAGTCAGGCGGCCGCGGCGGGCGGCGGCGGCGACGGCTTGTCGATCGCCGGCCGGCTGATCCGCGCGGCGTGCACGATCGCCATCGAGATCGCGGTGTCGACGTCCGGCGCGTAGGCGAGCTTGCCCGGCTCGCGCTTGATGCCGGCGCGCTCGAAGATCTCCGCGACCTCGGGGTTGAGACCGGCGAAGATCACCTTGATCTTCGAGCGATACAGCCGGTCGAGCACGCTCTCGAGCGCGACCAGGCCAGTCGCATCGATCGTCGGCACGTGCTCCATCACGAGGATCATCGTGTGGTCCTGGCCGCCGGCGACGTGCAGCGCCTCCATCGCGGTCTTCGCCGCGCCGAAGAACAACGGACCGGCGAGCTCGTAGACGCGGACTCCGGACGGCACCTCGATCTTCGTGTCGGTCACCGTCTGGAGGTTCGCGCGCGTCAGCACCGCCATGCGCCTCATGAACAGGAGGGCGGCGAGCATCACGCCGAACGTCACGGCGATCACCATGTCGAAGGCGACGGTGAGCACGAAGCACGTGACCATCACCATCACGTCGGTGCCGGGCGCGACGCGCAGCAGCCGCGTGAAGTGCCGCGCTTCGCTCATGTTGCGGGCGACGATGATGAGCAGCCCCGCGAGCGCGGCCATCGGCAGGTAGCTCACGAGGGGCGCGAGCGCGATCGTCGAGGCCAGCACGAACACCGAGTGCAGCGCCGCGGCGATCGGCGAGCGGGCGCCGGCCTTGATGTTCGTCGCGGTGCGGGCGAGCGCGCCGGTCGCGGCGATCCCGCCGAAGAACGGGACGACGATGTTCGCGATGCCGAGCGCGATCAGCTCGGCGTTGGGGTCGTGCTTGCTGCCGCTCATGCCGTCCGCGACGACGGCGGCCATCAGCGACTCGATGGCGCCGAGCATCGCGATCGCGAAGGCCGCGGGCAGGAGCTCGCGGATCATCTGGAAGCTCAGGGTTCCGGTGCCCGACTCGAACGACCACGGCAGCACCGGCATCGGCGGCAACGGCGGGATGCCGCGCACGACCTCACCGCCGACGGTGGACTGGAAGCGGTCGCCGATCGTCGTCGCCTCGAAGCCGGGGATGACGTGGCCGAGGAGCACCACGCCGATCGACACCAGCGTGAGCGCGATCAGCGGGGCCGGGACCTTCTGCGTGAGCTTCGGGATCAGGAGCAGCAGGAGGATCGTGACGACCGCGATGCCGATGTCGATCGGGTTCGCGTTCGGCGCGGCGTCGATCAGCGCGCCGAGGTACTCGAACGTGCCCTCGGTCCGCGGCAGCTTGACGCCGAGCACGTCCTTGAGCTGCAGCACCGCGATCACGACGGCGATGCCCATCGTGAAGCCCGTGGTCACGGGATGGGGCACGAACTGCATGAGCCGGCCCATGCGGGCGAGGCCCATCGCCAGCAGCATGACGCCGGCCATCATGCCGGCGACGAGCAACCCCGAGAGCCCGTACTTGTGGACGATCGGGACGAGGATCACGACGAACGCCGCCGTCGGACCGGTGACCTGGAACTGCGTGCCGCCGAGCAGCGCGCACAGGACGCCCGCGATGATCGCGGTGTAGAGGCCGTGCTGCGGCGGGACGTCGCACGCGATCGCGAGCGCCATCGACAGCGGCAGCGCGACCACGCCGACGACGAGCGCGGCCAGGAGATCGGCCCGGAAGTCCTTCGCCGTGTAGCCTTCCTTGAGCTTCTGGCGCAGGCCGTAGCCGAGCAGATCCTTCGCGCGATAAGCGAGCGCCAGCTGCGTCTTGAGCGCCCCCGACAGCTCGTCGACGTATCGCAGCCCGCGCTTGATCACGCCGGGGGTAAGGGTACAACGTCCCCGGAGCGCCCGCCCATGATTCATCGAGGAGACCTCACGGTCGCGACGACAGGACGCGGCACCTACGACGTCACGCAAGGCGTGCGGGACATCGTCAGGAAGTCCCGCGCGCGCGAGGGGTTAGCGACGGTGTGGATCCAGCACACGAGCGCTTCGCTGATCGTGTGCGAGAACGCGGACCCGATGGTGCGGCGCGACCTCGAGGCGTTCGCCACGCGGCTCGTGCCCGACGGTGACACGCTGTTCCGCCACACCGACGAAGGTCCCGACGACATGCCCGCGCACGTGCGCACGGTGCTGACGCAGACCTCGATCGGGATCCCGATCGTCGAGGGCGAGCTCGCGCTCGGCACGTGGCAGGGCCTCTACCTGTGGGAGCACCGGACGGCTCCGCATCGCCGCCGCGTGATCGTGTCGGTGATCGGTGAGTGAGCTCGCGGCGACGATCCGCGAGGCGCT
>JAEUJX010000102.1 GCA_016794545.1 Myxococcales bacterium
TGGGACGTGCCACGCCCGAACGGGCACCGGTGGCCGGAGCAGCTCGTCGGTGTCGCCGAGGGCGAGCGCGTCGAGGTCGGCGGCCTCGCGGTGCGCACGCTCGACCTGCCGGGCCACAGTCCCGAGGGGCTCGGGTTGATCGTGGATGGCGTGCTGCTGCCGGGCGACTACCTGTCGCCGTGCGAGATCCCGTTCATCGACGATCCGCCGGCGTACTGGCGCACGCTCGTACGGCTGATCGATCTCCTCGGCAAGGGCGAGGTCCGCGAGGTCATCCCGGGCCACGGGCCGCGGCTGACGGCGGAGGAGGCGCTCGCGGTCGCGCGCGCGGACCTCGCGTACGTCGATCGCATCGTCGAGGTCGGACGCAAGCGCGACTTCAACGGGGCGCGCGCGCTGGTGTTGCCGCGCGCGGCCGACGTGCCGGGCATGCGCGATCACCACCGCGACAACTGCGCGAAGGTCGGGATCGCGCTGCGCTAGCCGATCACGCGCGCCGAGGGCAGGGCCGGCTCCTCGGCGGCGCGCTCTTCGGCGAACGCGCCCATCGCATAGCCGATCGAAGCGAACAGCATCAGGCTCGCCGCACCGAGCGAGACCATCGCGCCCCACATCCCGTCGTCATCGAACGCGAGCAGCGAGCTCCAGCCGAGCGCCACGAGTGCGTGCACGACGCACATCACCGCGGGCGCTCGCTCGGTCCACGTCGTGCGGACCATGAGGCGCAGCGCGACGATCAGGACGCCGATCATCAGCGCCCCGAGCAGGAAGCCGGCGATCTCCGCGCTCACCGCGCCGACCCAGATCGACACGAACGCGCCGACGGACGCGATGTAGATGCCGGCCAGGCCGATCATCAGGTTCCGGCGGACCTGCCGGACGACGGAGAACCCGAGGAAGCCGACGAGCAGGCCGCCGATGTAGATGCCGTACGTCGGCGGGAACTGGATCGGCGCGGTCGGGTCACCGCACACGCGCAGCGTCGGGAGGAACAGGCACATGAACAGCAGCACGCCGGAGATCCCGAGCGGGCTGCGGCGTTTCACGGGGCGGCTGTCGCGACTCATCACTCCAAGAGTAACCACACCGGGGTGGCAGAACACGGCATCATTGACAGATCACGCGCATCAGTCTCGGCTCGACGCCGCTCGGCTCCTCGCTGACGGTGAAATAGCCGCGGCCGTCCCGGGCGTACGCGACCGCCTCGCCCTGGACCTCCACCGCCACCGGGACCTTGACCGGCGCCGCGGCGAGCAGCTGCACCACCGTCGCGTCCGGGGCGCCGCGCAGCTCGTAGAGCGAGTCGTACGTGCGGACGAGGAGCTTCGTCCCGCAGCTGTCGCTGTGGAGGTCGGCGGCCGTGACCTGCTTGTCGCCGCTCGGGATCGAGAACGTGGTCACGCTGGTCGCGGTCGGTGACGTCATGCGGAACACGGTCGAGGGATTCGCCGTCTGCTTCGTGATCACGTACGCCGCGCCGTCGCGCGGATCGACGAACAGGGCCTCGGCGTTGTGCGCGCCGTCCGGATACGCGACGTCGATCCGGGTCGCCGCGACCGACATCGTGCCGCTGATGCTCGCCGGCTCGGGGAACTGGTAGAGCTGCACGCTGGTTCGCGCGAGCGTGTTGTCGCCGATGTCGGCGACGTACACGCACGAGCCGCCCGCGCACGGACCGACGGCGATGTCCTCGAGGTCGGTCGTGATCGCGCCGGTCAGGCCGAGCTTGCCCTTCGTCGCGCCGCCCGTCGTGAACGCGTAGATCGTCGTGCGATCGCCGTCCTCGTGGGACCACACGACGTTCGCCATCGCCGCGCTCGCCGCCGCGCCCGACAGCTCCATCACGCTGTTCTCGCCGATCGACCCCGACAGTCCCGCGGCGCCGTAGGCGCAGGCACAGGGATCTCCGGCCTCGTCGACCGGTGCATCGGCCGGCGCGGCGCCGTCATCACCGCACGCGGCGCAGAGCGCGAGCACGAGCGCACGCTTCACGGGACCTCGTCGAGCGCCGCGCGCATCCGCGCCGCGGTGCGCCGGTCTCCGCGCGCCTCGGCGGCGTCGGCCAGGCCGGGAAGCGCGGCGAACAGCGCGCTCTGCCGGTGCGCGAGCTGCGTGACGGTCTCGATCACGGTGTCGGTCTCCTCCTGGAGGGCCCACAGGAACAGGCCGGCGACCTCGCGTGTGTCGTGCGCGCCGAGGTAGCGATACAGATCACGGCGGACCTGATCGTAGCGCGAGTCCGCATTCGCGGGGTCCTGAAGTGCGGCGATGAGCCGCGCGAGGTCGATCGTCTTCGACGCCATCGCCGCGGCGATCGACGCGCGCCGCTGCTCGAGCGTTCCGGTCGTGTAGGGGCGCCCGGGATCGCGGGGTGGCGGCGCCGCGATCGTCTCCGTCACGCGCTGGCGCAGCACGAGCTCGGTGCGCTCGGCGGGGGAGGGCACGGGCAGGCGCGCGAGCTCGAAGAACGCCTCGCCGTAGCCGGGGCCTTCACCGGGGGCGAACAGCGCGAGTGGCGTGACGCGCAGGCGGCCGAGCTCGAGCGACACCTCGAAGCGGCGGTCCTCGATCTCGGCGACGAAGAACACCGGCGTCTCGAGGCGTGGGGCGATGTCGACGAGCGTGCGCACCAGGTCCTCGCGGTTGGCCCAACGGAGCGGCATCGCCACCGCGGTGCCGCCGATGTCGTAGATCGGATCGAGCGCGCCTCCGCGCTGCACGCGCTGGAGCACCGTGTCGATGTCGCCGGTGACGCGCACCTCGGGACGCGCTCCGGCGCCGGGTGGATCGAACTGGTCGAACGCGCGCGAGCTGGCGAGCGCGACGGTGCGCACCCCACCGTCCTGGGCGATCACCAGGTAGCGCTCGAGCTCCTCGCCCTCGCACGCGAGCGCGAGCCGCAGCCCCGGCACCGCCGCGAGCTCGGCGACGCGGGCGAGGCGATCCTGCGCGACCAGGTCGGCCTCGTTCTCGATCGCCTTGTAGAACCGGCGCTGGGCGTCCGCGCGCGCGGCGTCGGGGACCTCGCTGACGTCGAGGTGAGAGCCCAGGACGCGATCGTAGATCGCCACCCACCGACGTTACCGCGGTGATGGCATGCTCGTCGCGTGAACCCGCTACCTCCCGGTCACCGCGTCGTCGTCGCCGAGCTCGGCGAGGACCCGCTCGACGCGATCGAGCACTTCACCTCGCTGGCTCACCAACCCGCGCCCGATCCCGCGACGCTCGGTCCCCGCGACGTGATCGTCGCGGTCAAGTCCGCGGCGGTGGGCTGGGTCGATCTGATCATGACGAGCGGCCAGTACCAGCACGCGCCGAAGCCGCCGTACACGCCGGGCCTCGAGTACGCCGGCGAGGTCGCGTGGGCTGGCGCCGAGGCCGGCGTGACGCGCGGGGCGAGCGTGCTCGTCGATCCGTTCCTCGCCGGGCCGCGCTCGCTCGGCAACTACCAGGCGTACGGCGGCTTCGCGACGTACGCCGTCGCTCCCGCCGAGGCGATCCTCCCGCTCCCCGGTGCACTCACCTTCGACGAGGCGTGCAACCTGCTCGGCAACTACGAGACGGCCTATCACTGCCTGTTCACGCGCGGTCGCCTCGTCGCCGGGGAGACCGTGCTGATCCACGGCGCGAGTGGCTCGACGGGCCTCGCGGCCGTGCAGCTCGCGAAGCTCGCGGGCGCGCGGGTGATCGCGACCGGTCGTTCGCCGGAGAAGCTCGCGATCGTCGCGCAGCACGGCGCCGATCACACGCTCCCGTCCATCGACTTCGCACCGGCGGTGAAGGAGCTCACGGGTGGGCGCGGCGTCGACGTCGTCTACGACGGTGTCGGCGGCGACATCTCCGTCGAGAGCCTGCGCTGCGTGAAGTTCGGCGCGCGGTTCTTGATCGTCGGCTGGGCGTCGACGCCGTTCGTCGCGCGGGGCAAGGGCCAGCGCGGCGCGCCGAACGCGAACCAGCTGCCGACGAACCTCATCATGATGAAGGGGCTCGACGTGCTCGGCAGTCCGACCGTCATCGCGACCGTCAACGATCCGTCGCTGCGCGCGCCGCGCCTCGCGCAGGTGCTCGCATGGGCCGAGGCGGGCGCGATCCGGCCGCACGTCTCGCACACCTTCCCCCTCGCGGAGTACCGGACCGCCATGCGAGCGAAGTGGAACGGGGAGGTGGTCGGAGGCTGCGTGCTCCGACCGTGATCCGACGCTCCGGCCGGCGTACTATTCAACGCATGCTCCGCACTGTCCTGCTCGCAAGCGCCCTCGCGGGCACCGCGTATGCCGACGGCAACGTGTACGACGTCTGCAAGGGCGAGTCGAAGGGGGTGGTCGCCGGGACCGGCAAGCCCTCGATCGCCATGGTCTATCTCGAGGACTTCCCGGTCACGACCACGCCGGCGATGCGCAACGCGGTCGCCGCACCGATCGCGACCCAGGAGAAGGCGAAGATCGTCCCGAACGTCGACACCGAGGCGGCGAAGAGGCTGGTCGACGCGAAGAAGTGGAACGAGAAGAGCGAGGCGTGTGGCCAGGCGCCGTCGCTGATCGCCGCGCTCGGCCAGAAGCACCCGAACCTCGAGACGGGCACGGTGACGATCGACTGCCAGGGCGACGCGTGCACGCTGCACGTCGACCTCGAGCGCCACGGCAAGCTGACCGCCGATCGCTGGGCCCGCTACTCGGTCGCGCTGCCCGCCGGCAAGCCGACGGTCGCCGGGATCCAGAAGGCCGCCGCGAAGCTGAAGGCGAACGGCCGGCCGCCCGATGCGCCGACGGCCGGGCTCGCCGTGGCGGAGCTCGCCGATGGCTCGGTCACCGTGCGCAGCGATCTCGACGGGTCGCTCGAGACCGATCGGATCTTCGAGGCGAACCCCGCGTTCAAGGCGTGCGCGCCGGCCGGTCGCAAGAAGCACGACCTCCGCGGCTACTGGGCCGAGTGGAAGCTGTCCGCGAAGGGCAATCCGTTCCAGGCGCTGGTCAAGCCGTTCGGCGGCCGCGACGCCTCCGACGAGAAGG
>JAEUJX010000128.1 GCA_016794545.1 Myxococcales bacterium
CGATCGCCTCGAGCACGGCGGCGAGGTCGTCGACGGGCACTTGCTCGCGGACGAGGCCGCGCACGACCTCGGTCAGCACGGGGAGCGAGACCAGGCGCGGCACGACCTCGCGCACGAGGATCGGCGCGGCGTGGGCGGTGCGCTCGACGAGCGCGTGCACGCGATCGATCCCGACGAGCTCCGGCGCGAGCGGCGCGAGCTGCGCGGGCAAGGCGCCGGCGAGCGACGCGAGATCGGTCGCGGTCAACCACGCGACGGGCGTGCCGTCGATCGCGAGCGCGGCCTCGGTCTCGGCGAGCTCGGCATCGCGCTGGATCGAGAACGGCGGCACCGGCACGCCGGTCTTCGCCGCGAGCTCGGCGCGCGCGCCGGAGAGGTGCGTGTGGAGCTCGGCGCTCCGCGGCGCGAGCTGCGCGTGCAGGGCCGGCGAGAGGCGCAGCGAGAGCCGCGGCCCGGTGACCGTGTCCGCGCCGGTCTCGTCGAGCGCCGGGACGGGCGCCGGCTTCGCACGCGCGGCGAGCAGCGCGAGCGCGGCGGCGACGAGGCCGAGCAGGAGGAACGGCGCGATCGGCAGGCCGGGCACGAGCCCGAGGCCGACCAGCAGGATCGCGGAGGCGGCGAGCGCGCGCGGCTGGCCGCCCAGCTGCTGCGGCAGGTCGGCGCCGACCGGGCGGTCGCCGGTCGAGGCGACGCGCGTGACGAGCAGGCCCGACGCGACGGCGACGAGCAGCGACGGGATCTGGGCGACGAGGCCGCCGCCGATCGAGAGCAGCGAGTACGTGCGCACCGCCTCGCCGGCGGTCTGGCCCTGCATGCCGACGCCGATCACGAGGCCGCCGACGAGGTTGATGACGACGATCACGATCGCGGCGATCGCGTCGCCCTTCACGAACCGCATCGCGCCGTCCATCGCGCCGTAGAGCTGCGACTCGCGCTCGAGCTCGGTGCGGCGGGCGCGCGCGGTCTCGGCGTCGATCGCGCCGGAGCGCTGCTCGGCGTCGATCGCCATCTGCTTGCCGGGCATCGCGTCGAGTGCGAACCGGGCGGAGACCTCGGCGACGCGCTCGGCGCCGCGCGCGACGACGATCAGCTGGACGATCGTGATCACGGCGAACACCACGATGCCGACGACGAGGTTGCCGGCGACGACCGAGCTGCCGAACGCGTGCACGACCTCCCCGGCGTCGGCGTCGGCGAGGATCAGGCGCGTGGCGGAGACCTCGAGCCCGACCCGGAACAGCGTGGTGACGACGAGCAGCGTCGGGAAGCTCGCGAACGACAGGGGGCGCGGCGAGAACACCGCCGCCATCAGGAGGGCGACGGCGATGCCGATGTTGAGCACGAGCAGCGCGTCGAGTAGCGGCCGCGGCAGCGGCACGATCAGCATCGCGACCACGGCGATCACCAGCGCGGCGATCGCGAGCTCTCCCCACCGGCTGGCGTGCTTGCTCACGTGCTCTCGACTTCTTCGAGCTCGCTCGCGTCGAGCTCCAGCGCGTCGTCGTCGACCTTGTCGGTCGGGCCGCCGAGCTGGCGCACGATCGAGAGGTGGATCTGCGAGCGGATCATCCGCAGCACGCTGTCGAGCTCGGAGGCCGGCAGCTTGAGGCGGCCGCGCAGCGTGTCGAGCGTCTGGCGCACGAGCAGCTCCTTCGCCTTCTCGAGCCAGCGGAACGCGGTGACACGGTGGACGCGGTAGATCGCGCCGATCTCGTCGATGTTGAGGCCGTCGACGTGGTGATAGCGGAGCAGCGTCTGCTCGCGAGCGCCGAGCTGCCTCAGTGCGTCGGAGAACGCCTGCTTGAACTCGGACGCGTACGTCCGCTTCATGTACTCGACCTCGGGGTCGTCCTGCGCGACGGCGTGCTGCGCGATCAGGTGGTCGTCATCGACCAGCACCTCGCGCTTGCCCTTGCGCAGGTCGTTGAGGCACGTGCGCACCGCGACGGAGCGCACCCAGCGGCGCAGGTCGCCGCGGCCGCCGTACTCGGCGATCTTGCCGGCGGAGGTCGGCGTGCCGGCGGTGCCGCCTCCGACGAACAGGCGCTGGCGGACGAGCTGCTTCACGTCGGAGAGCCGCGGGGGGCCGATGCGCATGCGCGCGAGCGCGATGTCGACCTCCTTCATGTAGTCGCGGTCGAACGCGTTGATCGCGGCGCTCAGGCCCTTGGCGCACGCGCACGCGAGGTAGAGGTCGGCCGGGCGCAGGCCATCGAGGGCGTCGGCGGCGAGCTCGTCTGTGACCTGGCGCGCGATGAACTCGACGACGTCCTTGCCGTCGACGGCGAAGTCGGGCCACGCGGTGCGACCCTCGGCGACGATCGTCCACAGCCGGCGATCCAGATCCGGCACCGCCTCGAGCGCGGGGCGCACCGCGGCCGGAGCGGCATCGAGGAACGGACGCACCAGGCTCGGCGTGCTCACCGTCACCGATTAGCCCACACGGAATGGTGATCGGTCAAACGAAAGGCCCATGCTACGATACCCCCTCGGGCATGGAGCCTAACCGCAAGGTCCGGAAGCAGGGGCTCGAGCACTTCATCAAGTTCGTGCGCGAGCTGCCCTGTCCCTCGCCGCAGGCGATGTTCCAGGCCCTGCACGAGCACGGCTATCGCGGCCAGGAGCCGGCGCGCCGCGCGCTGTGCCTCATGGCCTACCGGCACGTGCGGCGGGTCAAGCGGATCTACGTCGACGGCGTCGACCGCGCCGAGCTGCCGCGCAAGTCGAACTTCCTGTGCGTCGGGCCGACCGGCTCGGGCAAGACGTTCCTCGTCGAGACGCTGTTCGGGAAGATCCTGAAGCTGCCGACCGCGCTGGTCGACATCACCACGTACTCGGAGACCGGCTACGTCGGCCAGGACCCCTCGACGATCCTGACGCGCCTGCTCCACACCGCGGACGAGAACCCGATGCTCGCGTCGATCGGCATCGTCTGTCTCGACGAGTTCGACAAGATCGCGTCGGGGCAGAACAACGCGATCTTCGCGGGCGCCGGCACGACCAAGGACGTCACCGGCATGGGCGTGCAGCGCGAGCTCCTGAAGATGCTCGAGGCGAGCGAGGTCGTGGTGCCGCTCGACCTCACGCACTCGAGCTATGCCGACCACGTCGTGATGTCCACGGCCGACATCGCGTTCATCGCGGCGGGCGCGTTCTCCGGCTTCCAGCAGATCGCCCACCGCCGCGCGATGCGCGACCAGATCGGCTTCGGCCGGGATCAGGCCGGCGCCGGCGTCGATCCCGATGCGATCGCCGTCGACTTCTCGGCCGAGCAGGTCGAGAACGTCGCGAACTTCCAGTCGTACGGCTTCCTGCCCGAGCTGATCGCGCGGTTCACGCGCGTCGTGCCGTTCCGCGCGCTCGACGCCGGAACGCTGAAGGACATCCTGCGCTCCGACGTCATCCAGCGCGTGACGCGCGAGTTCAAGCTCGAGGGCTACGACCTCGTCATCGAGGAGGCGGTGCTCGATCACATCGTCGAGGACGCGCTGACCCGCGAGACCGGCGCGCGCGGCCTCGCCTCGACGCTGACGCGCCACCTCGAGGACATCGCGTTCGGCGCGTTCGGCGTGGATCAGGCGGGGACGGTCCGGGTGTCGCTGAAGAACGGCGACATCGCGGTCGACGTCGGCCCGGCGTAGCGACTAGAGGGTCTTCAGGTACTCGAGGACGGCCGTGCGCTCCTCGGGCTCCAGCGCGTCGCCGAACGTGTGGCCCTGGTTGCCGTAGCCGAACTTGGTCGTGTCGTAGATCCTGGTGCGCTTCGCCTCGTCCGGCTCCATCGCGTGCGGGACGGCGACGGTGAACGTCCAGCCGACCGCGGCCTGATCGTAGTCGGCGGAGTCGAAGGTGCGGGTCCACTGGCGCGGGCGCGTCTTGGAGTCGAGCAGGGCGGCGAGCGTGGGGACGGAGCCGTTGTGGAGGAACGGAGCGGTGGCCCAGATGCCGTCGAGCGGCGGCGGCACGTAGACCTCGGCGGGCTCGAGGCGCGACACCTGGCCCCAGAACGACTTCGCGAACCAGTCGACGTAGCGCGGGCCGAACTGCGAGGCACCCTGCGCGAGGATCGGATCGGTCTCGATCTCGGCGAGCGGCACGACGTGGTTCGGGTACTGGCCGCCCTCGCCGTAGGTGCCGTGGCAGCGCGAGCACGTGGCCTCGAAGACCTGCTTGCCCTCGGCGGCCAGCGCGGTGTCGACGGCCCACGGCCACTTCGGCGGCTGGATGGTCTCGAGGTACGCGCGGACGTCGGTGAACTTCGCGTCGATCGCCTGCGCCTCGGCGACGGTGTCGGTGCAGAGCAGCGACGCGGCCATCATGATGCGCGCGTGATCGCCGCGGCCGCCGGCCGAGTAGAACATCGAGTGCTTCTTCGCCATGCGCCACCACGGCGGCACATCGACCGGCACGACGAGCGGCGGTGGCAGCTCGATCGCGGGCGTGTTCGACCACGCGAGCGTCGCCGGATCGCGGTGGGACATCAGCGCGGCGGTGAGGTTGTCGGCCGGGTTGACGCCGACGGTGAGCGTGCGGGTGTACGGCGCGATCGCGCGGATGCGATCGGTGAAGCGGTTCATCTCCTGCTTCTCGATCGCCGACATCTGGAGGTTGCCGGCACCGTTGACGAGCTGCGCCTGATCGCCGGTGAAGTCGGCGTCGGCGGCGCCGAGACCGAGGATCAGCTGGCCGTTGATCCGCCCGGCGTGGCACTGCATGCAGTTCGCCGACACCACCCGCACGCCCTCGGCGGAGGTCGCGGCGGAGAAGTTGATCGGCAGCGTCGCGTTGTCGCCCGTGCGGCCGTCGATGCCGGGCGACTGCGGCCCGAACACGCGATCGAACACCGACTTCGGGATGCCGCACGTGATGTACCCGCCGTTGAGCAGATAGTCGCGACCCGCCACCGGATCGCCCGCGCGTTGCGGCTCCGCGGGGATCACCTCGAGCTGCGGGCCGGGTGGGGGCTGCATCTCCGACCCGTCGTCAGTACAGCCCACCAGGAACGCCAGCACGGCAATGGAAGTCCGCTTCACGGGCGCGGACGCTAGCAAAGGTCCGCGGGAAACCGGGCGAGAAATCGACGGCTTGCACGATTTCTCGGGAATCCTGCGACCAACTCGGGCGTTACCAGTGTCTGGAGGGGCGCATGGAGACACCCGGCCAGCGGCTACAGCGCCTGCTTCCGCCCGTTCACGACGGCGCGGTCGCGTTCGCCCGCGGCGTGTGCCGGTCGCGCGCGGAGGGCGACGATCTGTTCCAGGAGGCGCTGCTGCGCGCGCTCGACAAGCTACCGGCGCTGCGCGACGACGGCGCCTTCAAGTTCTGGCTGTACCGCGTGATCGTCTCCGTGCACCGCAACCGCTACCGCAAGAGCTTCTGGCGGCGCCTGCTGCCGCTCGAGATCGAGCCCGCCGCGCCGGAGCGACCGCGCGTCGACGACGAGCTCGGCGGCGCCGAGCGTGCGCGGCTCGCGCTCGCCGAGCTGCCTCACGACCAGCGCGAGGCGATCGTGCTGTTCGAGCTCGAGGGCTGGAAGGTCGAGGAGATCGCCGAGGTGCTCGGGGTCTCGATCTCCGCCGTGAAGTCGCGCCTCGTGCGCGGCCGCGAGCGGCTGCGCGCGGTCTACACCAAGCGGCTCGGCGTCACGGCGCCGCGCGCCAGCCTCGTCCCCGGAGAGATCCCATGACCACCACGATCGATCGGATGATCAAGAGTGACCTCGCCGAGCTGGCCACCGACGTGCGCCGGGACGTCCCCGCCGCCCGCGAGGCCGGCGTGTACCGCGACGGCTCCGCCGGCGCGCAGGCGCGCCGCGACGTGCTCGCCGAGGAGCGCCGGCTCCAGCTCGCGCTGATGCCGCTCGCCGTCGCACAGGTGTTCGCGCACCGCGTGGCGCGCGCGGCGGCCGGCGCCGCGGCACTCCTGTGCGCCGCCGCGATGGTCGCGTTCCTCGCCGATCCGCTGCTGATGCGCGTGGTGACGTGGTTCGTGCCAGGCCTCGGCGTGAACATCGGCACGTGCATGATGATCGCGTCCACGCTGATCCTCGTGACGTACGTCGTCGCGACGTGGGCCGCCGAGGCGTGGTTCACGCGGAAGATGCGCGAGGCGGTCTCCACGCAGCACGACGTCTACGCCGACCTCGACAAGCTCGCGAAGGGACCGATCGAGGTCGCGCAGAAGCTCGTGCGCAAGGTCGACGGCTGGTCGATCGGCCTGTTCCTCGCCGGCGCCGCCGCGCTGACCAGCGTGTTCGGCTACCTGGTCGTGATCGCCGGCGCGTTCCAGCCGCTGTCGCACGTGCTGTCGACGACGAGCCTGTTCGCGGAGCGCGCGGCGGCGACCAACCTCGGCCCCGTGATCTACGCGATCGCGATCGCGTGCGGTGCGGCGATCGTCGTCGCGCGGGGCTGCGATCGCGAGGAGCGGTTCGGCGAGCTGCCGCCGTTCGTCGCGCGGCTCGCGCACTGGTCGACCCTGGTGATCGGCGTCGTCGTCGGGCTCGGCGTGATGTTCGCGACCGCGCGGATGGTCACCCGCCTCCAGTTCCGACTGCCCGAGCCCGGCCACCGCTATCTGCTCGCGATCTTCGCCGAGGTCGCACTCCTCGCGATCGCGACGTGGCTCGCGCTGTGGTGGCGCCGCCGCGAGCGCGCGCGCCTCGGAGACTGATCTACCGGCCGCCGATGAATCGCCCCGTCGCGAGCTCGTAGAAGCCGGCCGCGAGGTTGATGACGCCGTTGATCACGACGGGCGTGCCGACCCCGGCCCAGATCACTGCGCCCACGATCGGGTCGGTGTCGCAGGTGTAGAGCCCGTCTCCGGACAGCCCCTGACCGGCGGTCCCTTCGACCCACTCGCACGTGGTCGCCCGCCCCCGGTGAGCGAACGCTTCCGCCGCGATCGCGATCCCCATCCCACCGAGTCCGATCTGAACAGCGCCGACGGCGAGGAGGCGCTTTGCCTCCTCCTTCACCGTGATGCCCTGCGCTCGTCCGGGGCGGACCCAGCTGATCCCACATCCCGAAAGCGCGACGACCATTGCCAGCCCGTGAATTCGCATGGCCGGCCCGCACTGCAAGCAACGCTCCGCAGTTGCCCTCGCGAATGGACACGCGCTCGTGTCGAGTATTCGGCGACCACGGCGAACCCTCGACGTCCGGGCGCGACAGTCCGAGGTTCGAGCTGGCAGGTGCTACGATCGACGCGTGCGGGCCGCGGCGCTGGTGATCGTGATGCTGCTCGTGGCCGACGCCGCCGCGAGGCGCATCGTCATCATGGATCCGCCGATCGTCTCCGCGTGCCCGGGCGGCAAGAGCTGGGACGTCGTGAAGGCGTGCCTCGCGCGCCAGGGCAAGCTGACGATCGAACGCACGCTGCCGGCGGCGAAGCTCGTGCGGCTCGTGCAGGACAACGACGGCAAGCCATTCGACGCGGGCGTCTATCTGTACGTGCAGCGCGCCGACAAGACCTGGAACGTCGGCGGCATGTTCGCGGGCACCTCGTACACGATCATGGACTTGAAGCCGCTGACGATCGCCGGGCATCGGGGCTACCAGCTCGACATCGGCCAGATCACGCGCACGCACGTGTCGGTCGACGGGGCGACGTCGGTGCGCGCCGTGCTCTCGACCAAGCGCGTGCTGTTCTGCAGTGGCGAGAGCTACGGCTGCCCCGACGCGACCACGCAGTGCGACGTGATGATCCGCGGCAAGACGCTGTGGACGTTCCGCGGGACGATCGCGTTCGAGCCCGGCAGGGCCGTGATCCACGGCGACCGCAGCTTCGGCGGGCAGGTCTGCGTGCCGATGCGCGACGTGTTCCTGGGCTGGCCGACGACGCCGTAGGCGCTGACTGTCATAGGACGGTCTCGGACAGAAACCGGCGTCAGGGCCGGGTGATCGTCCGGATGATCGCGGAGTTGCGCGCGGTGCGAGGGCGGCACACCTAATGCTCGTGCGGCCCGCCATGCACATGTTGCCTCGCTCTCTTGGTTCACTCCTGTTCACCTCGCTCATCGCCGTGGCCGCCGGCTGCGCCACCGAGACCGCCGACGTCGAGCTCCGCGTCGCCGTCCACGCCGAGACCGATCGCGCGTGGGTCCTCACTGGTCCGGCCGACGGCGCCGAGGCGCTGGCCGACCAGCTCTCCGCCGAGCTGTCGGCCGACGGCATGATCGAAGGTGATGCCACCGCGGCGATCACGCGCGACGAGACGGTCATCGAGGTCGCGCTCGATCCATCGGTCGACCTCGCGCGCGTCGAGGCGATCGCCGCCGATCACGGCTTCGTCGCCACGGCCGCGGCACCGACGGCCACGGTGATCAAGGCCGACGCCCCGGTCGTCCGCGGCAACCGCGGCCGGATCGCGCGCGCCGAGGTGCCGAGCTATGCCGGCACGAACTACGACGGCTTCGCGATCTACCGGCCGAGCACGGGCCAGTGGTTCGTCGACACCTACGACGGCCCGGGCCGCTACACGCTGCTGCGCCGGACGTGGGGCGTGAGCACCGACATCCCGGTGCTCGGCGACTACGACAACGACGGCAAGACCGACGCGACGGTGTTCCGGCCGGCGACGGGCGAGTGGTGGATCTGGACCGCGACGGGCTCGCGGTACTCGATCCGCTGGGGCGCGTCGGGCGACGTCCCGGTGCCGGGCGACTACGACGGCGACAAGATCACCGACGCCGCGATCTACCGGAACGGCCAGTGGCACCTGCGCCAGTCGCGCAACGGGACCACGATCAAGTACCTCGGCGGCACGGGCATCAAGGCCGTCCCCGGCGATTACGACGGCGACGGCAAGACCGACGTCGCGACGTTCTACAACGGCACCTGGACCATCCTGCAGTCGAGCAACGGCGCGAACGTGCAGCGCTGGGTCGGCGCCGCGGGCGACGAGCCGATGCCCGGCGACTACGACGGCGACGGCAAGACCGATCCGGGCGTGTTCTCGACGCGCGGCGAGTGGCTCGTCCTGTCGTCCAAGAACGGCTACCGGCTCGGTCCGATCGAGTACTGGGGCTACGGCACCACCGACTTCCCGACGCGTGGCGATCACGACGGCGACGGCAAGCTGGACTACAACGTGTGGCGCCCGGCGAACGGGACGTTCTACTCGCTGTTCTGGAACGGGTCGAGCCGGTCGCGCGCGGTCGGCGCCAGCGGCGACCAGCCGGTCGCGGGTCCGTACCGCTACCGTCCGCCCGTTCAGCTGTAGGGCGCGCAATAGCGCGCGATCCCGCGGCGTTCTACCGGTGGACGTTCCGTGATACGTCCACCGGTGCCGTATGGACAAGATCGTCGTCGAGGGTGGCTCGCGCCTGACCGGGCGCATTCCGATCAGCGGCGCCAAGAACGCTGCGCTCCCGCTGCTCGCCGCGGCGCTGCTGCCGACGGGTGCGTCGACGTTCAAGAACGTCCCGCAGCTCGCCGACGTGCGCACGATGGCGAAGCTCCTGCGCATGCTCGGCTGGACGGTCGACGAGGGGAAGACCAAGACCGAGCTGACCATCGCGCCGCCGACCGGCAAGAAGAAGCCGAAGCTCGAGGCGCCCTACGAGCTGGTGAAGACGATGCGCGCGAGCGTGCTCGTGCTGGGCCCGCTCGTCGCGCGCTACGGCCGCGCCCGCGTGTCGCTGCCGGGCGGCTGCGCGATCGGCGCGCGGCCGATCGACCAGCACCTGAAGGGCCTGCAGGCGCTCGGTGCGACGGTGTCGCTCGACCACGGCTACGTGGATGTCACCGCGAAGCGCCTCAAGGGCGCGACCATCGTGCTCGACATGCCGACGGTGACGGGCTGCGAGAACCTCATCATGGCGGCGGCGCTCGCGAAGGGCCGCACGGTGATCGAGAACGCGGCGCGCGAGCCCGAGGTCGAGGAGCTCGCGACCGTGCTCAACAAGATGGGCGCGAAGATCAAGGGCGCGGGCTCGCCGCTGATCACGATCGAGGGCGTCGACGAGCTGTTGCCGATCGAGCACGCGATCATGCCGGACCGCATCGAGGCCGGCACGTTCGCGGTCGCGGCGGCGATGACCCGCGGCGACGTGCTGCTCGAGGGCGCGGTGCCCGAGCACCTCGACGCGGTGATCGCGAAGCTCCGCGCGTCGGGCGTGACCGTCGCGGCCGAGGCCGGTGGCCTGCGCGTCCGCGGCACGGGCGAGCTGACCGCGGTCGACATCATCACGCAGCCGCACCCGGGGTTCCCGACCGACATGCAGGCGCAGTTCATGGTGATGGCCTGCATCGCCAAGGGGCAGAGCGTGATCCGCGAGATGATCTTCGAGAACCGCTACATGCACGTCCCGGAGCTCGGCCGCATGGGCGCCGACATCCACATCGACGGCCGCGTCGCGATCGTCAAGGGCGGAACCAAGCTCACCGGGGCGAGCGTGATGGCGACGGACCTGCGGGCGTCGGCGAGCCTGATTCTGGCCGGCCTGGTGGCGTCGGGCAAGACCGAGGTCCTGCGGGTCTATCACCTCGATCGCGGTTACGAGGCGATCGAGAAGAAGCTGAAGGCGGTTGGTGCGAAGATCAAGCGCGCCAAGCAATGACCCGTCCGATCATCCTCGCCGCGCCGAAGGGCCGCATCCTCGAAGACGGTGCGAAGCTGTTCGCGCGCGCCGGCTATGACCTGTCGCCGGTCCTCGGCGACTCGCGCAAGCTCGTCCACGAGTGCGGGCCGCTGCGCGTGCTCGTGCTGCGCAACTCGGACATCGCGACCTACGTGGCGCACGGCGCGGCGGACATCGGGTTCGCGGGCAGCGACGTGCTCGACGAGGAGGGCCGCGACCTGCTCGAGCCGCTCGACCTCGGCATCGGCCGCTGCCGGATGATCGTGGCGGAGCGGGCCGATGCGCGGATCGACGACCGGGCGCAGATCCACCTGCGCGTCGCGACCAAGTACCCGCGGATCACGCGGGCGTACCTCCAGAAGAAGGGCATCACCGCCGAGGTCATCGAGCTCTCGGGCGCGATCGAGCTGGCCCCGCTGACCGGCCTGTGCGACCGCATCGTCGACATCACCCAGACCGGCGAGACGCTGCGCCAGAACGGCCTCGTCGAGATCGACACGATCGCCAGCATCTCGACCCGCCTGGTGGTCAACCCCGCGCGGCTCAAGCTGGACGGCGAGCGGCTCGGTCGTCTGATCGAGGCGCTGGAGCGCGCCGTCGCCGAAGCGCCCGTGTAGAATCGGAGCTGGCCGTGTCCTCCGATCTGCGTCCGTTCGTCGCCGCGGAGATCCGCCTCCACCCGCGCGTGGCCTACCAGGGCCTGCTCTCGGAGGAGGGGGCCGCGACCCGTGTCGCCGCGGCCCTCCCACCACTCCAGCGGTTCCGCCACGACTACGCGGGTGCGATCTCGATCGTCGACTGGGACCACCGGCTCCCGTCGCAGAACCTGGTGCTGCGGGTCTACGGCTACTACTCCGAGGACACGCTCGACGCCGGCTACGAGGCGTTCGACGAGCGGGTCGAGATGATCGCGGAGAAGGACAAGTACCCCGAGTTCGACGTCCCCGACTTCGACGGGCTGGCCGCCGACGAGGCCTACGAGATCGAGCTCTCGCCCTCCGGCGCGATCGGGCGCTGCCGCCTCACCAGCGCCTGGCGACGCACCGTGGCATCGCGCGACGCCGCCCTCGCGGTGCAGCTGGTCCAGCAGTGCGACGAGTACGCCAAGCTGGTCTCGTCCTCCCCCTCGCGTCCCACCTACCTCGGTGATCTCGAAGCGGTGTCGTGGACCCCGCCGTGCGAGAGCGACCACACCCGGTGGACCCTCGACGTCTGGTATTTGCTCGCGTTCGACGGGCGCATCGGTTCGGGGAGGTCCTTCCTCGCGGACCTCGAGACCAAGCAGATCGTCAGCGTTCGGGATTTCTCGGTACGCACTGGCTGACAGCACCTGTGAGCCGGGCCCCCTTTGATCGGTCCGGGGCCGGGCAGATGCTCCGCGCCGGAGGGGAAGCCATGCTGTCCACACGCTCGTCCTTCGTCCTGTGCGCGCTCTTGCTCGTCGCCTGCGGTCCATCGGTCCGGAACAACGGCGGCGACGACGTCGACCCGAACGCGCCCTGCGAGCCCGGCGCCGTCGCCGACTGCTACAGCGGGCAGGAAGGCACCGAGGGTGTCGGCCCGTGCAAGGGCGGCATGCGCACGTGCGAGGCCGGCGGCACGTGGAGCCAGTGCATCGGCGAGGTGCAGCCCTCGCAGGAGCTGTGCGGCGACAGCGTCGACAACAACTGCAACGGCACCATCGACGAGGACGTCGACGCCGACGGCGACGGTGTCACCACCTGCGGCGGCGACTGCTGCGACTCCACCGAGTGCTCGTTGCCGGGCGCCGTGAACCCGGGCGCGTTCGACGCGCCGGGCAACAGCGTCGACGACGACTGCAACGGCGTCGTCGACGACAGCCAGGCGATCTGCGACCAGAACCTCGCCACCGGCACGATGAACGGGATGGACTACGCGAAGGCCATCGACCTGTGCCAGACGGCGACGATGACCGAGAAGAAGTGGGGCGTGATCAGCGCGACCCTCACGCTCGCCGACGGGACGGGCGTCCCCGCGACGAAGGCCCAGTCGATCCGGCCGAAGTTCGGCACCGGCGTGCTGCCGAAGGGCGGGACCAAGATGGCGCTGTTCTCGACGGGCGCGGCGGCCGGCATGGGCGACACGAACCCCGCGTATCAGGACTTCCAGAGTGGTGGCGGCCTGAACGGAAACGGAACCCAGTCGGCGTTCCCGTCGGACTTCTACACCGCGAACGGAAACAAGCTCCCGAACGCCCCCGGTTGCCCGGCCCCGACGGGTACCAACGCGATGGATCCCACCATGCTGACGCTGACCATTCGAGTTCCGACGAACGCGAAGGCATTCAAGATCGCGACGAACTTCTTCAGCTCGGAGTTCCCCGAGTACGTCTGCTCCCCCTACAACGACTTCTTCGTCGTGCTGCTCGACTCCGTCTACAACGGCCCGAATCCCAACCCGATGGACAAGAACCTCGCCTTCTACCAACCGATGGGCTCGATGCAGAAGTACCCGGTCGGCGTGAACCTCGCCTACGGCGACACCGGCTTGTTCACGCAGTGCATGAACGGCGGGACGGGGTGCGGGATCGGCGGCGTGGCCGGCACGATCAACACGTGCATGGCGACGACGCAGCTCGCCGGGACCGGGCTCGATGCCGCGGAGAGTCGGTGCGGATCGAACACGATGCAGGGCGGAGGCACGGGATGGCTCGAGACCAGCGGCAACGTGAACCCCGGCGAGATCATCAAGCTGCGGATCGCGATCTGGGACACGAGCGATCGCAATCTCGACTCGGTCGCGATCGTCGATGGCTTCCAGTGGCTGGTCGACGCCTCGCAGCCCGGCACCGTCATCTTCCGCCAGTAACACGAAGAAACGCGGAGACAGCCGTTTCCGCTTGCGCCGGCCCCGGACCCGGCGGGACATTGCGCGCCGTCATGCACAACCGCGCCATCGTCCTCGCGGCCGGCCTGTTCGCCAGCGGTCTTCTCCTCGCCTCCTGCGGCGGCGGCTCCGAGCGCAGCTGCAGCGGTGAGGTGGCGGATACGGAAACGGATCCGCTGAACTGTGGTCGCTGCGGCAACGTGTGCGCGGAGAATCACTCGTGCGTCGGGGGCCGCTGCCTTGCCGGCGAGTGTCAGCCCGGCAGCGTCGAGGACTGCTACACCGGTGCCGAGGGCACGATCGGCATCGGCCCGTGCGTCGGCGGGACGCGCACCTGCGAGGCGACCGGTACGTGGACGAAGTGCCAGGGCGAGGTCATCCCGGTCGGCGAGAACGGGCCGAACTGCACCGATGGCGTCGACAACAACTGCAACGGCACGGTCGACGAGAACGTCGACTCGGACATGGACGGCTACTCGACGTGCAACGGCGACTGTTGCGACTCGACGGAGTGCACGAAGCCGGGCGCGGTGAACCCGGGCGCGTTCGACGCGCCGGGCAACATGGTCGACGACGACTGCAACGGCATGCTCGACGACACGCTGCTGCTCTGCGATCAGAACATCGCGAGCAACACGCAGAACGCGCTCGACTACGCGCGCGCGATCGACATCTGTCAGACCGCGACCGACACCGACAAGAAGTGGGGCGTGATCAGTGCGGCGCTGACGCTTACCGATGGCACCGGCGTGCCGGACCCCGAGTCGCACGCCGTGCGCCCCAGGTTCGGCGCGGGACTCTTCCCTCGCGGGGGCGTGAATATGGTCCTGATCTCGTCGGGCGGTGCCGCGGCGAAGACCGACACCAACCCCGGCTACCACGAGTGGCAAGGTGTTTTCGAGAGCTACAAGCACGTCGGGACGCAGACGTGCGACTTCGAGACGAACACCCAGTGCTCGCCGTTTCCGCAGGACTGGTTCATGGCCAACCAGATGAACCTGCCGAACGCGCCCGGCTGCCCCGATCCGGACGGCACGCAAGCGCTCGATCCCGTGATGCTGACCCTGCGCATCCGCGTTCCGACGAACGCCCACAGCTTCCGTCTCTCGACCAACTTCTACTCGTCCGAGTTTCCCGAGTACGTGTGCACCGCGTACAACGACTTCTTCGTCGTGCTGCTCGACTCCACGTACAGCGGCATGCCGGCGAACCCGAGTGACAAGAACCTCGCCTTCTATCAGCCGATGGGCATGAACATGAAGTATCCGGTGGGCGTGAACCTCGGCTACGGCAACACGGGCCTGTTCACGCAGTGCACGAACGGCACTACTGGTTGCGCCATTGTTGGCACGCCGATGGGTAACATCTCGACGTGCGCCTCGACCTCGCAGCTCACGGGGACGGGGTTCGACGACCCGGACTCCGGCATGTGCGATGCGGGATCGCTCAAGGGTGGTGCGACAGGCTGGCTCGTCACGTCTGGCAACGTGACACCGGGCGAGGTCATCACGCTTCGGGTCGCGGTCTGGGATACGTCGGACCACACCTGGGACTCCCTCGCGGTGATCGACGGATTCCAGTGGTCCGTCGACACGGCCATGCCAGGCACGGTGATCTTCAAGGAGAAGCCCGACCTCGGACCGGTCCCCGCTGACGCGCAGGTCTCGCGCGGAAACCTCTAGCCGATCACGGCAGCGTCGCTGCGCGATCGATTCCGAAACAGTAGAGGCGGAACCCCAGGCGGCAACTGCGCGCGATGGCGGAGACCGCCGTGGAGTCGGTGGCCTGGCAGTCTCCGGTGATCGCAATTGCAGTGATCGTGCTCCAATCGGCCGGTGAGGCGGCGTCGCTGCAGTTGGACCCGGCGTACAAGCCGATCGCCGAGGTCGCGGTCCACACGCCGGTTTGGGTAATCGCGTTGCCCTTCTCGTCGATGTTGGGCGGTCTCGGAAGGGTGGAGAAGACGAACTCGCCGATGGAGTAGATCATGGGCTGACCGTC
>JAEUJX010000144.1 GCA_016794545.1 Myxococcales bacterium
CGGCCTGCTCGTCGGGGCCGCGATCACGCAGCGCCCGGAGCTGTTCCGCGCGGCGATCTGCGCGGTGCCGCTGCTCGACATGCTCCGCTATCACCTCTCGGGCTCCGGCAAGACCTGGATCCCCGAGTACGGCAGCGCCGAGGATCCGGCGCAGTTCCGGGCGCTGTGGAAGTACTCGCCGTACCGCGTGGCGGTGGACGGCGGGCCACGCCGCTATCCGGCCGTGCTGTTCGACTCCGCCGATCACGACGATCGCGTCGATCCGCTCCACGCCCGCAAGCTCGCGGCCATCCTCCAGGAGCAGCAGGTCGGCGACGGTCCGATCCTGCTCCGCATCGAGCGCAACGCCGGTCACGGCGGCGCGGACATGGTGAAAGCACAGGTCGACCGCGTCGCCGACACGCTGAGCTTCCTGCTCGCTCAGCTCGCCTGACGCGCGGAATCCACGTCCGCCGACGCGTGTCCGAAACTGGACCCGCGAGATCGGCAAACTCGCGGGTAGTCCTCACAGACGCGGTCCAATCGCCCAGCAAATCACTCGATCGCGCATACGCTTTGCATGATCCCAGCCGGACACACCGCAACCCGGGTCCGGATCAGCGGCCCGGATCAGCGGCCTTCCAGGAGGGCGCGCTGGGCGCCGAGCGCGGCGGCGAGGTGATCCGTGAGCGCGCGGATGCGCGCGGTGTTGCGGAGGTCCGCGTGGGTGAGGACCCAGAGCTCGGTGGCCATCGCGGGGATCGGGCCCCGGACACGCGCGAGGGATGGCAGGCGGTCGGCGAGGTAGCAGGGGAGGGCGGCGATCCCGAGGCCGGCGGCCGCGGCGTGGGCGAGCGAGGTGAGCGTGTCGGCGCGCAAGACGGGCGTGATGCCGGCGAGCTCGGTGCGGAGCCACTGCGCGATGGTGGTGGAGGCGAGGCTGTCGTCCGGCGCGAGCCAGGCGTGCTTGTCGAGGGCGCGGCGCGCCGGGACCCGCGCGAGGTAGGACGGCGCGGCGTAGAGCGCGATCGCGACCTCGGCGATCCGGCGGCCGACGAGGTTCGGCGGTGGCGAGGACGTCGGGCGGACGGCGATGTCGGCATCGCGGCGGGTGAGGCTCACCATCACGTTGGTGGTGGTGAGCTCGAGCGCGATCGCCGGATGAGCGGCGGTGAATGACGCGAGCGCCGCCGGCATCAGCGAGTGGGCGAGCGTGTCCGTCGTGGTGACGCGCACGGTGCCCGTGAGCCGCAGGTCGCGGCCGGCGACGGTGCGCTCGATCGCGAGCACCGTCTCGTGCATCGCACGCGCGGCGGACGCGATCTCCTCGCCCGAGGCCGTGAGGGCGTAGCCGGCGGGCGAGCGCGCGAACAGCTTCACGCCGAGCGCGCGCTCGCAGGCGGCCACCCGGCGCAGCACGGTCGTGTGGTTGACGCCGAGCGCTCGGGCCCCCTTCGCCACGGAGCCCGCATCGGCGACGGCGAGCACGTGCTGCAGATCCGTCCACGGCAGGTTGTGCATTTATGCAGGATCATACTGCGAAAGTCGCGACTGCCGCGGCGTTCGAGCACACCCCACGATGAGGGCATGACGACGAACCGCTTCGACCTGTCTCGCACCTCGGCCTTCGGGCCGCTCCTCCTTCGAGTCGCGCTCGGCGCCGTCTTCCTGGCGCACGCCTATGCGAAGGCCGCGATCTTCACCTTCGACGGCACCGAGCAGTACTTCGTCGCGCAGGGCTTCCCGGCGTGGACGGTGTACCCGGTGTTCGCGGCCGAGCTGCTCGGCGGCCTCGCGCTGATCGCGGGCGTCCGCGTGCGCTGGGTCGCGGCGCTGCTGGTGCCGACGATGCTCGGCGCGCTGAAGACGCACCTGCCGAACGGCTGGAGCTTCATGGCTCCCGGCGGCGGCTGGGAGTACCCGGCCCTCATCACCGTCGCGCTCGCCGTGCAGTGGACGCTCGGCGCCGGCGCGTACGCCCTCGACAACCTCCGTCTCCGCGCGCCGATGTCGGCGCCGGCACACTGAACGAACGCCACGGGAAGGAATCTCGCGCGCCGCCGGGTTATCACCGGCACATGGACAAGCGGCCCGCCCTCGCGGCGATGACGATCGTGATCACGCTCGCGCTCCCCGGCTGCCCCGGCGGCAACACGGGCACCAAGCGCGACTATCCGGCGCCGACCGCCGCCGACGTCGCCGCGCGCATCGAGGCCCAGCAGAAGGCGCGCACCGGGTTCTCGGCCGAGAGCACGATGGACTACTGGCTCGGCAAGGATCGTCTGAAGGGCGCCGTGCTCGTCATGGGCACGACCGGCAAGAAGGTGCGGTTCAACGCGCTCTCGCCCGCCGGCGGCAACGTGCTCGCCGACATGGCGTGCGATGGCGCGGCCTTCGCGTACGTCGACAACCAGAACAACTGCCAGCTCGCGGGGCCGTGCGATCGCCAGTCGATCGCGACGCTGCTGCGCGTCGAGGTCGAGCCCGAGGACTTCCTGTACTTCGCCGTCGGCACGGTGCCGCTCGCGGGCAAGGACGGCTCGGTCACGTGGGACGGCAAGAGCGGGCACGAGACCGTCGTGCTGAACGGACCGGCGGGCAAGCAGACGCTCGAGGTCGATCTGCGCGGCGGCCGCACCGACGTCATCAAGAGCAAGCTCGAGGACGCGAGCGGCAAGGTCGTCTGGTCGATCGAGAACGCGGACTTCGGCAACGTGAAGGACGCCGCGGGTAACGAGCAGCGGCTGCCGTCGAAGACCCGCTTCAAGTCGCCGAACCAGCAAGCCGACCTCGTCGTCGAGTGGGGCGATCGCACGCTCAACCCCGACCTCACGAATCCGGCGAAGTTCCAGGTCCAGATCCCGCCGGGCCTTCCGGCGTGCGGCGCGAAGCCGTAGCGCCTCCCGACCTCGCCGTGCGACCGCGGCCCGATCGGCGCGACACCCGCGGCGAACATCGCCGCACCCGTTGGACTTGTCGATCCGGGTTGGCACATGATCGGCTCGTGCGTCGCCGGGTGCTCGCGATCGTCACCTGCCTGCTGTGGCTGGCCGGCGTCGAGCTGCTCCCGGCGCTCCACCAGGCGGGCCACGCCGACGCCGCGCCGCACACGCACGCGGCCGACGGCATGGTGATCACGGTGTCGTTCGGCGAGCCGGCGCACCGCCACGACGACGGCGTCGTGCACCGCCACGACGACGCGAAGGTCCGCTACGGCGCGGTGAAGCCCGGCCGCGACGGCACGAGCCGCCTGCGCGACCAGCTCGACCACGCCGCCGGTCTCGCGCACCACGCGCTCGCGCTGCGCGCCGAGCCGCCGCCCATCACGGAGCCCGTGCCCGTCGACCGGCTCGTCACGTTCGTCGAGCCCGCCGCCGTGCACGTGCTCGCCTCCGCCACCGTGCCCGAGGCCGCGGCGCGGGGACCGCCGGCGTTCGCGTCCTGACGCGATCACCACCGGTTCCCTCCACCACGAGGCTTCATGCAGCACTTGTTCGCGCGCGCCGTGCTCGGCGTCGCGCTGATCCCGTCCTTCGTCCACGCGCACCCCGACGACGTCCCGCCACCCGAGGAGGAGATCATCGAGATCTCCGACGACGCGCCGGCGGAGTCGGCGTCGAGCGTTCACCTCGATCGCGGCGACCTGCGAGTTCGCCCCCGCACGCAGCCCTCCGACATCCTGCGCCAGGTGCCCGGGCTCGTCGTCTCGCAGCACGCCGGCGGCGGCAAGAGCGACCAGTACTTCATCCGCGGCTTCGACGCCGACCACGGCACCGACATCGCGATCTTCGCCGATGGCGTGCCGGTCAACCTCGCCTCGCACGGCCACGGGCAGGGCTATGCCGACACGCACTGGCTGATCCCCGAGACGATCGACACCGTCGACGTGCACAAGGGGCCGTACGCGGCGCGCTACGGCGACTTCTACACCGCCGGCGCGCTCGAGCTCCGCACGATCGATCAGGTCACCGGTCCGACGCTGTGGACGATCGCGGGCACGTCGCTGACCCAGCGGTTCGGGCCGAACTTCCGCGTCGTCGGGATGGCCAGCCCGGTCAAGACGTCGCTGGTCGCGGTCGAGGTCGGCGAGAGCGACGGCCCGTTCGTGCACGAGCAGGACTTCCGCAACGGGAAGCTGCTCGCGAAGTGGCGCGGCCGCGTCGGCCCCGGCGAGCTCCGCCTCCAGGCCACGAGCTACGTCGCGAGGTGGAACCAGTCGGGCCAGATCCCCGCGGGCGAGGTCGCGGCGGGCCGCCTCGACCGGTTCGGCGCGATCGATCCGACCGAGGGCGGCACCGCTCACCGCTCGAGCCTCCACGGCGCGTACGCCTGGCGCGTGCGCGGCGGCGAGCTCCGCGTGTCGGCGTACGGCGTGCGCAACGACCTCACGCTGTTCTCCAACTTCACGCTGTTCGCCCGCGATCCCGGGCGCGGCGACCAGATCGAGCAGCTCGACGCGCGCTGGCTGTCCGGCGGCGAGCTGCGCTACGAGCGCGCGTTCGGGAGCCGCGCGCTGCTCACCGCCGGTGCGCAGGTGCGCCACGACGTCGCGGAGACCGGGCTGTGGCACACCGAGGCGCGCACGCGGCTCGCCGACTGCTTCGGCGCGCCGGCGCCGTGCAACCACACGACGAACCGGATCTGGGACCTCGGGCTGTTCGCCGAGGCGAACGTCTCGGTGCTGCCGTGGCTCCACGTGTTCCCGGGCGTGCGCGTCGACGCGCTGTCGTGGGCCGTCGAAGACCTCGCGACGCGCGTGCTCGACGCCGCCACCCACGAGGCGATCGTCAGCCCGAAGCTCTCCGTCGAGCTCCACGCCGCCGAGCAGGTGAACTTCTTCCTCAACAGCGGCGCCGGCTTCCACTCCAACGACGCGCGCGCGGCGGTCACCTCCGCCGGCGAGGGCGCGCTCGCCCGCGCGCTCGGCGCCGAGGCCGGGGTGCGCATGCGCCCCCACCCGCGCGCGCGCGTCACCGCCGATGTCTGGTACCTGCACCTGTCGTCCGAGCAGGTGTGGAGCGGCGACGCGGGTGGCACCGAGGCGAGCGATCCGACGCGGCGGTTCGGCCTCGACCTCGAAGGCTCCGTCGACGCCACACCCTGGCTCTCGCTCGACGGCAGCGTCACCTGGTCGCGCTCGACGTTCGTCGGCAACGCCGGTAACGCGGGTGCGCTCGCGCTCGCGCCGCGCTGGATGGGCTCCGGCGGGATCGCGGTCCACGACGAGCGCGGCTTCGTCTCGCTGCGCGCGCGCGGCATCGCGGACCGGGCCGGCAACGGCGACGGCTCGCTCACCGCCGAGGGCTTCCTGCTGTTCGATCTGATCGCCGGACGCTCCCTCGGCCACCACGTCGCCCTCGAGCTGACGATCGCGAATCTGTTCGACACCGAGTGGCGCGAGGCGCAGTTCGCGGAGGAGTCGCGCGTGTCGCCGACCGCGCCGCTGATCGAGCAGATGCACTTCACCCCCGGGATCCCGCTGACCGCGACGCTCGCCGTGTCCGTCACCTACTGAGCTCGGACACGCCCGCCCGGCCGGGCGATCCGGACCCGGGTTGTGGATCGAGATGCAATCGAGTTGCGCGTTCGACTCGATTGTGGGCCGTTCGGGCCACGTCTGCGCGTACTACCCGCGAGATCGTCGATCTCGCGGGGTACGCAAGGACTTGCGCGACCGGACAGCCGGTGAGAGGTGGCCGGACGGCGGAGCGCCTCGTGGGGCCTCGTAGGGCTCGTAGGGCCGCTCAGGGCGAGCGCTTGCCGCCGTACTTGTCCGTGTTCGCGCAGCGGACGAGGGAGGGGCCGGTGACGGGTTCGTCGAGCGAGAGGATGCAGTCGAGCATGCGCTCGCGGTCGGGGTTGGCCGCGAGGTCGGCGCGGCACTTCTCGATGGCGCCGGGGTCGTCCGGCTTGCCCTGCTCCTTCATCAGGGGAGCGAGCTTGTCGGCGACCCGCTCGCACTTGTCCTTGGAGCTGCAGGCGGCGGCGAGCAGGATCACGAGCACGTACAGCGTGTGCATCGCGCGACGATAGCGCGGATCACGCGGCGAGCGCGCGCACGAACGGGAGGCCCCAGAGGATCCCGACGACGATCGACACCGCGCCCGCGGCGAGTGCGAGGCGGCGGCGGAGGTCCGCGCCGCCGAACGCACCGAGCGAGGCGCCGGCGAGGCCGGACGCGATGCCCATGCCCGCGATCGAGCCGGCCCCGAACAGCGTGATGTAGGCGATCCGCAGCGTGGTGTCGGGCAGCTCGGCGAACACGATCGCGGTGAGCGCGCCGCTGCCGGCGAGGCCGTGCACGAGACCGATCGCGAGGGGGCGCCACGCGAACGTCGCGCGCCCGAGGTGGACGTGCGGGGCCGCGAGCGCGTGCTCGTGCTCGAGGACACCATGCCGGTGGCGGCGCGGTGCGCCCGTGGTGCCGTCGCGCAGCGCGCGCCGGATCCCGAGCACACCGAGGACGACGAGCATGACGGCCACGGCGCACTCGAAGGCGGCGGCGACCGAGACCGGAAGCGCCGTGCCGGCGACGATCATGACGAGCCCGACGATCACCAGCGCGAGCGTGTGGCCGAGGCCCCAGATCGCGCCGAGCAGCGCGCCGCGCCGTGCGCTCCGCGTCTCGACGACCAGGTTCGAGATCGCCGCGAGGTGATCTGGCTCGAAGGCGTGGCGCAGCCCCACGAGCAGACCGAGCAGCAAACCACCGAACGACGCGGTCACGGCGGGCACGGTATCAGAGCGACGTCGTGAGGCCCAGCACTCCGTGGTCGTGAGCCGGCCTCCGGGCGATCCGACTGCCCGACCCGCTCGTACACCCGGCTCGTGCGTCGCCTCGGCCACCCCGGCGCACGCGGGGTAACCGGCCGCATCCGTCTCGCTGGGCACCGACCTCGTGGTGACGGCGTCCGTCGCGTACCGAGGTCGTGCTCAGGTCTTGATGCCGTCGCGCGCGAGCTCGTCGGCGGTCGCCTCGATCGCCGTCGTGCCGGCGGGCGCCTGGTACCACCCGGGGTCGGCGCCGCCCGCGGGGAGCTTGTCGCGGACCTTGACGATCGTGAACATGCCCCCCATGTCGATGATGCCGTGCGGTCCCTTGCCGCCGACCATCGAGATCGAGTTGCGCGGCTGCTCCATCTGCATGTGCGCCATCTCGCTCATGCCGTTCTGGCCCATCGTCATGTAGCCCGGCGCGATGCGCGCGAGGCGCTCGTCGAGGCCCTTGGTGTTCGTGCCGATCAGGTTCGCCGCGCCATGCCCCATCTGGTTCATCGCGTGATGGGTCATGTGACAGTGCAACGGCCAGTCGCCCTCCGTCGCGAGGAACTCGATCGTGCGCGTGGCGCCGGCGGGGACGAGCACGGTGGTCTCGGGGAACCGCGCGGACGCCGGGACCGGGCCGCCGTCGGTGGAGACGACCTCGAACGCGTGTCCGTGGAGGTGGATCGGGTGGTGATCCATCGGCCCCAGGTTTCCGAGCCGCACGCGGATCCGGTCGCCGGTCTCGGCGAGGAGCGGCGCGGTGCCCGGGAACGCCTTGCCGTTGAACGTGAGGACGTTGAAGTCGTTCATCGCGAGCGGGTCGGGCCGCATGTGGCCGATGTGGACCGTCATCTCGTGCGACATCAGGCAGAAGTCGCGCACGCGCTCGCGCGCCGGCGGGGGACGGCGCGGGTGGACGACGATCATGCCGATCATGCCGAGCGCGATCTGCGTCATCTCGTCGGCGTGCGGGTGGTACATGAACGTGCCAGCGCGATCGAGCACGAACTCGTAGCGGAACGTCTTGCCCGGCTCGATCGGCGCCTGGGTGAGACCCGCGACGCCGTCCATGCCGTACGGGACGAAGAGGCCGTGCCAGTGGACCGAGGTGCGCTCGGGCAGCGCGTTCGTCACGTAGATGCGGACGCGCTCGCCCTCGACCGCCTCGATCACGGGCCCGGGCGTCGAGCCGTTGTAGCCCCACGCCTTGATCTTCAGGCCGGGCGCGATCTCGTGATCGACCTCTTCGGCGCGCAGGTGGAAGATCCGCACGCCCTCGCGGATCGTCGACGGCAGCACGGAGCCGTTCGGCACGACGAGCGACGAGGGCCGCGCGACGGCGGGCTGTGCCTTCACGGGGGCGGCGGCGGCATTCGGAACCGCGCGCCACGGCTTCGCCGCGAGCACGAGGCCGGTGCCGAGGACGGTACGGCGGGAGATCGTCATCAGTGCTGCTCCTCCGTGCGCTGGGTCCGGCGCGCACCCGGCTCGCTCGTGTCCCCGGTGCCGACCGAGACGCCGCGCTGGAGCGCGGACACCTCGGCCATCGCGCGCCAGTAGCGGCGCAGCGCGTCGAGATAGCGGGCGTGTCCGTCGACGAGATCGCGGCGCGCGGTGACCAGCGCGAACGGGTCGGTGTCCATCGCGTTGTAGTGCTTCACGGTCTCGTCGAGGATCTGCTGCCGCAGCGGCAACAGCACCGTGCGCACGTGGCGCGCTTCCTGGTAGGCCGCGAGCGCCGCGATCCGGGCGGCGCGTGCCGAGGCGCGCAGCTCGACGGCATTCGCGGTCAGCTCGTTCCCGGCGCGCCGCGCCTCGGCGTTCGCGCGCATCCGCTGCCCCGCGCGCTGATCGAACAGCGGGATCCCGATCCGCACCACGGGGCCGAGCGTCCAGCCATCACCGTCGTCGTGCGCGGATCCTCCGACGCCGAGCTCCGGCAGCACCGTGCGCAGCCGCTCGTCGCTCGCGCGGTTCGCGGCGGCGGCCGTGCGCGCGCGGCCTGCGGCGAGCTCGAGGCTCGCGGTCACGCTCGCGGCTTCGAGCCCGTCGAGCGCGGGCGCCGTCGCCGGCAGCTCGGCGAGCGCGCCGGCCGCGGTCCACGCTGTGTCGTTCCCCGAGAGCCCGAGCAGCGAGTTGAGCCGCTCGCGCTTGATCTCGACCTCCGCCTCGGCGCGCCCCACGTCGAGCCGCGCCTGCTCGCGCGCGTCGCGCTCGCGCGCCTGGGCGAGCGGGCTCGTGTTGCCGGCGGCGAACATGCGCTCGCGCAGCGTCGCACCGGCATCCGCGGCCTCGAACGCCTCGCGCCGCAGCACGAGATCCTGCTGCGCCGCGAGCACGTCGGCGAACGCCATCTCGACGCGCGCGACGAGCGCCAGCGCCACCGCCGCGGCCTCCGCCTGCGCGGCCTCGAGATCGGCGCGTGCGGCGGCGCGTCGCTTCCCCGACGTGATCACGCCGAGGACGTTCTGCACGACCTCGACCTCCAGCTCGGTGTGCTCGCCGAACCGTACCGATCCGTCGATCTCGAGCGGCCCCAGTCCGAGCGCGGCGCCGAGCTCGCCGCCGGCGACGCCGAGCGTGTCGAACGCCGCGGCGAGCCGCGCGTTGTTGGCGAGCGCGATCTTCACCGCAGCGTCCTTGTCGAGCGGCTTCGCGAGCAGCGTGCGGGTGTCGACCCGTTCCTGCTTGCCCAGGCGCGTCTCGATCAGGCCGTCGACGGGACGGCGCACCTCGGTCAGCGACGGCGTGCACGCCGCGAGCGTCAGGACGAGGGCGAGGGTACGCATGCCGTCAGTGATGATGGTGCTCGTGACCGCGCGGTCGCTCGGTCTCGAGCGGCGGCACCTCGGGATACGCGATCACGCCGGCGCGCAGGCTCGGCGGCGCACCCGCGAGCCGGCCGGCGGGTGCCTGCGGGCT
>JAEUJX010000170.1 GCA_016794545.1 Myxococcales bacterium
GGGATGACCTTCGCGAGGGCGCCGCGCGGCCCGTCGGCGCCGATCCGCAGCGACGAGAGCGAGCGCTGTGGCACGGGGCCGTCGGGTCCGGTCGCCATCAGATCCCGATGTCGAATTCGGCGCGCGTCCGGCCGCTCTTCAGCGTCGGGAACTTCATGCCGCGCATCACGCCGTTGATGCACGCCCACGTCGCGCCGCCCTGCTTGCCGTCGACCTTGACGAACGTGACGCGGCCCGACGGACCGTCGATGATGATGCTGATGTTCGCCTGGCCCGCGCCGGTGCTGTGCAGGCAGCCGCCGAGCCGGCCGCCGTAGCTCGAGTAGACGTTGTAGACGGTGCCCATGTCGAGCGTGCTCGATCCTCCGTCGTCGCCGTCGTCGCTCATGTCGAGCGAGAGGTCTTCGCTGCCGCGCGTGTAGTTGCCGCCGGTGCCCGTGCGCCCGGGGCCGCCGGTCTTCGCGCGTTTGGGCGGCGCCTTCGGCATGGTGACCTTGACCTGCAGCTGTGCGCCGTCGAGCTTGTCGACGCCGGCGATCTTCTTCTCGCCCGCATCGCCGCGCGCGGCCTGGATGATGAAGTACACGGCGACGGCGGCGCCGACGACGCCGAGGCCGATCATCCCGTAGAGCATCGCGCCCTTCTTCTTCTCGCTCGACTGGACGGCGACCTCGGCCTGCGCGCGGCGCTGGTCGTCGAGCCGCTGCTTCGCCTGCTCGACCATCGGGCCGAGCAGCGGGTGCGTGCCGACGTCGACGCGCGCACCGCTGTCCTTGTCCATGATGATGTTGCCCGCGACGATCTCGCCCTTCTCGATCTGCGCGATGACGTCGGCGAGCGAGAACGGGCCGTAATCGAGCTTGCCCTTCGAGATCAGCCACTTCTCGGTGGTGTCCGCGAGCGCGGTTGCGAGCGCGCGGTCGACGGCGCCCATCGCGTTCATCGAGCCCGACGCCGCCGCGTTGCCGAGCTCGGCGGCGAGGCTGACCTGCTGATCCGCGAGCGACGGCGCGGCGGCGAGCGTCGGCACGTGCGAGGTCTGCATCGCACCGCCCTTGCCGAGCGCCTCGCCGACGACCTCGCCGAGCACGTCCGCGCGGCCGAACCGCTTCTCCGGATCCTTGTGGCACGCGCGGCCGACGAGATCGTCGATCTGCGAGTTCACGCCGGGCACCACCTCGCTCGGGCGCGCACCGCCGCGCTCGAGGGGCGCGCCGACGAGGCACTCGTAGAGCAGGGCGCCGATCGAGAACACGTCGGCCGGGCCGTTCGGGGCGCCACCCTGGAGCAGCTCGGGGGCGATCGTCGAGCCGCCGGGGACGAGCCCGGCGCGGATCGCGGCGATCGTGCCGGCGCCGAGCGCGAGATCGGTGACGCGGACGCGGCCGGTGCGGCTGACGACGATCGACTCGTCGGCGAGCGCGCCGTGGTGGACCTCGGCGAGGGCCTGCGCGACGCCGACCACGAGGTTGCCGGTCGCGCGCGTGCCGAGCCCGGCGTTGCCGGCGCGCTGGCTGCCGAGGCGCTTCTTCGCGAGCAGGTCCCGGACGAGCGATCCGTCGACCTCCTCCGTCGCGATCCACAGGATGTCGCCGGTCAGGCCGGCGGCGATCGTGTGGACCAGGTGCTTGTGCTCCGGCAAGGCCGCCGCGGCGCGCGTGCCGGCGATGATCTCGTCGCGGACCGCCGGGTTCGCCGCGATCCTCGCGTGGATCACGTAGACCGTCGCCGGTCCCTTCGGCCCGTCGGCCTTGTAGGCGTCCGCGATGCGCAGTGGCCACAGCGCCTGACCGACGCGGTACTCGCCGAGCGCGAAGCCGGGAGCGAGCCGCGCACCGCTCGTCACCGCCTGCGCGGCGTGGATTCCCGACGTGGTTCCAGCCATGCGAGACGGCTAGAATAGGGGGCAGGCTCGACGGAATCAACGGACCGCGTCTACGGAGGAATCGACGGGGGGCACTTCGCGGCGCTGGCACGGGCGAGTGCCAGCGGCTGGCGTCCCAGCTCCCGTAAGTAGGCGCAACCTCGGTCGAGATCGCCCCCCTTGATCAGTGCGTCGGCGAGCAGGTACTTCGCGCGGGCGCTCCGCGGATCGGCCTGGAGCGCGAGGTCGGCCTCCGCGAGCTGGCGCAGGCGATTGCCCTGCTTCATCGCGTCCTCGGCCGCCTTCAGGTGCTCGTTGGTCTTCGGAGGCGGCGCGATCCGCGGGCCCCCGTTCGCCCGCCCGGGCACCGGCTGCGCCGCGTCGACCGGGGCCGCCGCGTCGAGCGGGGGAGGCGGCGCCGCCGCATCGATCACGGCGGCGTCGGGCGGGGCGCTCGCGACCACCTTGCTCGCGGCATCGCTCGGCGGTGGCGGACCGTCGCTGCGGGAGGGCTTGTTCATCGCGATCCCGATCGCGACCGCGACCATCCCGAGCACGGCGAGGCCGCCGAACGCGAGGTACAGCCCGCGCCGCGACGACACCGCCGGCGAGTCGTCGGGACCGAGCGTGCCGACCTTGAACGTGGTCTCCGGAGGCACGAAGTCGCCGGGCATGAGGGTCTTGCCCGGATCGACCAGCTCGGCGGGGAGCGCCTCGAAGAACGAGCTGGCCGCGAGCTGCGACACCCGCATGCTCTTGTTCGACCGGCCGGCGCGCGACACGTAGACCTCGAGCTGCGCGAGCTGCTGGTCGAGCTCCTCGGCGCTTGCCGGGCGCTGCTCGCGCTTCTTCGCGAGGCACCGCTGGAGCAGCTCGTCGAGCTTGCCGTACTGGCCGAGCTCGGGCACCAGCGTCTCGAGGTGCGGCGGCGGTGTGCGCGCGTGGTGCGTGAGCAGCTCGATCGCGGTCTTGCCCTCGAACAGCGCGCAGCCGGTGAGCATCGCGAACATCGTCGCAGCGAGCGAGTACAGGTCGCTGCGCCCGTCGAGCGGGTGACCGCACGCCTGCTCGGGCGACATGTACTCGGGCGTGCCGAACACCATGCCGGCCTGCGTGAGCGCGAACCGCGAACGATCGCTGACCGCAGCGCCCTGCATCAGCTTCGCGACGCCGAAGTCGAGCAGCATCGCGTAGTCGGGGTCGGCGTCGACCCGCATGAGGAGGATGTTGTCCGGCTTGATGTCGCGGTGCACGAGGCCGCTGCGGTGCGCGGCGGCGAGCGCGTGGAGCGCGTGGCGCGCGATGTGGAGCACGCGCGCGGGCGCGAACGGACCGTCGACCTCGAGCTCGCGCTGCACGGTGCGCCCGTCGAGGTACTCGAGCACCATGTAGTAGTCGTTCTGAGGCGTGACGCCGAAGTCGAGGACCTTGACGGCGTGCGGCGAGTCGACCTTGAGCGTCGCGCGCGCCTCGCGGGCGAACCGCTGGAGCGCCTGTGCGTCGGTCGTCAGGTGGGGCTTCAGCAGCTTGACCGCGACCTTGCGGTCCATCGCGAGGTGGTGCGCCCGGAACACCGAGCCCATCCCACCCTCGCCGAGCACCGCTTCGAGGCGGTATCGACCGTCGAGGACGATGCCGACGAGGCCGGCTGCGAATCCCCCCGTCGTGGTCATCCCCGCTTCTAGAAGCGCATGCCGTTCTTGATCCGGAACGACAGCCAGTCCCAGCCGAGATACAGGGCCCCGGCGGCGACCACGATCCCGGCGACCGGTGCGATCGTCACGCCGGCGACGACGGCGCCTGCGCCCGTGACGGCTGCCAGGGCGCCTTTCCGCTTGGCAACCACCTTGTTGCGCTGCACGAGCGAGCTCACCAATGCAGCGTGCACCATGCATCCCTACGTGTCAAAGCGCGTGGCCGTCGAGACACGATCGGTGTGGGAGCCGTGACACGCCGGTGGCAAGTCCGCTTCCAGGACGGTGCGTTCACTGGCCCGCGAGCTGCAAACTCCTGGATCTGCTGCCTCTCGTGATAAGAGGATAGAAGGAACCGATGACCCAGCCTTCTGGCACTCGTTCGAAGCAACGTTCCGCGCAACGGGGCGCCGTTCTGTTCGGGCTCGCGGGCGGCATGCTCGTCGTCGCCGCGGGCATGCTCGGCGGCTATTACGTGCTCGGCACGAAGAGCGAGGCGCGCGCCGCGACCTCGGAGAAGGCGGCGTCTGCTGCCGAGCCGTCGGCCGCGAACAAGGCGCCGGCCGCGAGCGGCACGCTGGCGGCGTTCCTCGGCACGAAGGTCGCCGTGAAGATCGCCGGCCAGACCGTCGAGGTCACGTGGGCCGACCTCGGGCTCGAGGTCGATCCCGACGAGTCCGCGCGCTCGGCGGTGTCCTCCGACGCCGACCTCGCGGCGCGCGGCGCGAAGGGGACCATCCCGGTCCGCCTCGATCGCGAGAAGGCCGTCGCCAAGCTGCTCGAGCTGAAGGCGAGCTACGACCGCGCGCCGATCAACGCTTACCTCGATCTCGAGGCGCGCCAGATCCACGACGACACGCCGGGCAAGGGCCTCGACGTGTGGGGCTCGCTGCCGCGGATCGAGTCGGCGGCCCGGCAGGGCGCGGCTGCCGTCGAGCTCGTCGACGTGCCCGTGCCCGCCGTCGTCACGAAGGCGCAGCTCGGCATCGACGACATCTCGAACGTCCTCGGCCACTACGAGACCAAGTTCCCCGTCACCGATCGCGATCGCAACTTCAACCTCAAGCTCGCCGCCTCCAAGGTCAACGGCTACGTGATGAAGCCGGGCGAGGAGTGGTCGTTCAACGCGGTCGTCGGCGAGCGCTCGCAGAAGATGGGCTACAAGATCGCCCACGTCATCACCGCCGGCGAGATGGTCGACGGCCTCGCGGGTGGCACCTGCCAGATCTCGACGACGCTGTTCGGCGCCGCGTTCTTCGCCGGCCTCGACATCGTGAAGACCACGAACCACTCGCGCCCGAGCGCGTACACGCCGCTCGGCTTCGACGCGACGGTCGTGTGGCCCGACACCGATCTCAAGCTCAAGAACCCGTACGAATTCCCGGTCGCGCTCCGCTACGTCGTCGCGAACGGCGAGGCCAAGGTCGAGATCCTCGGCAAGAAGCGCCCGTACGACAAGGTCGTGTTCGAGCGCAAGGTCCTCGAGACCACGCCGTACTCGGTCGAGGAGCGCCTCGACGACGAGGTCAAGCTCGACAGCACGAGCATCGACCAGGCCGGCTTCGACGGCTACAAGCTCGAGCGGTTCCGCCGGTTCTACAAGGACGGCAAGGTCGTGAAGTCCAACAAGTGGACCGTCAACTACAAGCCGGTCACCGAGTACATCCGCCGCGGCACGAACCCGGATCCCGAGGCGAAGGAAGCCGTGCAGAAGGAACCGCACGGCCCGAAGCCGCCGAAGAGCGACACGTTCTCGATGGCGCAGTGAGCGCTATCGAGCGTCGATGCACGGCGGGGCGGCGTGCTGGCTCGGGATCACGAGCGACATCCGGCCGCTGCCGAACCTGACCTCGAACGTGCCGGCGGGGAGCACCGCCGTCGTGCACTCGGCCGCGAGGAGCACGCAATCCGCCGTGCACGCGCCCTGCTGGCGGCTGATGTCCCGCCACGAGATGACGGCGGACAACTCGATCACGCCGTTGTCGATGGATGCGGCGCAGGCCGATGATCGGTCGGACGTGCAGCTGGAGCTCAGGCACTCGTCCTGGCTCTGGTAGGCGAGGTGGATCGGAGCATTCGCCGCGAACGTCTGAGCGCCGGGGACCGAGGGATCGCCGTGAACACAGATCCGGCCCTCGTTCTCGACGACGATCGGCTGTCCCGGCGAGCCGGACTCGCAGGCGGTCAGCAGGACGGCCGCGAGTACTCGCCACGGCGCCACGCGCGCTCTCACGACCCGTACGGGTCGGGGATCTCGGCCGGGCTCGTGCTCGGTGCGGTAGGCGCGGTGGCGTTGCCGCAGTTGTAGTTCGCGGTCGAGCCTGACATCGTCACGTCGCTGCCCTTGATGGTGGCCTTGGCGTCGGTGCCGAAGGCCATCGCGGAGCCGGCGTGGATCTCGAGCTTCTCGGAGGCAATGAACTCGGCTTCGTTGGCACAGATCGTCGAGTCGTCCTTGGGGGACTGGATGGCGACGTCGCCCTTCTTGGCCTCGAAGGTGATCTTGTTGGCCTTCGCGTCGATCGTGATGACGCCGCAGCCACCGCCGTCCTCGATGACGATCTTCTCCTCGTCGTCATCGAAGATGATCTTCGAGCCGGCGCGCGACTTGATGAGGCGGCGCTTGTTGCCGCCGTCGTCGTTCTTGTCGGGCGGCTTGTCCTTGCCGTTCCACAGGGCGCCGACCACGACCGGGTGGTCCAGGTCGCCGTGCTCGAACATCACGAGCACCTCGTCGTCCTTCTCGGGGATGAAGAACCAGCCGCGGTTCTTGCCGGCGCCGAGCATGATGATCGGGCACCAGAAGGTGGTCTCGTCCTTGTGGAGGACCGGGAGCTTCACCTTGACGCGGCCGAGCTTGCTCGGGTCCTTGTTGTCGGTCACGAGGCCGATGAGCGGCTCGTAGACGCGGCTCCCCTCGGTCTCGGCGGCGCGGATCTGGTCCGCGAACACGCCCGCGAGGTCGAAGATCGGCATGATCGGCCGCATGGCTGCCAGCTTACTACGGCCGTGGAGGCGGCGGGCTTCCCCCGGACCCGGTGGGGGCCAGGGGTAGGACACCGAGTATCTGGGGTGGGCTGTCGCTGGGCTGGGCCGCGTCGACGCTGACCAGGGCCACGACGACGTCGCCCTGCCAGCTCGGGGGGATCGTGACCGCGAACCGGTCGCGGATCTGGTCCCCGGCCTTCCAGCGGACGGTCGGGAACGTCCCGTCGGCGGTCGCGCGGAGCGTCGAGCGGATGGCCCACGGCGGCGGCACGCTCGGGGCGGCCGCGGTGTGGCCCTCGGGCGGGGTCGTGGGCCACAGCACGACCTGGAGCTTCAGGGTGCGCGGCGTGGGCTGCGTGACGCGGAAGTAGACGTGCACGTCGGTCTGCGCGCCCGGGATGAACAGCTTGCCCTTCGCCGGGCCGATGCCGGCGACCTCGATCGCGCCATCGGCGAGCGTGATGCCGGTGGCTGGGACCGGCGGCGCCTCGGCCGAGAGCACGTCGGACATCGAGCGGAACGCCTGGTTGAAGTTCGGATCGCGCGCGTACATCACGCGGTCCATCCAGTTCTGCAGCGCCTCCTGCATCTTCTGCAGCTCGGGCGGCTGGCTCGGCGCGAGGTTGTTGCGCTCGTCGCGATCGCGCACGAGATCGAACAGCTCGTAGACGTTGTTGTTGACGTAGTAGATCAGCTTCCACGCCTCGCTGATCGCGGCGCGCTGCTTGCCCGGCGCGTTGGTCTCGGCGAACACGATGCGCTCGGTGTCGGGCCGCCCGGTGAACAGCTGCGTGACGAGGCTCTTGCCCTCGAACGACAGGTCCTTGACGTCGATGCCGCACAGCTCGGCGATGGTGGGCACGATGTCGAGGTTCGACGTCGCGCCGCCGATCTCGCGCGCCGGGTTGTCGGGGATGTAGAAGATCAGCGGGACGTGGAGCAGCTCGCGATAGAGCGCGATGCCGTGGGTCCCGAGCGGGACATTGTGCTCGCCCATGCTCTCGCCGTGATCGCTCGTGATGATGATGATCGTGTTCTCGGTGCTCGGCAGACGGCGTAGCTCGTCGAGCAGGCGGCCGACCTCCTGATCGGTCCACTTGAGCTCGGCGTCGTAGAGGTCCTCGTCCTTGCTGCCGTAGTCGGCGACGTCGGGGTGCGCGACGTAGCGGCCGTGCGGATCGATGTAGTGCGCCCACAAGAACCACTTCTTGCCCTGCTGCTTGGTGACCCACGCGAGGATGCTGTTCGTGACCTTGTCGGCCGCGACCCGGTACGCATCCGGCTTCGCGCCGATCGAGTTGTCGTAGTCGTCGACGCCCTGCTGGAGCCCCCAGTCGTTCCACCAGTCGTGCGAGCCGATGACGCCGGTGTAGTAGCCGCCGCGCTTCATGATCTCCGGCAGCGTGGTGTTCTCGGGTTTGATCCGCGGCGGCGTGCCCTTCGGGTTGGTCTCGTCGAGCGCGATGCCGGAGT
>JAEUJX010000194.1 GCA_016794545.1 Myxococcales bacterium
ATGAGCCCTGAACGGACCCCGACCTGTGACCTCGTCGCCGAGCGCATCGCGCTGGGCGAGCCGCTCGGCGAGCACGAGCCGCATGCCGCCACGTGCGAGCGCTGCCGGGCGGTCGTCGAGATGCCGGGCAAGCTCGGAGCGACGCACCACGAGATCGATCCGGGCCTTGGCTTCACGGCGCGCATGACGATCGGTGCCCAGCACCGCATCGCACAGCGCCGCCGCCGCCGGGTCGCGGCCGCGCTCGGGACGTCGGTCGCGGCGGGGCTCGTCGCCGTGTTCTTCCTCACGCGCACGCCGGGCGCCGACGAACCGGCGAACACGGCGTCCACCGACACGCAGGTCGAGGATCCAACGCTCGAGCCCGCGACCGAGGCCGAGCTGAAGGCCCTGGTCGACCTCGCCGACGTGAACCGCTCGGCCCATCTCTCGGCGAACTGGCGGCGCATCAAGAAGCCGCTGTCGCCCTACCGCAAGCTGCTGCAAGGAGTCATCACGCCATGAGCCGTATCCGCACCCTGTTCACCGTCGTCGTGCCGTCGATGATCGCCGGCGGCCTGCTCTTCCACAGCCTGCCGGGGCGCGCCTCGGCGGGGGACCGCGAGATGTTCGGCTACTGGCCGGCGGCGAGCGATGCCGCCGCCCCGCTCGTCGCGCAGGGGCCCAAGCCACCGGCTCCGCCAGCGCCCGCGCCGACGCCGCCGACGCCGAAGACCCCGCCCGCTGCGCCGACGCCGCCGGCGAAGGTGCGCGCGGGAGGTGGCGTCTCGGTGTCGATCAACAACGGCAAGGTGTCGATCGACGGCGTGCACGACCTCGTGCTCGGCCAGCTCGATACCGCGCGCGACTCGATCAAGAACAACCAGGCGATCCCGAAGGACGTGCGGGACAAGATCGCCGCGCGGCTCGACAAGGTCCGCGCGAGCGTCGACAAGCGCCTGAAGAACATCTCGGTCACCGACTTCGACCAGCTCGAGAAGGAGATGGAGGCGATGGGGGAGGAGATCGAGGCCGCGATGGATGGCCTCGACGAGGACCTCGAGAAGCTCGGCGACAAGATCGGCAAGGACGTCGCCAAGCAGCTGGGCAAGGACTTCGGAAAGAAGTGGAACAAGAGCTTCAAGTTCGACTTCGACAGCGACGATGACGACGACGACCTCGGCGCGGTCGATGTGCCCGACGTCGACGACGACGACGACGACATGAAGGACGCGATCAAGGACCTGCGCGATCTCGCGCTCGACAAGACGCAGAAGGAGAAGATCAACAAGCTGCGCGCCGAGTCGGATCAGAAGGTCGCGGCCGCGAAGAAGCAGCTCGACGAGCTGTCGGAGAAGCTGCAGACGGCGCTCGGCAACCCGGCGACGACCGACGCGGACATCTCGCGGATGGTCGATCAGATCAGCGCGCAGGAGGCGACCATCCGCAAGGCGAGGATCGTCGCGTGGGCGCAGGCGCGCCGGCTGCTCGACGACGCGCAGCGCAAGCGCGTCGAGGATGCGGCTCGGAAGAAGAACACGAAGTAGGCCGTGTTATAGCTCGGGCGATGTTCTCGACCCGTGCCCCGTGGCTCGCTCTGCTGATCGCGGCGTGCGGCAGCCCGGCGCCGTCCCCGCCGGCGCCGGCGCCGGCGCCGGTGGTGGCGGATGCGGGCGCGGCCGATGCCGCGGAGCTGCCGGCGGGCGAGGGCACCGGGGATAACCCGCGCCCCGCCACCAAGCGCCCGACGCGGCCGATCGAGATCGTGCTGCGGTCGAGCCCCGTCCCCGCGCGCGTCTCCGTCGACGGAGCGGCGCTCGGCAACACGCCGCAGGTGTGGCTCGGCGAGACCGGCGCCGAGCACGAGTTCGCGTTCCAGGCTCCGGGCTACGCGCTCACCCGGTTTCGCTTCACGCCGGTCGCGAGCGGCGTGCTTCACCCGCGGCTCGAGCGGATCGTCGACGACATCGATGCCGGCGTGCCGCCGCCGCCCGAGGTGGTGCCTCCGCAGCGACCCGCCCCGGTGACGGTCGACGTCGATGCACAGCCGGCCCCGATCGCGCCGGCTCCGCTCGAGCGGGTGGTGATCGACGCCGCGCCGGCGCCGCCGGTCGGCCCGCAGCCTTGATCGGACTCAGGCGCGCTTGATCGTGACGGAGAAGCAGGCCCCGCGCTCGGGGTGCCGCCGGTAGCTGATCCGTCCGTCGCACAGCGCCATCACGTACCCGGCGATCGCGACGCCGAAGTTGCCGCTCTCGCCGACGGCCGCCGAGAACGGATCGAACATGGTCTCGACGAGGTCGGCCGGCACGCCGGGACCGTCGTCGATCACCGTGAACACGACGTCGCGGTCGCTCGTGCGGATCTCGAGATCGACCGTCCCGCCCTGCGGCGAGGCGTCGGCGGCCACCCGCAGGAGGTTGGCGAGCACCTGCACGAGCAGCATCTCGGACGCGACCACCGACACCCCCGGCGCCTTTGGCAGCCGCAGCGTCGCCTTCTGGCGGACGAAGCCACCGGCCTGGCGGTTGATGCGCGCCACCAGCCTGTCGGCGGAGATCGGCTGGAGCTTGACCTCGCCGTCGCGGATGAGCTTGCGCATCTGGACGAACAGCTCGATCGCCTCCGCGCCCGCGGCCGTGGCTTCCGCGACCGCGTCGGCGAGCTCGGGGGCTCTGGACTCGGCGTGCTCCGAGAGGTCGTTCAGCGACGCCGACAGGGTCTGCACCGTCGACGCCAGGTCGTGGAGCAGCGCCGACGTGAGCGCGCCCATCGTGGCCTGCCGCATCAGCTGGTTGCGCTGCGTCCCGGTCCCGACGAGATCCGCGACCGGGACGTTGCGAACCTCGAGCACCCCGCACGCGCGCTGGGCGCGGTGCGCGAGGTGCTCGACGAGCTGGCGCCCCGCGTCACCGAGGCCCCGCGCGCGCAGGCGATGATCGCCCTCCGCGTCCAGCGGGAGGTCGACGTACCAGCCCGGACCCTCGGCGGGAACGGCGCCGCCGGTGAATCCGTGCTCCGAGGCTCCGGCGCGCACGACCGTGCCGCAGGCGAGGATGCCCTCGATCGACAGCGCACGGCGCACGATCAGCTGACCGAGCTCGAGCGGCGTCTTCACGGCGACCAGCTCCGCATCGAACCCGACCAGGTCCAGCGCCGTGCCGACGCTCGCGTTGAGCCTCCGCGCGCGCTCGCGCTGCTCGAGGCCGCGGCGCACGACGATCTCGATCTCGTCGTGCCACGGCTTGCCGACCTTGTAGGGCGCGTCGGGCGCCATCAGCGCGCTGCGCGCGTGGTCGTCGAGGTAGCCGGTCAACAGGACGCGGACGGCGTCGCCCTGGTGCGCGCGTGCGAACTCGAGCACCTCGATGCCGTCGCGGTCGGGCATCTTGAGGTCGGAGATCACCACGTCGTACTGCTGGGCGGCGAGGGCGTCGAGCGCCTCGGTTCCGCTCGCGACGGCATCGACGGCGTAGATCGCGGACAGTTCGTCCACGAGCGCTTCGCGGACGTGATCGTCGTCGTCGACGACGAGGATGCGGGGCGTGGTCATGGGGAGTGTCTCCTGCGGTGGTCGTCGATGGTGACCGAGAACTTCGCGAGCGCCGTCGCCAGCTCTGGCGGCAGCTCGACGTCCTTCTCGAAGCTCTCGAGGGCATCCGTCCGGCTCGCGGACACGATCGCACCGACGTTGGTCTCGACGCGCGAGGCGAGCTTGTCGACGCGCGCGAGGATCGGCTCGAGGTCCGCGCGCTGGGGCGCCGGCAGCGCTGCGACGGCGCGGGCAAGGCGGCGCAGCGTGCTGGCCAGCGCGGCGACCGGGTTGTTGAGGTGGTGAGCGATGCCCGCGACGACCTCGCCCATGGCCGCCCGCCACGCGAGCATCGCGACCTCGCGGTTCCGGTGCTCGAGCTCGGCCTTGGCCTCGGTGAGCTGGCGGTGCGCGATGAACAGCGCCCGGTGCTTCGCGACGACCTCGCCTTCGAGCGAGCGCCGCGGGGACAGGTCGCGCAGCGTGTAGATCACGAGCTCGCCGGCCTCCGGTGCCGCGAGTCGATCGATCTGCATCGCGACATAGATCGGAAAGTCGCCCGATCCGCGCAGCACGACGTCCTCGTAGACGCCGGGCGCGACGAGATCCTCGTCCACCTCGAGTGCGAGCGCCGCGATCGCGAGACCCTGGAGCTCGGAGACCGGCCGACCGAGCAGCTCGGCGGCCCGCCGGTTGGCGGCGAGGATCTTCGTCGTGGCGGCACTGGCGATCAGGACCGCGTCCGAGAGCGTTTCGAAGGAGAGGCCGAACACCTCGCGAGCAACGTCAGCCACGAGTACGTCATCGGCCGCCCTCGTCCCTCGTCAACTGTCGGCGAGTCTGACGGCCGGTGGATTTGCTGACGCGAGTGACCTCGAGCGGTCCCGCGCACTTGCACTGGCGAGCCGGTTGCACCAGCTCCGTCGCGAATGAGCCGCACCCTTGCCATCGCGCCCGTGCCTCGCCACGCCATCTCGGTGACGGGCGGCAAGGGCGGTGTCGGCAAGAGCACGATCGCGCTGAACCTCGCGCTCGCCTGCGCGAAGCAGCGCGCGCGGACCCTGATGGTCGACACCGGTCTCGGGACCGCGGACCTGAACCTCATGCTGGGCATCGCGCCGCAACGCACGATGCTCGACGCGCTCGGGGGCATGCCGATCGCCGACGTCCTCGTCGACGCGCACGGCATCACGCTCCTGCCGGCGCTCAATGGCTCGTACGCGCTGTCGACGATCGGTCCGGCGACGCAGCGCCGGCTGCTCGAGCTCGTCGGCTCCCTCGCGTCGCGGTTCGACACGCTCGTCGTCGACGTGGCCGCCGGCATCGGCCAGGTCCAGACCGCGATCGCCGGCGCGACGGCGCAGACGCTCGTCGTGGTGAACCCCGACGCGCTGTCGATCGCGAGCGCGTACGCCTGCCTCAAGGTGCTCGCGACCGAGCAGGGCGTGCGCCACGCATACATCGTCCCCAACCGCATCACGTCGCAGCGCCAGGTCGACGAGGTCACGGACAGCCTCGGCTCGCTCGTCGGCCGCTTCCTCGATCTCGAGATCACGGCGCTCCCCGCGATCCCCTTCGATCCGGCCGTCGCCGAGGCCGCCGAGCTCGGTATCCCGCTTCTCGTCCACGCCCCCGAGGCGCCCGCCGCTCGCGCGATCCGCGCGCTGATGCGTGCCCTCGGTGCCGCCGCTCCCACCGCGCGCACGACGCCGTGGATGCGCTCCATCCCGCTTTCCCGAGGAGAGACCCGATGAACACGCAGCCGATCCCCGTCACCCGCCTTCCGATCGCGCCCATGCCCCTCGACCGGAACGCGCTGATCGCGAGCCACGTCGAGGTCGCGCGCCGGATCGCGCTGCGTGTCGGCCGTCGTTGCCCGACGTGGGTCGGCCGCGAGGACCTCGTCGCCGCCGGCATGCTCGGCCTCGCGGAGGCCGCGGCGCGCTTCGACGCCTCGCGCGAGGAGCCGTTCCTCGCGTTCGCCGAGCGCCGGATCCGCGGCGCGGTTCTCGACGAGCTGCGCCGCGGCGACATCATGCCGCGCCGCGTGCGCCAGAAGGCGCGCAAGGTCGCGAAGGCGGTCGCCGCGCTGTCGGCGGGCGGCGGCGAAGCGCCGAGCGACGAGGCGATCGCGGAGAGGCTCGGCGTGAGCGTCGACGAGTACCGCACGAACCTCGAGCACCTCGCCCACGTCACCGTCGCGGCGCTGGATGACGCCGATGCCATCGCCGGCGATCTCGGCGGCTCGCCCGAGACGCTCGCGGAGGCGGCCGAGGCCGTGGCCCGCGTGCGCGCCGCACTCCCGCACATGGACAAGCGCGACCTCCAGCTCCTGTCGCTGTACTACGTCGAGGAGCTCACCTACGCCGAGGTCGCCCACGTCATGGGGATCACGAGCGCCCGGGTCTGCCAGCTCCATGGCCGCGCGATCGCTCGGCTCCGGGCGCTGCTCGAGCCCTCCTGATACCCCACCGCTGCCCGACCCCTTAACGAACCCGGAGGCCGGACGACTCGTGACAGCAAGGAAGGTCGGAATGCACATCATGTCCCGTCCCCAGTCCCACACGCGGCCCCCCGGCACGGAGCGGTTCACGCACCTCGAGCGCCTGCGCCGGATGATCGCGGCTGGCACGTACCAGGTCGATCTCGATTCGCTCGCCGCGCGCCTCGTCGACGAGGGCCTGGGGAGGCCGTCCGCCACCTGAGCGGTTCGTGCTACCGTCGGGGACTGGACGATGGGTGTGACGTCCAATCCCGGCGATTTCACGCTGCTCGTCGTCGATGACGTCGAGGAGAACCGTGATCTGCTCGCACGCCGGCTGAAGCGCGAAGGCTACGAGGTCGCACTCGCCGAGAGCGGCACCGCCGCGCTGGCCACGCTCGCGACCAAGCGCATCGATCTCGTCCTGCTCGACGTCATGATGCCCGGCATCTCCGGCATCGACGTCCTGAAGGCGATCCGCGCCGATCCGCGGATCGGCACGATCCCCGTGATCATGGCGACCGCGCGCACCGACAGCGCGGATGTCGTCGAGGCGCTCGACCTCGGCGCCAACGACTACGTCACCAAGCCGATCGACTTCCCCGTGCTGAACGCGCGCGTGATGTCGGCGCTGCGCAACCGCGTGCGGCAGAGCGCGGCGGCGCGTCCCACGCTCGAGCTCCAGCCGGGCACGCTGATCGGCCAGCGCTACCGGCTCGACGCGAAGATCGGCGAGGGCGGGTTCGGCATGGTGTTCCGTGCGGTCCACACGGACCTGCAGCGCGACGTCGCGATCAAGGTGCTGCACCCGAGCTTCGCGAGCGGGAGCTTGCTCGGACGGTTCCGCCTCGAAGGCGTCCACGCGTGCCGCGTGCAGCACCCGAACGCGCTGCACGTGCTCGACTCCGGCATCACCGAGGACGGCGTCGCGTTCCTCGCGATGGAGCTCCTGTCGGGCCGCTCGCTCGAGGACGAGCTCAAGGAGGGCCCGGTCCCGTTCGTGCGCTGCGCCGAGATCCTCGCGCCGGTATGCGAGGCGCTCGCCGCCGCTCACACGGTCGGCATCGTCCACCGCGACATCAAGCCCGCGAACATCTTCTTGCACGTCGGGGCGCACGGCGAGACGCCGAAGGTGCTCGACTTCGGGATCGCGAAGCTGGTCGGCGATGCCGCGAGCGAGCACAAGATGACGCTCGACGGCTCGCTGATCGGCACGCCCGCCTACATGGCGCCGGAGCGGTTCCTGAACCAGCCGTACGACGGCAAGTCCGACGTCTACTCGATCGGCGTCCTGTTGAACCAGATGATCTGCGGTTCGCTCCCGTTCGCGTCCGCCGCGAACAAGCTGTCGGTCGAGCCGATGGCGCTCGCCCTCATGCACTGCGAGGAGCCGCCGGTCCCCCTGCGCTCGCGCGACCCGAGCGTGCCCGAGGGCCTCGAGGCGCTCGTGCTGCGCGCGCTGGCGAAGAACCCGGCGGAGCGCCCCGCGGCCGACGACCTCGCGAGGATGCTGATCGGCGCGGTGGAGGGCATCCCCCACGAGGCGACGGCGACGTTCGCGGCGCCCATGCTCGGCATGGGGTCGTCGATCCCGCGCACGCACGGCGAGGAGCTGCTCGATCCGGCCACGCGCTCGATCCGGCGCGTGCCCTCCGGCGAAGACACCGACGGCACCGGCTGAAGCACCGACCCATGGACATCCTCCTCACCCGCCCCGATCCCGCGCTCGCGAAGGAGCTCGCCGCCGACGGCCACACCGCCATCGCGTGGAACCCCGCGCAACCGCCGCCGCCCGCACACGCCGCGATCGTCTACGGCGTCGTCGAGGTCGGCTGTGCGGCGGGAGAGCCGCTGCACATCCTCGCCGTCCTCACGGAGGCCGAGCTGGAAGGGCTGGGGCAGCGCGCCGCGCGCCTCTCCGACTTCGCGATCGCAAGGCCCGGCTTCGCCGGGCCGCGCAACGCTGCCGAAGGCAGCGCGGAGTCGATCGCGGGGGCCCCGCACCGGGAGCTCGCCGCGCGCATCCAGCGGATCTGCGCGCGACCGGCGTGGCCGCGCGAACAGCTCAACGAGCTGATGGTGCTCGCGGTCGAACGCACGAGCGACGTCGTCGAGATCTCCACCCCGTCGGCGGTGCTGCAGTACGTGAACCGCTCGTACCAGACCTCGCTCGGCATCCCGCCGGCCGAGGCGATCGGCAAGACCCCGGCGCAGCTCGTACGATCCAACGCTCACTCGAAGGAGTTCTTCCAGGAGCTCGATCGCACGCTCCAGGCCGGCAAGACCTGGTCCGGCACGCTGATCTCGAAGGCGCGCGACGGGCGGATGGTACACTTCGACACCACGATCACGCCGATCGTCGACGAGACCGGCACCACCACGCACCACATCGCGGTGAAGCGCGACATCACCGAGGTGATCCAGCGCCGCCAGACGTTGCTCGAGACCAACCGCGCGCTCGAGCAGGCGCGCGACACCGCCGTCGCCGCGAACCGCGCCAAGAGCGAGTTCCTCGCGAACATGTCGCACGAGCTGCGCACGCCGCTCAACGCGATCATCGGCTACTCGGAGATCCTGCTCGAGGACCTCGGCTCCGACGCGCAGGTCGCGAAGGATCTCAACCGCATCCGCAGCGCCGGCCAGCATCTACTCGCGCTGATCAACGATGTCCTCGACATCTCGAAGATCGAGGCCGACAAGGTCGAGCTGCGGCCGGAGCCGTTCGATCTCGCCGAGCTGATCGAGCACGTCGCGGCGACCGTCCAGCCGCTCGCCTACAAGAACCGCAACAACTTCGTCGTCAACTGCGAGAAGGGCATCGGCACGATGATCGCGGACCGCACGCGGCTCCGGCAGGTGCTGTTCAACCTGCTCTCGAACGCGTGCAAGTTCACGAAGGACGGCGAGGTCGAGCTCGCCGTCGAGCGCACGGCGGCCACGATCGAGATGCGCGTGCGCGACACCGGCATCGGCATCTCGAAGGAACAGCAGACGCGGCTGTTCCAGCCGTTCGTGCAGGCCGATTCGTCGACGACGCGCGAGTACGGCGGCACCGGCCTCGGCCTCGTGATCTGTCGCCGCCTCGTCGAGATGATGGGCGGGACGGTGACGCTCGAGAGCGAGGTCGGGAAGGGCTCGACCTTCAAGGTGTCGCTGCCGACCGATGCGACGGCCTCGGACCCCGCGATCCGGATCGTGCGCGACGGCAACGCGCCGGTCGTGCTCCTGATCGATGACGATCCCGACGTGCGCGACCTGTTCGCGCGCCAGATGCCCGCGCGCGGCTTCCAGGTGCTGCTCGCCTCGACGGGCGCCCAGGGCATCGAGCTCGCGGGCCGGGTCAAGCCCGACGCGATCGTGCTCGACGTCAAGATGCCGGGCATGAGCGGGTGGGACGTGCTGTCGGCGCTGAAGCTCAGCGAGCGCACGGCGCACCTGCCCGTGATCATGCTGACGGTGCTGCAGGAGAAGGAGATCGGGCAGGCGCTCGGCGCGGTGGACTACCTCGTGAAGCCCCTCGATCCCGAGACGCTCACGCAGACGCTGCGCCGGCACATCCACCACACGGCCGCGCAGGTGCTGGTCGTCGAGGACGACGAACCGACGCGCGAGCTGATGACGCGCACGCTGACGAACGCGGGCCACACGGTGACGAGCGCCGAGAACGGCCAGGTCGCGCTCGATGCGCTCGCGAAGGTGACGCCCGACATCATCATCCTGGATCTCATGATGCCGGTGATGGACGGCTTCACCTTCCTGAATGCCCTGCGCGCGCGGCCGGATCACGCCCACCTGCCGGTGATCGTCGCGACCGCGCGGGTGCTGTCGGACGACGAGCGCAGGAACCTGGCGACCACCGCGCAGCACGTGATCGAGAAGCAGTCGCACACCCGGCAGCAGCTGCTGGACTTGATCTCCGACCAGATCGAGCAGATGGTCGAGCACCGGGCCCGGCCGTGACGAAGAAGCGCATCCTGATCGTCGAGGACAACGAGCTGAACCGCGACATGCTCGCGCGCCGGCTCCAGCGCGCCGACTTCGAGGTGACGATGGCGAGCGACGGCGAGGAGGGCGTCGCGATGGCGCTCGACGGTGTGCCCGACCTCGTGATCATGGACCTCAGCCTGCCCAGGCTCGACGGCTGGGCCGCGACGGCGCAGATCAAGGCGGCGCCGGCGACCGCGGGCGTCCCCGTGCTGGCGCTCACGGCGCATGCGATGGACTCCGATCGCCAGCGCGCCCTCGACGCCGGCTGCGACGACTACGACACCAAGCCGGTCGAGTTCGCACGCTTGCTCGACAAGATCCGGCGGCTGCTCGAGCGCGGGTAGCCGCGGCGCCCACACGGCGGATCGTCAAGTTTGGCGCTGCGTCGGTTCTCCGATCGCGGAACTGCGCGCGGCGCATCAGCTCGCCCTGGCACGTCGCTGGCAGTAGGAGGCGGCGTGACCCTCTTGCAGCCCTCCCTCGCCGACACCGCCGCGCCCGCGCCCTCGGGCGTGCGGCTCCTCGTGGGCGACGACG
>JAEUJX010000209.1 GCA_016794545.1 Myxococcales bacterium
ATCTGTCACGAAGACACCCGATGAGCTTCATGAACTATCGCCGTCTGCTCATCGGTACCGTCCTCGTCATCGCGTCCGGCGGCGCGGCTGTCGCCGACGACGCCGCGAGCGCCGCCGCTCCCAGCGCGCCGGCGCCGCCGCCGAAGCCGCCGGCGTCGCTCACGCTCCCGCGCGGAGTCCTCGAGGTGACCGTCAACCTGGAGGTCAACGCCAGCGCCGACACCGTCGCCAAGCCGGTGTCGATCGCGCCCGACGTGTCGTACGGGCTGACACCCGACGTGACGCTGATGGCGGTGCACTCGAGGTACGCGCTGACCGGCCTGCGCGGCGCGGCCGGTGGTGGCCTGTGCGTCACCGGGACCGACAACGGCTGCGCGCACCCGTACGACAACATCGGCGCCGAGGGCCTGATCTCGCTCGCGAAGGGCCCGCTGTCGATCGCCGCGAACGTCGGCTTCCACGCGCTGTCCTTCGACCGTGGCTTCTACGCGGGCAAGGTGGGCGCGCGGTTGCGCTACACGTCGGGCCGCCTCGGCTTCACGACGCTGCCGGTGCTGTTCGTCGCCGTCACCCATCGCCCCGACGACTCGGCGACCACGCCGCTCGCCGCCGACAACCCGGATCGATTCTTCATCCCGGTCGTCCTGGGCGTCACGGCCACACCCGAGCTGTGGCTCGGTGCCGGTGCCGGCCTGAAGGGGCCCTTGCAGGAGCTCGGCGACAACTGGCAGCTCGCGGTGGGTGGGCTCGCGCAGTACAAGATCTCGCCGGAGCTCAAGGTCGGCACGTCGCTGATCTTCGGGCAGATCGTCGGCGGCAACGAGATGACGAGCGGCGCCGACTACCGGTGGTGGCAGCTCTGGGTCAGCTACACGCGGTGACCGAGGCGTCGCGCGGCGAGGCGATGATACGTTCGTCGCCGTGCGCTCCCTGCTGTTGCTCTCGGTCCTCGCCGTCGCGTGTGCGCGTCCGGCGCAATCGGTCGCTCCTCGATCACCGCAGGCGCCACCCGTCGCACCGGCCGCGCGCGTCGACGCGTGCACGGGTGCCCAACGCGCGCTCGCCGACGAGGCCGATCGTCGAGCGACCCCGTGGAGTCGCGACCAGCACCTCTCGAAGAACTTCCCGGGCGGGCGCGTCGCGTGGCTGATGCCCGAGGCGGCCTATCAGAAGTACATCGTCACGCCGCAGGCGTCGAAGTTCGGCCGCTGCAACGACACGGGCTGCTACCTGTTCGTCGCGCCTGCCGAGATCATCGAGCGCGTGGTCGCGGACTCGCGGCGAGAGGGCGGCCACGATCCGGCCGCGCTCGGCGCGGCGCTGGGCCTCCCGGCGAAGAACTTCGAAGGACCGCTCCGCATGATGGTGCTCGACGTCGGTCGCGTGGGCGTGTGCGTTCGCCTTCCGGTCGACAGCGATCCGGGCGTCTGGAAGTGCACGAGCGCCGAGGACACGAGCTGCTTCAAGCAGGGCGGGTACACGGCCGGCGGGATTCCGGAGCTCATGGTGATCGACGCGCCGGTCGCGGACACCACGATCATCGACGTCCCGTGATCGACCTGCGGGTCGTCGGTCAGGGGAGCTCGATGTCGATCTGGTCCGGAGCCGCCGTCTTGGCGCAGAGCGCGAGGTGCTCGTCGAGACTCTTCGCGTGCTTCTGCTCGCGCCAGTCCTCCTCGTGCAACGCGAGGCGAACGGCGGTGACCTTGGTCTTCGGCACCCAGTCGACGACCCACAGATCGCCGCCCGCCGTGCGGCCAATCACGAGCCGATCCGTTCGTGTGCCGCGGCCGTGCGGCACGATGTCGTCCGTGATGTCGTCATCGATCTTGTAGTCACCGACGTCGATGCGGCCGTGATCGTAGTGAGCGTGCGCTTCGAGCAGCCTCCGCAGATCGTCGGGCAACGCGCGCTCGAGCAGCTTGGAGACGCCGGCCTTCGGCCTCTTGCGCTTCTTGCCCGACTCGATCTTCGCGATCAGCGCGTCGAGAAACGCGCCGCTCGCGGTCTTCTTCTGCTTCGGCGCAGCACGCGGAGGGCCGGCGGCGGCCCGCTCGCGGCGTTCGTCGGCGCACGCCGCGGCGGTTCTCACGAGGATGCTCGACGTCTGCTTCGCGTCCGGAGAGAACGAGATCCAGACCGTGTAGTCCGGGAGGTCGAAGATGTCGTTCGGCACCTCGAACATCGTCGAGTTGACCTTCGGCGACGCCGCCGGCGCACCGAGCTTCTTCAGCGCCTCCGCGCGGCTTCCGCCGGTGAGCCCGAAGGGCAACACGCCGAACGTCCCGTCGTAGGAGTCTGGAAAGGTGACCTCCGTGATCGTGTCGTCGTCGATGCCCAGACAGAAGTGATTCCGCGAGAACGTCAGCCAGAACTCGTCGCGCTCCGGCTTCTCTCCGCACGCGGTCGCGAGCTGCTTCAGCTCGCGCGATCGCACCGACTTGCCCAGCACCGCGAGCACCTCGTCCCCTTTGATCGGCATGCGCGTACAGTATCCGCGGCCCATGATGGCGTGGTGACCCTCTCGGTGATGGTTGCTGCGCGCTGGGCTGTGGTGCCCGGCGTCAACGCGGGATGACGTGGTAGCGGTCTCGCGGCAACCTACTCGAATCGCCAGCGCAGGGATCCGTAAGCTGGCGAACTGTCGTGGTTCTGGAGGGCATGCAACGTGCAGTGCGGCCCGAGCTCATGCGACTCGCCTTCACTTCGATCTTGTTGGCTCCGATTGCCCTTCTGGGGTGCACCTCGTCCTCGTCCTCCGACAGGAGGAGGACTTCACGGTCGATGGCAAGTCCGACTCCGGGATCGCCGATGGCTCCCCCGATGCGTGCTCGGTCCTCAAGCTGGCGAACCTCGCGAGCAAGGACACGCTCGACTTCGACGTCAAGCTGAGCAGTCGCGCGGCCGCGAACATCGTCGCGTTCCGTCGCGGCGCGGACGCACTCCCCGAGACCGACGACGACGGCTGGTTTGCCACGCTGAAGCGGCTCGACGACATCAAGTTCATCGGCAAGGCCAGCTTCACGCGGATGCTCGCGTACGCCTCGGCGCACCCCGAGTACGCCTGCGGCCCCGTGGCGGTCCAGCTCCTCGCGTTCAACGACTTCCACGGCAACCTGAAGCCCCCGAGCGGGTCGTCCGGTCGGATCGTCACGGGGCCCGATCCCCTCGTCAATTTCGTCGATGCGGGTGGTGTCGAGTACCTGGCGGCTCACCTCGCGCAGCTCGCGGCGACCAACCCGCACACGACGATCGTCGCCGCCGGCGATCTGATCGGTGCGACGCCGCTGCTGTCCGCGGCGTTTCACGACGAGCCGTCGATCGAAGCGATGAACCTGCTCGGCCTCGCCGTGTCGTCGGTCGGCAACCACGAGTTCGACAAGGGCCCCGACGAGCTCCTGCGCATGCAGTACGGCGGATGTCATCCGGTCGATGGCTGCCGGGACGGTGATGGCTTCGATGGTGCGACCTTCCCGTTCCTCGGCGCGAATGTCGTCGACACCGCGACCAACGACACGCTGCTCCCGGCGTACACGGTCCGTCACTACGGCAACGCGCGCGTCGCCTTCATCGGGTTGACGCTCGAGGGAACGCCCCTCGTCACGACCGCCGCCGGCGTCGCCGGCCTGACGTTCCGCGACGAAGCGGACACGATCAACGGCCTCGTCCCGGAGCTCAAAGGCCAGGGGATCGAGAGCATCGTCGTGCTCATCCACGAGGGCGGCAAGCAGACCGGGCTCTACAACGAGTGCACCGCGGCATCGGGCGCGATCCTCGAGATCGCGGCCCGCCTCGACCCGGCGATCCAGGTCCTGGTCACGGGGCACACGCACAACGCGTACAACTGCACGGTCGACGGACGCCTGATCACGAGCGCGGCGCACGCCGGCCGGATCATCACGGACATCGATCTCACGATCGACGAGCTCACCGGCAAGATCACGAGCAAGGCCGCGACGAACGTGATCGTCACGCGCACGGTCCCCAAGAACGCCGAGCAGACCGCCCTGATCACGCGCTACGAGACGCTGATCGCCCCGATCGCCAACCGCGTCGTCGGCACTGTCACGGGTGACCTCGTGCGCATGGCGGATGCGGACGGCGAGACCACGATGGGTGCGGTGATCGCCGATGCGCAGAACGTCGGGACGCGGCTATGGGAGGCGGGCGGCCGCGGCGAACAGCTCGCCGAGCGGTCGCAACGGCAACAGCACGCCGAACGTCGGCTCGTCGGCGGGGCCGAGCCCGTGCACCACGCGCGGTGCCGGCGCGGCGAGTGGACGCGCCTCGAGCGAGCCCCGCGCGCGATCGTGCTCGGCCGCGGACCATCCGTTGATCCGGCAGATCCGCGATCGCTCGGTGAACGGCAGGACGAGCTGCTGCAGCCGCAGCGTCGCGGCGGCCTCGTCGAGATCGTGCGCGGCGCGGATCTTCGCGACGGCGGCGGGCGCCGACACCCGCGGATCGGAGGCGAAGCGCCCGGCGGGCAGTGGCGCGCGTAGCGCGTCGACCAGGCGCTGAAAGCCGGCGGAGCGCCACACGAGCCAGTGGCCGAAGCTCGGCGGGCAGATGATCGACGCACCCGGGTAGTCGACCGAGATCGGCGCCGCGCCGTGCGTGCGCTCGTATGCGGCGCGGGCACCGACGTCGTCGAGAAACCGCGCGAGCGCCGCATCGTCGGCGAGCTGGTGGGGACGAAACGCGATGAACAGTCCGTTCTCTTCGGCGGGCCAGGTCACGACCGCATCACCTCGGTCGAAGCCCGTGGCGGCAGGCCCACCGTCCGCCGCGATGTACGGCATGCCGGCGAACCGCTGCTTGATCGCGGCGAACGTGGCCGCCGCGTCGCGCGTCGGCGAGGAGGCAAACGCCGCGTTGTCGTACCTCGTCAGATCGACGAGCGCGGCGAGCACGAGCAGCTGCGGTGCGGCGAGCCGCGCGTGCACGAGGGCTCCGACGCGCGCGGCGCCCGCCCGCGCCGGAGCTTCGCCGGGCAGCGCGAGGTGCGCCCACGCGAGGTACCGCGTGAACCGCGACAGCGCGTAGCCGTGGAACACGTCGTCGGCATCCGGTGCACCGTCTCTGCCATCGCGGTGTGGGACCGGCCAGCCGTTCGGCAGGACCCCGTCGAACGTGCGCTTGCTCGCGTCGAAGCCCGGCGCCGGTCGCATCACCCACGGGGCGTCGATGGTGAGCACGCTCGCGCGATCCGGATCGAGCAGGGTGCGGGCGTCGCGCTCGAGCGGGAGCTTGCCGTCGGGAAGATCCGCGCGCAGGGCGGTGATCAGCTCGGTCGGCAGCTCGGTCGTCGTGCCGAACCGCACCGACCACGCCGCGGCGAGACGCGGCACGACGGTCGCGCCGTACAGCGCCGCGGGATCGTCCGTCATCGCATCGGCGTAGAGCTCGCGCAGCCGCTTGCCACGCAGCTCGAGCTCCGCGAGCGCGAGACCTTCGCGCGTGATGCCGAGCGCCGCCTGGACCGCCGAGCCCGCGAGCCACGGCTCGTAGCCCGCGGCCCAGAGGAGAGACGCCGCGGGGACGCCGAGTCCGGTCTGCGCCGCGAGCGCGGACGCGAGCTCGGGGGTGAACGGCAGCGGGCCGCGCTCGCGAAGGAGCGCGAGCGCACGGTCGATCGAGGCGGGCGTGAACCGGCGATCCGTCGACCGCTCCTCGACGAGCGTCGCACCGGCTGGGAGGCGAAACACGCCATCGGCGGTGACCTCGAGGCCGCGGACGACCGCGTGGCCATGCTGGATGCCGGCGGTCCGGACGAAGTACCGATTGTCCCACGCGAGCAGCCGATCGGGATGCTCGCGCTCGAGACCCGCGAGCTCCTTGCACGGGAGCGGCATCGCGAACGACACCACCCGCACGCGCTCGGGGTGAGCGGCGAGCTCGGTGCCTCGCCACAGCGCGAGGAACCTCGCGAGGCCGACGCGCATCGAGCGCGGGGTGCCAGGGGCGAG
>JAEUJX010000228.1 GCA_016794545.1 Myxococcales bacterium
AGCACGTCGAGTGCGGCCGTCGCCGACGACGCGGTGCGGAACAGCGTGCGGACGTCGGGGCGGAGAACGCCGATGTCGTTGGCGTGATCGAGGAACGCTTCGAGCCGGGACCAGAAGCCCTCGACGTCGTAAAACACGACCGGCTTGTTGTGGTAGCCGATCTGGATCCCGGTCAGCTGCTCGAACGCCTCCTCGAGCGTGCCGAAGCCGCCGGGCGCGACCACGAACGCATCGGCGAGCGTGAACATCATCGCCTTGCGTTGATGCATCGTGTCGACGATGTGCTGCTCGGTCAGGCCGGTGTGGGCGATCTCGAGGTCGACGAGCGCGCGCGGGATCACGCCGATCACGCGGCCGCCCGCCGCGAGCATCGCGTCGGCGAGCACGCCCATGAGGCCGCGGTGCGCGCCGCCGTAGACGAGCGTCAGGTCGCGTGCGGCGAGCTCGCGCGCGAGCGCCTGGATCGCGGCGACATCGGTGGGGCGTCCCGCGGACGACGACAGGAACACGCACACACTGCGCATCGAGCAGAACCTACCGCATGCTAGCGTCGCCGGGTGGCGCTCGCGTGGCACGCCAAGCAGTTCGACGAGCTGAGCGTGCACGAGCTGTACGCGATCCTCGCGCTGCGCGGCCGGGTGTTCGTCGTCGAGCAGAACTGCCCGTACCTCGATCCCGACGGCTACGATCAGGCGTCGCGCCACGTCTGGGCCTCGGACGAGGCGGGCGCGATCCACGCCTATCTGCGCATCGTGCCGGCGGGAATCAAGTTCGGCGAGGTCTCGATCGGCCGCGTGATCACGGCGCCCGAGGCGCGTGGCACGGGGCTCGGCAAGGAGCTGATGCGGCGCGGGATCGCGGCGTGCGGGGCGGGCCCGATCCGGATCGGCGCGCAGGCGCACCTGGAGCGGTTCTACGGCGAGCTCGGGTTTGTCCGCGCGAGCGAGCCGTACGACGAGGACGGCATCCCGCATCTCGAGATGGTGCGCGCGTGAACGCGATCACGCGCGGCGAAGGCGGTACCACGAGCCGAGCACGAGCCACACGCCCTCGATGAGCAGGCCACCGGCCTCGCGCTCGATCTCGACGGCGCCGCCCTTCTCGCTCATCTTCAGCCACGCGTCCGAGAGCGAGACCTTGTCGTAGACCTCCAGGATGAGCAGCGCGGCCCACACGAGCGCGGCGAGCCCGACCACGACGCCGGCCTTCGCCGCGTCGCGCTTCATCGGGAGCAGCGCGGAGACGACCATGCCGGCGCCGTAGATCAGCATCCAGCGGATCGGATCCGGGTCGTTGTACTGGAGCGCGACGCAGAGGCCGAGCAGCGCGGCCATGAGCCACGATGGAACCTTGAACCAGCGGGAGACCGGCGCCATGGCTGGACGTTACCCGGTTCGCATGGTTTTCTTCGCTCCCTATGCGGATGATCCTCGTCGGTCCCCCCGGTGCCGGAAAAGGCACGCAGGCCTCGCGACTGGTCGCGACCTACAACATCCCTCACATCTCGAGCGGCGACATGCTGCGCGCGGCCGTGAAGGAAGGGACGAAGCTCGGCGTCGAAGCCGATGGCTACATGAAGGCCGGCAAGCTCGTGCCCGACGAGGTCGTGATCGGGATGATCCTCGAGCGCGTCGCGAAGGACGACTGCAAGAACGGCTTCATGCTGGACGGCTTCCCGCGCACGCGGCCGCAGGCCCAGGCGCTCGACCAGGCGCTGACCAAGGCCGGCGTCGCGCTCGACGCGGTCGTGCTGATCGAGGTGCCCGACTCGCTCCTGATCGAGCGCGCGGTCGGCCGCCGCTCGGATCCGGAGACCGGCACCATCTACCACCTCACGTACAACCCGCCGCCGGCCGAGATCGTCGGCCGCCTCGTGCACCGCAAGGATGACACCGAGGAGGCCGTGAAGGTCCGCACGGAGAAGTACCACTCGGAGACCGCGCCGATCATCCCGTTCTACATGGAGAAGGGGATCCTTCGGCGGGTGGACGGCGTGGGCAATCCAGACGACATCACCCAGCGCATCACCGCTGTCCTGAACGACGTGTAATGGCCGGCTTCGATCACAAGACCCTCGACGCGAAGTGGCAGGCGTTCTGGGACGACAAGCAGACGTTCCTGACGCCGACGGATCGCACGCGTCCGAAGTACTACGTCCTCGACATGTTCCCATACCCGTCGGGCGACGGCCTGCACGTCGGGCACCCGAAGGGCTACACCGCGACCGACGTCGTCGCGCGCGCGAAGCGCATGATGGGCTTCAACGTGCTGCGCGTGATGGGCTGGGACAGTTTCGGTTTGCCGGCCGAGCGCCGCGCGGAGCGCACGGGCGAGCACCCGAGCGTGATCACGGCGCGCAACATCGCCACGTTCAAGGGCCAGCTGAAGAAGCTCGGCCTGTCCTACGACTGGACGCGCGAGCTCGCGACCTCCGACCCGCGCTACTACAAGTGGACGCAGTGGATCTTCGAGGTGCTGTTCGAGCGGAACCTGGCGTACCGCTCCGAGGTGCCGGTGAACTTCTGCCCGGCGCTCGGCACCGTCCTCGCGAACGAGGAGGTCCACGACGGCAAGTACATCGAGACCGGTGACCCCGTCGAGAAGCGGCTGATGAAGCAGTGGATGCTGAAGATCACCGAGTACGCCGACCGGCTCTCGGAGGATCTCGC
>JAEUJX010000231.1 GCA_016794545.1 Myxococcales bacterium
CACACGACCGGCACCGACGACAGCCGCTGCGTCGACTGTCACATGTCCAGGCGCGGCGGCCTCGTCGAGACGACGTTCGAGCACGGCCGCCTCGTGCCGGCCTCCACCGGCCTCGGCGACACGCACGGCGCCGGCTTCGCGAAGGACCACAAGCAGGAGGCACGGCAGGTCGGCGCGACGTGCAACGCCTGCCACGACCAGAGCGAGTGCGTCGCCTGCCACCAGGGCGTCGTGCGCCCGATGGACTTCCACCCGGGCAACTACGTCGCCGCGCACGGCGTCGAGGCGCGCCGCGGGACGCCCGACTGCTCGGCGTGTCACCGCGCGCAGTCGTTCTGCGCCGCGTGCCACGAGCGCACCGGCGTCGGCACGCGCGGCGAGCGCGGCTTCGACGCGGCCGACAAGCCGTTCCATCCGCAGGGCTGGGCCACGCGCCACGCCGGCGAGGCCAGGCGCAACATCACGTCCTGCGCCTCGTGCCACCGCGAGGAGGACTGCGTCGCCTGCCACAGCGCGCAGCCGGGCGCGCCGCGTGTCTCGCCGCACCCCGCCGGCTGGCGCGGCAGCGCGCGCTGCGAGGCGCTCGATCGCGGCAACCGCCGCATGTGCCTGCGCTGCCACATCACCGCGGACGAGCTCGGCTGCAACTGGTCCGCGTCGTCGCCGCGCCGGCGCTGAGGAGCACCGCCCCTGTGTGATGGGCGGCGCTTCTCGGGTCGACGGGGCGGCGAGGTCAGTCCTCGTTCATCCGCGTGCGGACGTAGAGGCTGGTGTTGCGGTTGCCGAGCTCGATCGCCTCGGTGTCGCCGACGGCGAGCGCCTCGTCGAGCAGCCACTTCGAGATCGCGTGGGACATCGAGTACTCGTGGAACTGGTTCCATAGCCACGCAGCCATGTTGCTGCCGGTGGTGAACGCGTGCGGAAACGCGAGGCGCCGCAGCTCGGGACCGCCGGCGAGGACGGCGGCGGCGTAGGCGTCGCGCAGCGCGATGAACTCGCGCCACTCGTCGATCGGCGCGCGCGCCGCGCCGAGGTTGCGCTTGCTGACGTGGTCGTCCTTGCGCGCGGCCCAGGCATTGAAGCCGGCCTCGAGTGCGTCGAGGCGGCCGTGGCGGAGGCGGCGGCCGAGGGCGTCGCCGATCGGGCCGTGCGAGGCGGGGGAGCCGAGACGGGCGGCGTCGGCGATGCGCGCGAGGTCGTCGGTGACGACCAGGGCGACCTCGCGGAGCGCGCGATCCACGGCGCCGAGCGGCGCGTCGAGCTCGAGCGCGCGGCGCGCGAGCCAGCTGTGCGTCGCGCCGTCGGAGAGCGCGGCGTCCCACGCGCGGACGGTGGCGCCGAGCGCGGTCGGGGTCGGCTGCACGCGCTGCGCGATCGCGAGGTGCGCGCTGATCGCGCGGGGCAGGGGCGCCTTCTCGGGCGGGAGCACGAGCTCCGGCTCCTCGGCCGGCGCGGCGGTCGGCTCGGCCGGTGGCGGCGGGACCGCGGCCTCGCGCAGGTGGCGGGTGGTGAAGCGGTGCGGTGCGGCGAGCCAGCGGAACCACAGCTCCGTGGTCCCGGGCGCGCCCGCGGCGCCGACCTTGCGCGACGCGACGCCCTCGAGGAAGAACGTCAGGGGCGTCGCGGGCCACGCGGCGGCGTACCCGTCGTCGGCGATCTGCTTCCAGTCGCCGCGCTCGGCGGCGTCCACCGCGAGCCACTCGCCGGCGAGATCGCGGATGAACGGGTGGTTCTCCTCGAGCAGCAGCGCCGAGCGCATGAGCGGCCGCGCGATGTCGAGATCGCCGCGGGCGACCGCCATCAGCGCCGTCGCGATCACCTCGGCGTCGCCGAGCGGCACGCGCGCATCGCGCTTCGATGCGACCCACGCCTCGCCCTTGCCGGTGCGGTCGTAGACCAGCGCCCACGCGGCGACGCACATCGCGTAGGCCGGGACGTCCTTGCCCGGCCGCGCACCGAACGCGGCGTAGTACGCGATGCGGTACGCGCCGAGCGGTACGAGCACGTGCCGGATCGTCCACGACGCGATCATCGGCCAGATCCCGAAGCCGACGAGCACCACGCCCATCCACCACATGCCGACGTACCAGAACAGGTAGACGAGCAGCGAGCCGAGCACGAGCAGCGCGGTGGTCATCACCGCCGACGCAGCCGACCACGCGAGGTGACGCCACGTGCGGTGCTGGCGGCGCGCGTCGACGGCGAGCCGCTGCAGGTAGAACACCGCGACGAGGACCGGGCCCCACATCTCAGCGCCCCCATCCGAGCTTGTCGCGCAGCCCGGGCGTCCCGGCCGTCGACGCGGGCGGCGGTGGCTCGGCGGGCTTCGCGGGCGGTGCGTGGCGGGCCCACAGCTCGGCGACGAGGCGGCGATACGGATCGCGGAGCGCCGCCACCGCCGCTCGTACGAGCTCCGCGGTGCGCGGGCGCGGACCGAGCGGCGTCGGATAGGTCTGCGCGTCGACGAACCCGAGCTCGAGCATGCCGAGGAGCTTCTGCGCCTCGCGCTCGATCTCGATGCGGCTCGCGTCGGCCGCGATGCCGAGGACGAAGAACGGATTGTCCTCGAGCTTCAGCTCGTGCATCAGCGGACTCCCGAGTCGTACGCCTTCCGCCGCGCCTCGCTGTCCTCGGGGAGCAGCGCCCACAGCGCCTTGACCACGCGCCGGAGCTCGGTGGTGTCGCCGCGGTCGAGCGCGGCCTTGCCCTCGGTCACGAGCCGGTTCGCCTTCGGCAGATCGGTGCAGCGGCTGATCTCGCTCGCGGCGTCCTCGAAGTACAGCTCCCATGCCTCGGGCGTGCGGTTGAACGCCGCGCCGGAGAGCCGCGAGGCGAGCCGCATCTGGCGCTCGAGCTCGGCGGCGTCCTTCTCCTTGCGCGCCTTGTCCATCGCCGCGAGCACCTCCTGGAGCAGCGAGCGCTCCGCGTCGGTGCCGTGCAGGCCCACCGTCGACGACGCGCTGATCGCGACGCGGCGGGCCTCGTTGTCGAGCTCGGGCCACTTCTTCGCGAGGTCCGCGTCGGCCATCGTGCCGTCGATGTCGAGCAGCGCGCGGCGGGCGCGCTGGGCCGCGTCGGCGTCTCCACCGTGGGCCGCGTCGATGTCGCGCTCGGCCTCGGACATCCGGGCCTCGAGCCGGTCGAGCTTCTCGATGACGTGGCCGAGGCCGTGGCGGAACGCGTCCGCGCGCAGCTCCATCAGCTGGCGGCGCAGGTCGCGCAGCGCCGCGTCGAGCGCCTCGGGCGCCGCGTCGGGCACGAGCAGGTGCGCGACGTGCTCGAACACCTGGCCGATCGCCGGGATCAGCGCGCGCGCGGCCAGCCGGCCGCCGCGATCGAGCTCGATCGTGACCTCCACCGCGGAGCCGGTCGGCACGGTGTCCTTGATGCTGTCGCCGCCGATGTCGAGGGTGCCGACCAGGCGGCACAGATCGGCCTGGGTCATCTCGCCCTGCACGATCGGGATGCGCAGGATGCTCTCGCTCGAGCCCTTCGCCACGGTCTCGACGGTGTGGTGCGTGAACGTGCGCCGCGCGGGCAGGGGAGCGCCGCGCTCGAGGTAGACCTGCACGTGGCCGTTCGCGAGCGCGACGCCGAGCGTGCGCGACAGCGGCGGGTCGCCGATCGTCAGGCCCTGCACGATCGTGATCGCGGGCGGGGTCACGTTGACCACCTCGCCGCCGGCGCCGCGCGCCTCGATCGCGAACGTGCACGCGCGGCGGGGCAACAGCGTGACGCTGGTCAGGAACGTGCCGTCGGGACCGACCGTCGCCTCCGGGCTCGACCACGCGCCGTCGCCGCGCACCAGCTTGATCTTCGCGGGCGGGTTGTCGCCGACGAACTTGCCGACGACGTGCGGGGTGAGATCCGCCGAGACCGCCGGGTACTGGAGCCAGACCTGGCGGCCCGCGGGCACCGCGACCTGGGCGGCGCGGCCGTCGAGGCCGGCCGTCGCCGCGTAGAGGGCCGCGCCCTGCGCGACCAGCGTCATCGGGTCGTGGCCCTCGGCGATCTGCGTCTCGAGGCGCGCCGCGACGCGCGAGCGCACCATCGGCATCACCGTCGGGCCACCGACCAGCACGACCTTGCCGACGCGCCCCGGCGCGAGGCCGTGCGCGGAGAGCAACCGCACGCAGACGTCGAGCGCGCGATCGACGAGCGGCGCGCACAGCTGCTCGACCGTGCCGCGCGTCAGCTCGAGGTCGACGTCGACGTCCTGTCCGTCGATCGACAGCGGCTGCGCGAGCGCCACCTGCGCCTTCTCGCCGCGCGACAGCTCGATCTTCGCGTCCTCCGCGGCGAGCCGCAGCGCGCGCAGCGCCGCCTGGTGATCGGGGTTGTTGCGGCGGGGCACCACCGACAGGCGCGACGCGAGGTGCTCGGTGATCGCCCAGTCGAAGTCGCGGCCGCCGAGGAAGTTGTCGCCGTCGTGGCCGACCACGCGCAGCAGGCCGTCGCGGGTCTCGAGCAGCGACGCATCGAACGTGCCGCCGCCGAGATCGAATACCAGCCACGTGCCGGCGCCGTCGTCATCCGCGCGCCACCCGGCGGCGAGGGCGCTCGCGATCGGCTCCTGGAGCAGCTCGACGCGCTGGAAGCCCGCGAGCCGCGCGGCCTCGCTGGTCGCCGCGCTCTGGGGCAGCTCGAACAGGGCGGGCACGCTGATCACCGCGCGCTCGATCGGCACCCCGAGCTGGTCGTGGATGTCCTGGCGCAGCGCCTTCAGCACCTCGGCGGACAGCTCCTCCGGCTTGCGCGTGATGCCCGCGGCCGGGAACTCGATCGCCTTCTCGGTGCCCATGAGGCGCTTGAACTCGGCGGCGGTGTTCGCCGGATCCTGCTCCACGAACCGCCGCGCGCGGGTCCCGACCGTGATCCGACCCTGCTTGTCGAGCCGGACCACGCTCGGCGTCACCGTCGCGCCCTGCGCGTTGCGGATGACGCTGACCTGCTCGCCGTCGAACACCGCGGCGGCGGAGTTGGTCGTCCCGAGATCGATCCCGACGTAGAGGGGCTTGTCCACCCCGTGAGCTTAGATCACCGCTGGCGATAGACGATGAAGCCGCGGGTCGGATCGTAGGGCGACACGGCGACCGTCACCCGGTCACCGAGCACCACGCGGATGCGGTGGCGCCGGACCTTGCCGGCGAGCTTGGCCAGGACCTCGTGGCCGTTGTCGAGCTTGACGCGAAAGTTGCCGCCCTTCGCGATCAAGATGACCTCGCCGTCGAGATGAACCAGCTCTTCCTTGGACACGAGGGCCACCTGATACCACCAAGTTGGTCCCAGGAAAAGCGCTCCGGAGCCGCGAGTGATCTAAGGTACGGGCGTGGATCGCCAGCCCCCTCGCGCGACCAGCGACGAGATCGATCTCTACATCCGCACGTACTACTCGCTCCTGCGGTCGAGCGGGGACGTGCGCGTGCGCGCCTTCGAGGAGGCGCACCTGTTCTCCCGCTCGAGCCTCCACCTCGGCGCCGAGCAGCCCGAGCCCGATCTCGCGGCGTTCGCGTACAGCGCCGGCCGGCTGCCCGACTGCATGCCGAAGGTCCGCCGAATCGTGCTCGGCCAGTCGCCGGCGCAGTTCGAGGCCGCCGGGTACGCGATCGGCGGCTGGCAGGTCGCGAAGACCCGCGGCCGCCGGCGCCCCCTGCGCTACGACGGCGGGTCCACCCTCGCCGTGTTCATCGCGTCGGCCTCCGACATCGACGACCTCGTCCCGATCCTGACCGCCTACCAGATCGAGTGGAACAAGCTGCGCGAGCGGCTGCTCGCGGCGAAGATCTCGGACGTCTCGGACGACGAGGCGCTCGCCGGGGCGCTCGGCAGCGCGGAGCCGGTGCTTCGCCTGCGCGGTGCGCTCGGGCCGCGCTCCAGCGACATCCTCCACGACATGCTCGCGCACGACTGCGACATGTTCGTCCGCCTGCTCGACGGCTCGTTCCGCGAGTACCAGCGCTCCGCACAGCGCTGGTTCCAGGCGATCGCGCCCGCGATCCCGCCGGCGCGCCCGGTCTACTTCATCTCGTCGAACAGCCACTCGCTCGCGAACCTCCTCGGCGGGTACGCCCGCGCGCACCGCCAGGAGATCGTCGACTTCCTCCACCGCCACAACCCGGAGGACCTCGCGCCCCGCTACGCCGAGGCGCTCGCGAAGGGCGACCACTCGCTGGCGACCAACATCCTGTACTACTCGCTGCGCGCGTTCATCCACGAGCCGGGCGCGCAGGCGGCGGCGCGCATGGCGCAGGTCCAGGAGTTCGATGCCGCCAACGGCCTGCGCGCGATCCTGTCGCCCGGGAAGATCGACGTCGACGCGCAGGTGATCGAGCTCGCGATGCTGCGGCCCGAGAACCTGGATCCGCGCGTGCACGTGCCCGGCATCGAGCGCATCTCGCAGAGCCCGGCCGTGCTGGTCAACATCGACTACCCGCTGGGGATGGCCGCGTACCACCACCTGACGAGCGTCGCGCTCGGCGTCGAGGAGCTGCGCGGCGTCTACATCATGGGCAAGGCGGCCACGCTCAACGGCCGCGTCGGCGACGTGATGATCTCGAAGATCGTCCACGACGAGCACTCGTCCAACACCTACCTGTTCCGCAACGCGCTGACCGCGGGCGACGTGCAGCCCTTCATGAAGCACGGCACCGTGCTCGACAACCAGAAGGCGCTGACCGTGCGCTCCGCGTTCCTCCAGAACCGCGAGTACATGGACGTGTTCTATCGCGAGGGCTACACGGTCATGGAGATGGAGGCCGGGCCGTACCTCTCCGCGGCCTACGAGACCGCCGAGCCGCGGCGCCACCCGAAGGACGAGCTCGTCTCGCTCGTCGACCAGTCGAGCTTCGAGCTCGGCGTCATCCACTACGCATCGGATACGCCGTACTCGCGGCGTCAGAGCCTGCTGTCGAAGTCGTTGTCGTACTTCGGCATGGAGAGCACGTACGGCTGCGCGATCGCGATCGCGCGCCGGATCTTCGCGAGCGAGCTGGCGCGCCTGCCCCGGCAATGACTGCCGAGATGACAACAGATCACTTCGACATCGTCGTGATCGGCGCGGGCGCGAGCGGCCTTGGGTTCGCGAACTGGTACCGCGAGCTGCACCCGGCCGCGAAGCTGATCGTGCTCGAGGCCAGCGGCGAGCCCGGCGGCTACTGCAAGACGATCGCGCGGGATGGCTTCGTCTGGGACTACTCCGGGCACTTCTTCCACTTCAAGGATCCGTCGATCGAGCAGTGGCTGCGCGACCGCATGCCGGGGCAACCGATCAAGACGGTCGTGAAGCGGGCCCTGATCCGCTACGCCGGCCTCGACATCGACTTCCCGTTCCAGAAGAACATCCACCAGCTGCCGCGCGACGAGTTCCTCGAGTGCCTCGTCGATCTGTACTTTCGCCCGAAGGCGGACGAGCCGCCGGCGTCGTTCGCCGAGATGTTGTACCGCCGGCTCGGGACCGCGATCACCGAGAAGTTCCTCCGCCCGTACAACGAGAAGCTCTACGCGATCGATCTCGACAAGCTCGACGTCGATGCGATGGGCCGGTTCTTCCCGCAGGCCGACATCGGCGACATCATCGCGAACATGCGCCCGAAGCCGCCGGGCGCGACCGACGGCGCGTACAACGCGACGTTCACGTATCCGCAGGGCGGGGCGATCCAGTACATCCACGCGCTGCTCGCCGACCTGCCGCCCGGCACGGTGGCGTGCGACGAGCCGGTGGTGTCGATCGATCTCGGGGCGCGCGAGGTCGTGACGCCGCACCGGCGCCTCGGCTTCGGCAAGATCGTCAGCTCGGCGCCGCTGCCGGCGCTCGCGCGCATGGCCGGCGTGGTCCACGACGCGAGCCTGTTCTCGTCGAACCAGGTGCTGGTGTTCAACCTCGGCTTCGATCGCAAGGGGGCGAAGAACGTCCACTGGATGTATTTTGCCGACCGCGATGTCTGCTTCTACCGGGTCGGCTGGTACGACAACATCTTCGACACCGACCGGATGAGCCTCTACGTCGAGATCGGCGCGCCGCACGGGGCGACGTTCGACGTCGATGCGATGCGCGCCCGCGTGATGGACGATCTCGTCCGCGAGGGCATCGTCGACGGCCACCAGCTCGTCGCCCACCACCACGTGGTGCTCGACCCGGCGTACGTCCACATCACGAAGGCGTCGCTCGAGGAGACCGAGCGCGTGCGCGATGGCCTCGCGCTCGCCGGCGTGCACTCGGTGGGGCGCTACGGCGGCTGGACGTACTGTTCGATCGAGGACAACCTGATCGAGACGCGCGCGCTGGCGAGGACGATCTGAGCCGCGTTATCCTGCGCGGATGAGGACGTTCGCACTCGCGTTGATGCTGGTCGCCGCCGGCTGTGGCAAGAAGGGCGGCGACGACAAGAACAAGCAACCGCCCGCCGGCAGCGGCGGCGGCGGCGCTGGCACCACGACGGTGGCGCCGCAGGAGCCCGAGAAGAAGGGCGCGCCTCCAAAGGAGGTCTACCGCGGCAAGAACCGGCTCGTGAACCTCTACGTCGGTCCCGACGGGAAGACCCAGACCGTCGACGTCTGGGTCAAGCGCGGGTTCAAGTACGACCCGGTCAAGCTCGCGGAGAACGTCGAGTTCGGCAAGGCGTCGACCTGGTTCGGGATCCCCGAGAACATGTCGCCGGTCGTGATCCCCGCCGGGGGCAAGCCCGACGACAAGGCGCTGTCGCCGATGGCGTACGGAAAGGCCGACGAGGTCGTCACCGGGATCCTCCAGAACAGCGGCGGCCAGCCGAGCGTGTCCACGCGCTACGACGTCTCGGCGACCATGCCGGGCGCGCCACAGCCGCCGACCAAGGGCAAGGGCACGCTCGTGCTCGACGCGGGCCAGCTCTCCGAGTTCGAGAAGGCCCTGACGGAGAAGTTCGGCGGGCGCTCGTTCTATGTCGGCGACGGTGCGGGCGCGTGCCGACCCCCGCGGGATCCGAAGATGGAGAGCCTCGGCCTCGGCGGTACCGCGGAGAAGGAGCTCGAGCTCGACCCGGGCAAGGTCAAGATCACGCTGCACAAGTGGCCGGGCCAGCGGGGCGAGGAGTGCAAGACCCCCGCGGTCTTCGAGCTCGAGGCCGAGGTGATCGCCGACAAGGCGCAGCGCATCTATGTCTACACGCCGGATGGCGGCAAGACGCTCGCGACGCTGACGCTCACCGTCAACGAGTAGACCTACATCGGCGCCGTACGAGACCAGCACGGCGGCGGCGCGTGCTCGATCTCGACGGCGATCGAGTTTCGCGTAGCATGGGCGCATGAGGTCACGCACCACGCTCGTCGTGCTCGCGGCTCTGCTGATCACCGCGCGGCCCGCGGCGGCCGCGGATCGCACGTTCGCGCAGGGCAGCCTGATCATCCCGATGGACCTGACGTACCAGGGCACGGGCATGTTCCAGGCGTACGGGCTCATCTATCACCTGCTGAAGAACAACATCCGCGTCCACTGGGTGATCGATCCGAACAAGACCTGGCACGCGGCGCCGTGCAACACGCCCGGCGATCTGTGCGCGTGGGACTGCGGCGTCGAGGGCACCGGCGTGAAGTGCCCGTATCCGACGGCGAGCCCGGATCTCACCGCGACCACGAACGTGATCTGGGACGACACCGGCGCCGCCGCGCGCGGCTCGGCGCTCGGCACGCACAAGTACCGCGGGGGGCCGTTCGTGATCGACGCCGCGGATCACGACGACGCGCTCGCGATCATCGATGCGTGGAACGATCGGGCGAAGTGGACGGCGAACCCGTGGGCGATGCGCTCCGTGTTTCACGTCGTCACCGTGCACGAGGTCACGGCCTCGTTCACCGCGAACGTGTCGCGCGAGATGATCGCAGCGCCGACGATCGCGGTGTTCTCCGACGGTAACGAGGATATCGCGACGGGCTATCTGCGCGCCGCCGGCATCCCGCAATCGAACGGCAGGGAGTTCCCGGGCGCGAAGTGCAACGCGGGTCAGTGCGGCCCTGGCACGATGAACCCCGACATGCTCACCGAGGAGGCGATCATGGGCGACCTCGGCACGTGTGCCGCACCGAACGACGACCACAAGAACGGCGCGCTGTTCGACGCGCAGGGCAAGGCGAAGTTCTGCCAGATCATGTCGATGCACTGGGGCGTCAACGAGCGCGAGAAGGTCGAGTGCGACGGCGGCAACTGCCCCGCGACGCAGGCGCAGTGCACCGGCAAGTTCACGTACAACGGCCACGAGGTCGTCGCGGAGGTCCGCGAGTTCCTGAAGCAGCAGACCCACTTCTTCGCGGAGTGCCAGGCGGTCAACGCCTACGAGAACCTGGTGCCGAACCCGGCGTGGCCGTACCTCGACGACGCGGGCCGCGACGGTCACTTCCTGACGACGACCGGCACGCCGCCGCTGTGCCCGGCGGGCACGTGCACGAACAACAACTACGAGTGCGTGCAGAACGCGTGCAACGGAGCTGCGTGCTGTCTGCCGAAGCCCGCGACCTGGCAGAACATGCCGGGCTACGAGGTCGCGGCGCAGCCGGCGACGGCGACCGTGAAGGTGCTGCGGCCCGACGTGCCCTACAACCAGCTCGACGGCGCGTTCGGGACGACGGGCGGCAGCGAGCCCGCCTACAACCTGAGCGCGTACCTGAACACGATGTACAAGAACAACCGCCAGGTCACGCTGCTCACCGGCCCGAACGGCCCCGGCAGCCAGGACGTGTGGATGAGCGGCTACCTCGACGGCTGCGACGACATCATCTTCAAGCCGGGCGCCGGCGGCACGACCGGCGGCGATGGCACGGCCGCCCACGCGGCGTGCGGTGGGAAGATCAGCTACCTCGGCGGTCACGCGTACAACACGAACGTGCCGGTGACCTCGGGGTCGCAGAGCCAGGGCACGCGGCTGTTCCTGAACGCGCTGTTCGAGGCCGACTGCGTGACCGCGGGCGGACCGGGCCCGGGCGACAGTGACGGCGACGGCGTGCCCGACGATCAGGATCAGGATCCGAACAACCCGAACGTCTGCGGCGACAGCGACGCCGATGGCTGCGACGACTGCTCGACCGGCCACTTCGATCTGCAGAACGACTGCGGCGGCGGCGGCGATGGCGGGAATCCGGCGGGCGGCGACAAGGACGGCGGCTGCTGCGATGCGGGGCAGGGCGCGCCGACCGGGCCGCTGCTGCTCGGCGGGCTGGTCGCGTTCGTCGCGCTGCGCCGGCGGGGTAATTAGGTCCGACCTAATTGTTGCACTTCGTGCGCAACAATTGGAGGGCGGTCGGGATGACGCTGTCCGGCTAGCGTACGGCTCACGGGGTGACGCGCGCGATGGCGACGCCGTCGCTGTCGGTGCCCACCACGTCGACGACCTTGCCGTCGCTGTGCGCGAACGTGGGCCGGAACGGCTTGTCGAGCGCGTAGAACGCAGGCGGCTTGCCTTCGGTGTAGACGGCGAGCACGCGGTCGCGCGCCGTGATCGCGACGACCTTGTCACCGGCGATCGTGGCGACGGGCGAGGGCCGCATGGCCGCGAGGTCCGCGCTGCGGCAGCTCTCGCCGCACACCGCGTAGTGCGCGGTGCCGAAGCGATGCAGGAGCGCGGCCTCCGCGGAACAGCCGAGCAGCTCGTGCTCCGGCAGGTCGTGGGGCGTGGCCGCCTCGGCGAGCCGGACGAAGTGCTCGCGCGCACGGATCCACGCCCCGCTCCTCGTCAGACACGAGGCATTCGCGTAGACGCCCGGACCGAGGTCGCGCACCGCCACCGGGCGGCCATCGCGGGCGACGAGCGCGTGCAGCGTGCCCTCGACCTCCAGCGAGGACCAGGCGACGAGCGCCGTGCCGCGCGGATCGATCGCGAAGGTGATCCGGCCGACCTCGTGCGGCTGCTCGGCGGTGAACGCGCCGCCGCTCGACCGCGCGATCACGAGCCTGTTGCTCGCGGCGTAGACCACGATGCCGCTCTCGAACGTACCCGCGGCGATCACGATCTTCGCGCCGAGCTCGACGGGGAGGTGCGTCATGTCGGCGAACGCGCCGCGGTCGTCGATCCGGCCGATCGCGACGTCCTTGCTGAGGCCGGCCGCGCCCCACGTGCCGTCGGGGACCGCGCGCAGCGCCCCGGGCGGGAGCTTCTGCGCTCTCGGTGTCGCGCCGGGGACGAGCGTCAGCTGGACCTCGGCCTTCCCCTTCACGGTGCCGTAGCCGATCGTGCCGCCCGCGGACGGCAGGGGCCAGTCGACCAGATCGACCACGCGGTCGCTGCCGTCCGTCACCGGGATGATCGCGAGCGGCGGCAGCGCCGAGGCCGCGAGCGGCGGCGGCGGATCCATCCCCGCCGTGGCGCGGAGCTCGGCCCGGGCCGTGGCGAGCTCGTCGAGCGCGTCGGCGAGCGCGGAGCTCGAGCGTGCAGACGGGGACTCGTCGTCGGGCGGGACGTGCGTCGCGAACGCGGTCGCGACCTTGCCGGCGGCGCGATCGACGGTCATCCACGCGTGCTCGACGTTCATCATGCCGGTGTCCTCGGCGATGCCGCGCGACAGCTTGCCGACGAGCTTCAGGCATCCCGAGCGGTCCCACGGCTCGGGCGACAGCTCGCGCACGGCGAGCGCCTCGCCCGCGCGCGCCGAGGCCGGCCTGTCGCCGAGCACGCACGTCTGCGCCGCGAGCAGCCGCCGCTCCCACGCCTCGATCTCGGCCGCCGCCTTCCCGCGCTCCTGCTGTGGCTGATAGACGCGGAAGAAGTAGTAGAGGCCGCCGCCCAGGAGGACCGCCGCGGCTCCGAAGATCGCGGCGATCTTGGTCCGGTCGCTCATGGGCGCAGCTATAGCAGTAGAGTTCCCGCATGAGCGAGGTAAAGCGCGATGCGTTCATCGACGGGCGCTGGGTCGCGGGCGAGGCGCGGTTCGCCGTCACCGATCCGTTCGATGACGCGCCGATCGCCGACGTCACCGACGCCGACGAGGCGATGGCCGACACCGCGGTCGCGGCGGCCGAGCGTGCCTTCGCCGGGTGGTCGCGCCGCGCGGCGCCCGAGCGCGGCACGCTGCTCGGTGCGCTCGGAGCGCGCATGCTCGCGGACGAGCGGCGGCTCGCCGAGCTGTGCACGCGCGAGAACGGCAAGCCGATCAAGGAGTCGCTCGCCGAGGTCCGTTACGCGGCGAGCTTCCTGACCTGGTTCGCCGGCGAGGCGGGCCGCGTGTACGGCGAAACGATCCCCGCGTCGAACCCCGCGCAGCGCCTGCTCGTCACGCGCGAACCGGTGGGGCCGGTCGCCGTGATCACGCCCTGGAACTTCCCGTACGCGATGCTGACCCGCAAGCTCGGCGCCGCGCTCGCCGCAGGCTGCACGGTGGTGGCGAAGCCCGCCGAGGCGACGCCGCTCGGCACGCTCGCGATCGCGGAGCTCGCGCAGGAGGTCGGCGTGCCGGCGGGCGTGTTCAACGTGGTCCCGACGTCGCGCGCGCGCGAGGTGGGTGGCCATCTGCTCGCCGCGAAGGCGATCCGGAAGATCAGCTTCACCGGCTCGACCGAGGTCGGGATGCTGATCATGAAGAACGCGGCCGCCGATCTGAAGCGCGTGTCGCTCGAGCTCGGCGGCAACGCGCCGTTCGTCGTGCTCTCGGATGCCGACCTCGACGCCGCGGTCGCCGGCGCGCTGGTCGCGAAGTTCCGCAACTCGGGTCAGACGTGCGTGGCGGCGAACCGGTTCATCGTCGAGGAGCCGGTCGCCGAGGCCTTCGCCGGCAAGCTGCGCGCGGCGGTCGCCGAGCTCCACGTCGGGCGCGGCAGCGATCCGCGGACCGACGTCGGCCCGGTGATCGATGACGCCGCCGCGCGGAAGATCGCCGGCCTCGTCGCCGACGCGGTGAAGCGCGGCGCGCGCGTGGTGCTCGGCACGCCGCCCGACGGCGCGTCGCGCCTGATCCATCCGGTGATCCTCGACGGCATCACGCCGGAGATGGCGCTGTGGCGCACCGAGATCTTCGGGCCGGTGATCGCGCTGCGGACGGCGGCCGACGAGGGCGCCGCGATCGCGCAGGCGAACGACACCGAGTACGGGCTCGTCGCCTACGTCTACACGCGCGACGGGGCGCGGCAGCTGCGCGTGGCCGAGGCGCTCGAGGCGGGCATGGTCGGCGTCAACGAGGGCCTCGTGTCCACCGCGCAGGCTCCGTTCGGTGGGATCAAGCACTCGGGCTTCGGCCGCGAGGGCTCGCGCCACGGCATCGACGACTACACCAACCTCAAGTACATCGCGCAGCGGATCGGGTAACGTCGACGGGCATGAACGAAGTACCCCGTCTGATCCGGCCGCCGCGCGACCCGGCCGCGCCGCTCAAGGGCGCGACCATCGTCGTCGGTGTCACCGGCGGCATCGCCGCGTACAAGGCCGCCGAGCTCGTGCGGCTGCTCGACAAGGCCGGTGCCCACGTCGAGGTCGCGATGACCGAGGCCGCGCAGAAGTTCATCGGTCCGATGACGTTCCAGGCGCTGACACGCCGCCCCGTGTTCACCGATCTATGGAACCTCTCGGAGGAGGCGACGATCGGGCACATCCAGCTCGCCGACCGCGCGGACCTCGTGATCATCGCGCCCGCGACCGCGAACGCGATCGCGCGGCTCGCCGCCGGTCAGGCCGACGATCCGGTCGCGGCGATCGTGCTCGCGACGCGTGCGCCGGTGCTGATCGCGCCGTCGATGAACGTCAACATGTGGAGCCACCCGATCACCGAGGCGAACGTGCTGAAGCTCGTCGACACGGCGGGCTACCACTTCGTCGGCCCGGGCGACGGCTTCCTCGCGTGCCGGTGGACCGGCCCCGGCCGGCTCGCCGAGCCCGCGGACATCGTCGAGGCCGCGGCCCACGTGCTGTCCTCGCAGGACCTCGTCGGCGTGAAGGTCGTCGTCACCGCCGGGCCGACGTACGAGGCGATCGATCCGGTGCGGTTCGTCGGCAACCGCAGCTCCGGCAAGATGGGCGTGGCGATCGCCGCGGCCGCGCAGCGGCGCGGCGCCAGCGTCACCCTCGTGCTCGGCCCGAGCGCCGTGCCGCCGCCGGTCGGCGTCACGACGATGAACGTCGAGAACGCGACGCAGCTGCAGTGGGCGCTCCGCGATGCGGTCAAGGGCGCCGACGTGGTCGTGATGACCGCCGCGGTCGCCGACTACCGCCCGGCAAAGGAAGAGACGCACAAGCTCAAGCGCGGGGAGCTCGGCGACAAGGCGCGGATCGAGCTGGTGCAGAACCCGGATCTGCTGGCGGAGCTCGGCAAGACACGCGGCGCGATGACCACGCCGTTGCTCGTGGGCTTCGCGGCCGAGACCGACGACGTCATCGGCAACGCCGAGAAGAAGCTCGCGACCAAGAAGTGCGACCTGGTC
>JAEUJX010000271.1 GCA_016794545.1 Myxococcales bacterium
GCGCGCGCCTCGGTCCGAACGACACCGCGCTGATCGCCGCGCACGACGCGGTCAACCGCGTGCTGCTCTGCCGCGTGCTCGGCCTGCCGCTCACGCGCGTGTGGATGTTCCGCCAGGCACCCGCCACGCTCAACGTGCTCTCGGGGCCCTCGCTCGCGGAGCTCCAGATCGTGCGGCTCAACGACAGCGAGCACGCGTCGCCGCTGCTCGCCGAGAACGTCCACAAGGCGCTGTGATTCAGATGCCGTTGTTCGCGTAGCGCACGAGCTCGATCCTGGTCAGCGTGCCCGCGGTGAAACCCGTGCCTGTTACCCGCGTCGCTTGCGCTTCGTCGGCGCGGGCTTCTTCTGGCGCGGCTTCACCTCCTTCGCGTCGCCGTACGGCGGAGGCGCGAACAGGCGATAGCTCTCGGAGATCCACTTCGCGAGCGTGCTCACCGGCAGCATGCCCGGACCGAGCGTGCACTTCGTCCAGCCGCCGGCGCTGGGAACGCACGAGCCCGGCTTCGTCCGAGCGAGCTTCTCGGCGGCCGGCAGCGAGCGCGACAGTTTCACGCGCAGGTCGGTCGGGCCGAAGAACGCAAAGGCTTTGCCGGCGATCTTCAGCGTGCGCGACTCGAGCGCGGTGCCCGCGCACGCGACACCTTCCTCGGCGCCCGGGAGCTTCGCCGCCGCGGCGATGAGCGCGCGCACCCTAGACGTCCAGACGGCGGACGTTGAGAGCGTTCTCCTCGATGAACTCGCGGCGCGGTTCGACGAGGTCTCCCATCAGCTTCGTGAAGATGCCGTCCGCCTCCTCCATCTCCTCCACCTTCACCCGCAAGAGGTGACGCTTCTCCGGATCCATCGTGGTCTCCCACAGCTGCTCGGCGTTCATCTCGCCGAGGCCCTTGTAGCGCTGGATCTGCAGGCCCTTGCGGCCGTGCTCTTCGATCACCGAGGCGATCTCGTCCCATCCCCCGAGCTCGCGCGGCTCGTCCTTCTCGTGCGTCAGCGTGAGCGGACCGGTGAGCTGCGTGCGGAGCTCCGCGATGATCTTCTTGAGATCCGAGAACTCGGCGGTGTGGATGACGTCGGCGCTGATGGTCGTGTGACGGCGCACGCCGTGTGCGCCGGCCTGGAAGAACAGCTCCCACGTGCCGTGCTCGATGTCCTGCTTGTACTCGGCGGCGGCCTGGCCGAGCTCCGGATAGCGCTTGCTGACCTCGGCCATCACCTTGGCCTCGATCAGCTCGAGCTTCTCGCGGTTCTTGAGGTCATCGTGCGTCAGCCCCGCCTCGGCGAACTGCGCCGAGATCCGCGCGTCACCGCGCTTGTCGAGGTGGCCACGCAGGCGGCGCGCCTGGTTGATCCGCTTCACGAGCACGGCGAGATCGTCGCCGGTGATCGGCGCCCCCGAGGCGCGCGTCAGCACGGTCACCTTGCACACGCTGTCGAGCAGGTAGTCCTCGAGTGCGATCTCGTTCTTGAGATAGAGCTCGGTCTTGCCCTTCTTGATCTTGTAGAGCGGCGGCTGCGCGATGAACACGTGGCCGTTCTCGAACAGCTCGTTGAAGTGGCGGAAGAAGAACGTGAGCAGCAGGGTGCGGATGTGACTGCCGTCGACATCGGCGTCCGTCATGATCACGATCTTGTGATAGCGGAGCTTCCCGATGTCCTTCTCGTCACCGACCGAGGTGCCGAGCGCCGTGATGAGCGTGGTCAGCTCCTGCGATGACAGCATGCGGTCGAACCGCACCTTCTCGACGTTCAGGATCTTGCCCTTGAGCGGGAGGATCGCCTGGAAGGCGCGGTTGCGGCCCTGCTTGGCGGATCCGCCTGCGGACTCGCCCTCGACGATGAACAGCTCGCTCTTCGCCGGGTCGCGCTCCTGACAGTCGGCCAGCTTGCCCGGCAGCGAGGACAGCTCGAGCGCGCCCTTGCGCTGGACCATCTCGCGCGCCTTGCGCGCGGCCTCGCGCGCCCGGGATGCGAGCAGCGCCTTGTTGATGATCGTGCGGGCGTCCTTGGGATTGCGCTCGAGCCACTCGCCGAGCTTCTCGGTGACGACGGCGGAGACCGCGGTCGCGACCTCCGAGGACACGAGCTTGTCCTTGGCCTGGTTCGAGTACTTCGGATCGCCGACCTGAACCGAGATGATCGCCGTCAGGCCCTCGCGCAGATCCTCGCCGGAGATGCCGCTCTTCGCGTCCTTGAGCAGCTTGTACTCGTTCGCGTAGTTGTTGATGGTGCGCGTCATCGACTGGCGGAAGCCCGTCAGGTGCGTGCCGCCATCGCGGTTCTTGATCGTGTTGGTGAAGCAGGTCGTCAGCTCGGAGTAGCTGTCGTTCCACTGCATCGCGACGTCGACCACGCACTCCTCGGGGGTGCCCTGCGCGAACGTCGACGAGAAGTAGATGACCTCGGAGACGAGGGTCTTGTTCGCGTTGAGGTCGGCGACGTAGGTCGCGATGCCGCCGGTGAACGCGAACTCGGCCTTGCGGTCGGTGCGCTCGTCATGGATGCAGATCGTCAGGCCGCTGTTGAGGTACGCGAGCTCGCGGAGCTTCTGCGCGAGCGTGTCGAAGCTGAACTCGAGGACGTTCTTGAAGATCGTCGGATCGGGGTGGAACGTGGTCTTCGTGCCGCGGCGCTCGGTGACGCCGGTCTGGCGCAGGTCCGCCACCGGAATGCCGGCGCGATACTCCTGGAACCACACCTTGCCCTCGCGCCGGATCTCGAGCTTCAGCCAGTCGGACAGCGCGTTGACCGCGGAGACGCCGACGCCGTGAAGTCCACCGGAGACCTTGTAGCCACCACCGCCGAACTTGCCGCCGGCGTGCAGCGAGGTCATCACCAGCTCGGCGGCGCTGCGCCCCTCGATCGGGTGCATGTCGGTCGGAATGCCGCGGCCGTTGTCCTCGACCGTCACCGAGTTGTCGACGTGAATGACGACGTCGATGCGGTTGCAGTGACCGGCGAGGTGCTCGTCGACCGAGTTGTCCACGACCTCGTGCACGAGGTGATGGAGGCCCGTGCCGTCATCGGTGTCACCGATGTACATGCCCGGACGCTTGCGCACACCTTCGAGCCCCTTGAGGACGCCGATCGACCCGGCATCGTAGGTGTCCGAAGTAGCCGAAGTTCCAGTAGGATCCGCCATTCGTTACCGCGCCCGATGTGGTACCACGCCAGGTGCCTGAAAAGAAGCGATCCCAGGGGCTTTCGAGACAGATCAAGCGTCCGGATTCATTCGAGAATCTGTCCACCCTGGATGCGGTAATCCGCCCGATCGCGCGACAGCAGCACGTGGCTGCCCGAGGTCGTCGTGATGAAGCACTGTCCCGCGAGCGTCGCGAGGTGCTCGAAGAGGTACTCGTTGCGCGCCGGATCGAGCTCGCTCGACACGTCGTCGAGCAGGAGGATCGGCTGATCGCCGTGCGCGCGGCCGAGCACCTCGAGCTCCGCCGTCTTCCACGCGAGCATGATCGCGCGAAGCTGGCCCTGTGACGCGAAGCTGCCGGCCTCGCGGCCCTCGAGCTCGAGCATCACGTCGTCGCGATGGGGACCGAGCTGGGTCGATTGTGTCGCGAGATCCTTCACGCGACCCTCGCGCATCCCTTGCTCGATCTCCTCGGCGGACCGACCGACGAGCTTCGAGACGTAGCGTGCGCTCGCCGAGAGCCCGGTGCGCGTGATCGCGGAGAACGCCTGCGCCATCTCGGGACCGATTCGCTCGAGGAAGCGCGTGCGTGCCGCGATGACGCTCACCGCGAGCCCCGCGAGCTGCGTGTCGTAGACCGAGAGCAGCTCCTCGGCCTGCCGCGCTCCGAGCGTGCCCTGCGCGGCCTGCTTCAGCACGCTGTTGCGCGTCTTCAGCACCTTGTCGTAGTCGGTCGCGGTCACGAGGTACGACGGCTCGTCGTTGAACACGCCCCGGTCGAGGAACCGGCGCCGGTCTCCTGGCGAGCCGCGCGGCAGCGCCAGATCCTCGGGCGTGAACACGACGACGTTGAAGCCGCCGAAGTAGCGGGAGAGCGGACGCGGCGCCTTGCCGTCGAGCCGGACCTTCTTCGAGCCCGGCGCGAGCTCGACCTCGTAGACGCGGACGAGCTCGTCCTTGACCACGCGGGCGCCCAGCCGGGCCTCCTGCGCGCCGAACGCGACCAGGTCCGAGAGCTTCGAGGTCCGGAACGAGCGCAGCGTGGCGATGGTGTAGATGGCCTCGAGCAGGTTGGTCTTGCCCTGCCCGTTGTCGCCCACGAACACGTTGAACCGCTCGCGCGGCGACAGCTGTAGCCGCGCCAGGTTCCTCACCCCGTCGGCGACGAGCGTGAAGACCCGCACGGCGCGCTTTCAGATCCGCATCGGCATCACGACGCCGAGGTAGTCGTCGCCCGTCAGCGGCCTGAACAGCCCCGGGTCGAGCTCACCACCGAGCGAGATCGTGATCTGGTCCGATGACATCTGCGACAGCAGCTCGACGACGTACTTCGGGTTGAAGCCGATAGCGATGTTGTCGCCCGCGTACTCGGCCTCCATCTCCTCGCGCACCTCGCCGAGGTCCGGGTTGTCGCTCGTGATGGTGATGCCTTCCTTGTTCGCCGCGACCTTCACGCCGCGCGTCTCGGACGACATCAGCTGGGCACGGCGCAGCGCATCGATGAAGCGCAGGCGGTCGACCGTGATGACCTTCTTGTGCTCCTTCGGGATGACCTGCTCGTACGGCGGGAACTGCGCGTCGATGAGCTTCACCGCGATGGCGATGTCGTCCTGGACGAGGAACAGGTGCGGCGTCTTGATGGCGATCTTGCACGACGGACCGGCGTCGAGGACCTTGCGGATCTCGAGCAATCCCTTCTTGGGAATGATCACTCCCGCCGACAGCTTCGGTCCGTTCGCGATGGTGCGCTCGACCTTGCTGAGACGGTGACCGTCCGTCGAGACCATCCGGCTCTTGCTGCCGTCGCTCTCGAAGTACACGCCGTTCAGGTGGAACCTCGTCTCGTCGTTGCAGACGCTGAAGAGCGTGCGCTCGATCATCTCGCGGAGCACCGCGCTCTCGAGCGTGGCGTAGCTCGCCTCGCGGTGGTCGGGCACCTTCGGGAAGTCACGGTCGGGCATGCCGACGATGCGATAGGAGACCTTCCCGCTCTTGATCTCCGCCCAGTGGTTGTCCGCCTTCTTCAGCGTGACCTCGTCGCCTGGAGCGTTCGCGATGAGCTCGTAGAGGTTCTTGGCACCGAGGGTGATGCCGCCTTCTCCGGTGTTGCTGCTCTTCAGCTCGGCGGTGAGCGAGACGTTGAGGTCGGTCGCTGCGACGAGGAGCTGGTTCTTGCCCTGCGTGCGAAGCAGGACGTTCGCGAGCATCGGCATCGTGCTCTTGCGATCGGCGATGCCCTGCGCGAGGCGCAGTCCGCGCAGGAACTCGTTCTTTGCGATTCGGATCTCCATGTCGTCCTCGACCTTCGTCTCGTCGTTCTCTTCGTTCTCGTCTTCTCTTACTCTTTAAGAGATCTCTTAGATCTTTTTAGAAGTAGAGATCAGCAGGGCCTGTGGATGCTGTGGATAGCTCGACAAGCCCCCGCGCGGCCACAGTAATCGTCTCGTCTGACACCCCGCGGATCATGGGCGTCCCGCGGTGGATGCCATGCAGCAAACCTGTGGGCAACTCCGACGAGGAATCGCTCCACATGGTGGCCACAGCCGGGCGCACAGGGTTACGCACAGGGGCCGTCATCGCAGGATCATCGACTCGATCGCGTGGATCTCGGAGCGCAGGGAGGCGTCGTCCTTGAGCCGCTCGATGATCTTCTGGACGGCCGAGATGACCGTCGTGTGGTGCTTGCCGCCGAACGCTCGGGCGAGGTCCGGGTAGCTGTCCTTGGTGTGGTGGCGCGACAGGTACATCGCCACGGCCCGCGGCGTCGCGACGGACTTGTGGCGTCGCTCGCTCTTGATGTCGCTCGGCTTGAGGCCGTAGTAGCTCGCCACGCTCTTGATGACGCTCTCGACGGTGATGATCTCGCGGGGGCGCGTGATCGCCGCGCCGAGGGTCTCCTGCGCGAACTCGAGGTCGATGCGGCGCTTGGACAGCGACGCGTACGCGGCGAGCCGGATGAGAGCTCCCTCGAGCTCGCGGACGTTGCTCTTGATCGACGAGGCGATGTAGAGCGCGACGTCGTCGGGGAGCGGGACGGCCTCGGAGGCCGCCTTCTTCCTCAGGATCGCGATGCGGACTTCGAGCTCGGGCGGCTCGATGTCGGCGAGGAGCCCCCAGGCGAACCGCGTGCGCAGTCGATCGGCGATGTCGCTGATCTCGTGCGGCTTGCGGTCGGCGGTCAGCACGATCTGCTTGTGGTTCTCGTGGAGCGCGTTGAACGTGTGGAAGAACTCGTCCTGCGTGCTCTCCTTGCCGGCCAGGAACTGGACGTCATCGATCAAGAGGACGTCGATGCCCTCGCGGTAGTTCCGCCGGAAGTCGTGCATCCGCCCGGTGCGGATCGCCTGCACGTACTCGTTCATGAACCGCTCGCTCGACAGGTAGACGATGCGAGCTCCCGGGCGGTTCGCGAGCTGCTGGTGACCGATCGAGTGGAGGAGGTGCGTCTTGCCGAGGCCGACGCCGCCGCAGATGAACACCGGGTTGTATTTCGGCGGGTAGCTCGACGCCGCGGCCTGCGAGGCGGCGAACGCGAGCTGGTTCGAGGGGCCGGCGACGAACGTCTCGAAGTTGTAGCGAGGATTGAGCGACGCCGCCTCGGGCGCGACGATGACGTCCTCGTCGCGCGGCGGGCTGGGCGCGGTGATGACCGCGGGTGCGGTGACCCGCGGCTCGGGCACGGCAGCGGTGACAGGAGCGGCGGCGGTGACAGGCGCGGCGACCTCGGGGACCTCGATCGCGGGGTTGGAGGCGGCGGCCTCGAGCTGCGCCGGCTGGTCGAGGGACAGCTCCCGCTCCCCATCCGGATCCCACTCGACCTCGATCTCCGCGTGGCCGAGCTCCTGCAGCTCGTCCAGGACGGTCCGGAGGAAGTTCGACTCGAACCAGGTGCGAACGTAGCTGTTCGGGGCCCGCAACCGGAGCACGCTCCCCGAGAACGTCCGGACCTCGATCGGGCGCAGCCACATCTCGTAGTTCTGCGGCGCCAATCGCGACTTCACGCGCCCGACAGCTTCGTCCCACATCAGCTGTACTGTCATTCCCCTGTCTCCAGGACTTTGTCCTGCGTGTTCGAGCATTTACGGAGGTCAGATCACAGGCAAAGGACAACCAATCCAGAAGTTATCCACATGGACTTCTGGAGCTCACCCGTGGCCACCCTTTCTGGCTTATCCACAGGCGAGAAACCGTGACGTGGTAGCAGTTTCCGATTTCGGGTTGCAAGCTGAAAACGTCGCCAAGTGAACTCCGGACGCGACCGTCCTGTCACCGGCTCCGAGGGCGGTTTTCGGCCTCGTTCGGGCGCCCATTTCCTCGTCGGAACGGCGGCTGCTTGACTTCGCGGGGGCGGTTCTGTATCGATCCCGCTCCTCTAAGAGCCCCGGACCCGGAGACGAACCGTGAAGCGTACTTATCAGCCGCACAACAAGAGCCGCAAGCGCACGCACGGCTTCCGCGCCCGCAAGAAGACCCGGGGGGGCCGCGAGGTTCTGCGCCGTCGTCGCGCCAAGGGCCGCAAGCGCATCTCGGTCACGGCCGCGAAGAAGTAGGTCGCGCGCACGTGGCCCGTCGGCCGCTCGGTATCACCAAGGAGTCCCGGCTGCGACAACGCGCCGAGTACCTGGCGGTGCAGTCCGACGGTACGAAGCTGCACGGTCGCCACGTCCTCGCGATCGCTCGGAAACGTCCAGCCCCCGACCTCGTCGGACGGCTGGGCATCACCGTCACCAAGAAAGTGGGGAACGCGGTCGTCCGAAATCGAATCAAGCGCATGTTGCGAGAGTGGTTGCGCACGCATGGCTGGGTGCCTACAGGCTGGGACATGGTCCTGGTTGCCAAGGACTCGGCGGCGCGGCAGCTTCACCCCAGCGACTTCGCGCCCGATCTGACGAAGATCCTGCGGCAACTTTCATGACCAGCATCCACCGGCTCCACCGGCTTCTCATCCAGCTCGTGCTCTTGCCGGTGCGGTTCTACCGACTCGTGCTCTCGCCGATGAAGCGCGCGCCGAGCTGTATCTACCTCCCGACGTGCTCCGAGTACGCGATGGAGGCGGTGCAGACCCGCGGGATCGTGGTCGGTGGAGCGATGGCGGTCGGGCGGATCCTCCGCTGCAATCCGCTGTTTCACGGCGGGTATCACCCCGTCTCCCCGCCCACCTCTCACCGGGTCAACGGGCACGTCTGCGAGGAGCAGCACTGATGCAGGATCAAGGAAAGCGTCTGCTGCTCGCCGTCGTCGTCGCGCTGGCGTTCATGCTGGTGTGGAACCGGTTCTTCGGGCCAAAGCCCGACGACAAGCCGGCGGACGGCTCGGGCGCGAACATCGCCGCGCCGGTCGCGCCGCGCTCGGTCGTCGGATCGTCGACCGAGGCGCCGACGGGCGGCAAGACGCCGGCGCTGGCCGAGGCGCCGCGCTCGCCCGAGCAGAAGATCTCGCTCGCGTTCCCGGGCAAGTTCACCGCGACGTTCTCGAGCTACAACGGCGCGCTCGTCTCGTTCAAGCTCGCCGATCCGCGCTACGAGCGCGACGAGACCAAGGGCGAGCTCCTGCCGGGCAAGCCCGACACCGGCGCGTTCATCGTCGACTTCGCGCGCTCCACGTACGTGCTGCCGCGCGGCGCCGAGTGGAAGGGCACGAAGGTGTCCGACACCGAGGTGCACTACACCCTCTCGACCGACACGCTCGACGTGCAGAAGGTGTTCACGATCCAGCCGGACGTCTTCCTCGTCCGCATGAAGCTGACCGTGCAGTTCAAGGTGCCGGCCGGCAAGATCGCGACGCAGCAGCTCGCGGTCACCGCGTTCGCGTACCAGAACCCCGAGACCGCGGACAAGGGAGGGTCGAGCCAGTCGATGGCGCGCGCGTGGTTCAGCTCGACGTACTCCGACGGCGAGATCCTCCACACGCCGGTCGAGGACGTGATCGAGTGGCCGCGGTTCCAGACGCCTGTCACGTGGTCCGGCTTCGAGCACCCGTACCTGCTCGCGGCGTACGCGCCGCAGGCCGCGAAGGCGAACGAGTACCAGGTCGAGAAGCACACGTTCCCCGAGGACCCGAAGGGGATGATGCGGACCGATCTGCTTTACACGCCGGTCATGCAGGTCAAGCAGGGCGATCCGCCGATGGTGCGCGAGATCGTCGCGTACCTCGGCCCGAAGAACTACACGAGCCTCGACAAGGCGGACGCCGCCTCGGGCTTGGAGCCGTCGCCCGGCTTCAAGGAGACGATCGACCTCGGCTGGTTCGGTTTCATCGGCAAGCCGCTGCTGTGGCTATTGCAGCAGTTCTACGCGTTCTTCGGGAACTGGGGCATCGCGATCATCCTGCTGACGTTCCTCGTCAAGGCGGCGACGTTGTACTGGACGACGAAGTCGATGCGGTCGATGAAGGCGATGGCCGCCCTCACGCCGCAGATGAAGGCGCTGCAGGAGAAGTACAAGGGCGACCGCCAGCGGCTCCAGGCGGAGACGATGGCGCTCTACAAGACGCACAACGTCAACCCGATCGCCGGCTGTCTGCCGATCCTGATGCAGATGCCGATCTGGCTCGCGCTCTACCGCATGCTGTCGTCGGCGGGCGAGCTCTACATGCAGCCGTTCATCCCCGGCTGGATCGACGACCTGACCGCGCCGGATCCCACGCACGTGCTGCCGGTGATCCTCGTGATCACGATGTTCCTCCAGGCGCGCCTGACGCCGCAGACCGGAACGTCGGCGCAGCAGAAGATGATCATGTACGGCATGCCGCTGATGTTCGGCGTCATGTCGTTCTTCTTCCCGTCCGGCCTCACGCTCTACATCTTCACGAACACCGTCCTGAGCGCCCTGCACTCGATCTGGATGAACAAGTTCGACAAGAAGAGCCTCGCGCTGGTCGCGAAGATGAAGGCGAACCAGGACGCCGTCGACGCCGAGAAAGCCGCGGCCGAGAAGGCGGCCGAGAAGGCCGCCGGCAAGAAGAATGGCGCGCCGGCGAAGCCGGTGGCCAAGCCCGTGATCGACGCCGAGTCGGTCGAAGCCAGCGATGATGATGGCGAGGAGGCAGCCGAGTCGGCTGCCGTCAGCACGCCGTCGGCAGCACCCCGCCCGCGCAAGAAGAAGAAGCGGCGGAGGTAGGACGGAGTCACGAATGAGCACTGCGACTGAACGTGAAGATCTCGCCGAGAAGGCGAGCGAGTTCCTGCTGGGTGTCCTCGAGCGGATGGGGATCGCGGCGGATATCGACATCAAGGACGACAAGGACCGCACGACGCTCGAGATCCAGACCAAGGACTCGGAGCTCGTGATCGGCCGCCGTGGCGTCGTGATGGATGCCCTCCAGCACCTGGTGAACAAGGTCGTCTATCGCGACCGCACCGGCGACAAGACCAAGCCGCTGGTCGTCGACGCCGGCGGGTTCCGTGACAAGCAGATCGAGCGGCTCCGCTCGCTCGGCCAGCGCATGGCGGAGAAGGCGCTGCAGACCAAGCAGATCGTCGAGCTCCAGCCGATGACCGCGCACGACCGCCGCATCGTCCACATGGCGATCGCCGAGATCCCCGGCCTGACGACGCGCAGCGAAGGTGAGGGCGAGGACCGCCACATCCTGATCGTGCCCGCCGCTGCCGATGGCCCGGCGCCCGCCGCCGGGTGAGCTCCCCTGCCCTGCTCGCCGCCGACGCGACAGATACGATCGCCGCGATCGCGACGGCGACCGGCGCCGGTGGTGTCGGCATCGTCCGGCTGTCGGGCCCGCAGGCGATCGCGATCGCGGCGGCCGCGCTCGGCATCGCGCCCGACGCGCTGACGCGCACCGTGCGGCTCGGCTGGGTGCGTGACACCGCCGGCGAGCGCGTCGATCAGGTCCTCGCCTTCGCGATGCGCGCACCGGCGAGCTTCACCGGCGAGGACGTCGCCGAGCTCCACGGCCACGGCGGTGCGCACAACCTCGGCGCCCTGCTCGCCGCCGTCACGTCGCGCGGCGCCCGGGTCGCCGAGCCCGGCGAGTTCACGCGTCGCGCGGTCGCCCACGGCAAGCTCGACCTGATCCGCGCCGAGGCGCTGCTCGAGGTCATTCACGCCGGCAGCGATCGTGCGTGGCGGCTCGCCCAGGCCAACCTCGGCGGCCGGCTCGGTGGCGAGGTCGCCGCGATCGAGAAGTCCGCGCTCGCGCTGCTCGCCGAGCTCGAGGGCTGGATCGACTTCCCCGAGGCGGACCTCGATCCCGCGGCCGATCCGTGGATCGACGGCGAGCTCGTCGCGCTCCGCGACGGCTGCGCCCGGCTCGCCGACGGCTTCCGCCACGGCCGCGCCGTCACGCACGGCATCTCGGTCGCGCTCGTCGGGCCGGTCAACGTCGGGAAGTCCTCGCTGCTCAACGCGCTGGTCGGCAAGGAGCGCGCGCTGGTCGCGGCGGACCCCGGCACCACGCGCGACTGGCTCGAGGTGGCCGGCGTCTGGGACGGCGTCGCCGTCACGCTGATCGACACCGCGGGCACGCGCTCGACCACCGATCCGATCGAGCAGCGCGGCATCGCGCTCGGCGAGGCTCGCGTGGCCGAGGCCGATGTGGTCGTGGTGGTCAACGACGGGACGCCGCCGTGGGACGACGGCGCGCGGTTTGGAGCACGCGCGCTCGTCGTCCGCAGCAAGGGCGATCTGCTCGTCGGCGGCGACGACGCGCGCGGCGCGCTCGTCACGTCGGCGACCACCGGTGCGGGGCTCGCGGAGCTGAAGGCGCGCGTCCTCGAGATCGCCGGCGTCGCCGATCGCGAGGGGGCCGAGCAGCCGCTCGTCACCACCGCGCGCCAGCAGGCGCTCGCCGCTACCGCGCGCGCCGCATTCGCCGCCGCGATCGCCGCGCGCGTCGAGAAGACGCCGCCCGAGATCGTCGCCGTCGAGCTTCGCACCGCGACCTCCGCGCTCGCGCAGCTCCGTGGTCTCGAGGTCGGCGAGCGTGTGCTCGACGAGCTGTTCGCGCGGTTCTGCATCGGCAAGTAGCGCCGCCCTCAGCGGACGGCCACGGCGATCCGCGCCGTGCCGATGTGAAACGTCCAGCGACCCGCGGACAGCCCCGTCACCGTCAGCCGCAGCGCGCAGGTGCCGCCCATCGCGCGGCTGCGGTCGCGGGAGAGCCCGAAGATCAGCTCGCGCTTGCTCTCGGCCGCTGTCCACAGCCCCGAGCACCAGTCGCCGGGGCCGATCACGTCGAGGATCGCCGTGCCGGCCGGGGCAGGGCGCAGCGTCACGATCGGCATCCGCGGCTCTGGTTCGGTGGTGTTCGCCTGCCGTGACGCGACCACCTTCGGTTCCGCGGTTGCGATCGTCACCGGAACCCCGACGAGCAAGCAGACGGCGAGGGCGCTTGGAACCGGGTTCGCGAACGCAGATGCAAACGGGCAACGCATACCTGACGTGTCATCGAGGTGGCGCGAAGTGTTGGCGTCGCCCGAGGGGTCGGCCGGACAAAGAATGGGGGACGGGCCACCCGTTCGCGCCCGGGCGCTGACGGGAGACCGCCGAAGACTGTTCGGCGACGTCGCTCGCGAGTGTCGATCTTCTTCGGGTCGTCGGCTATGGTCCGCGCGCGATGTCCCTCGACGACGATGCGCGCGCGGAGCTCGAAGCGCTCGACGCCGCGGGCAGGCTGCGAACGCCGCGCGTGATCGAGGGCACCACGGGGCCGACGTGTGTGGTGGAGGGCGTCGAGCTCGACAACTTCTCCTCGAACGATTACCTGTCGCTCGCCGCCGATCCGCGGCTCGTGTCGGCGGCCACACAGGCGATGGAGCGCGAGGGGTTCGGCGCCGGCGCCTCCCGGCTGATCACGGGAACGCAGGCGAGTCACGCGGCGCTCGAGCGCGATGTCGCGGACTGGATGCGCTGCACCGGCGTGCGGCTGTTCAACACGGGATATGCGGCGAACGTCGGCGTGCTGACCGCGGTCGCCGGCTCGTCGGATCGGATCTTCTCGGACGAGCTGAACCACGCGTCGATCATCGACGGCTGCCGGCTGTCGCGCGCGCACGTCGACGTGTTCCCGCATCGCGATCTCGGCGCGCTCGAAGCGCTGCTGTCCTCGTCGGGAAACCGCGGTCGTCGCCGCATCATCGTCACCGAGTCGCTGTTCTCGATGGACGGCGACATCGCGGATCTCGTCGAGCTGCGCGCGCTCGCGACCAAGTACGACGCGGCGCTGATCGTCGACGAGGCGCACGCGGTCGGCGCGCACGGCGAACAGGGCAGGGGACTGTGCGCGGTCGCCGGCGTTGTCCCCGACGTGATCGTTGGAACCTTCGGTAAGTCGCTCGGGACGTTCGGTGCCTTTGCGGCATCGACGAAAGCGGTCGCGGAGCTGCTCTGGAATCGCGCGCGGCCGTTCGTGTTCTCGACGGCACTGCCACCGGCGATTCCGGCGGCGACGCGCGCCGCGATCGAGATCGTGCGCGGATCCGAGGGGGACGATCGCCGGCGCACGCTCGCGCGCAACGCGCGGCTGCTTCGCGAGCTCGTGCCGGGCGCGGGCGGAGCACCGGAGAGCGCGATCGCGCCGATCGTCGTCGGCGAGGACCGCGCGACCATGGCGCTGTCGGAGCGCCTCCTCGCAGAGCGCGTGCTCGTGCAGGGGATCCGACCGCCGACCGTGCCTCCGGGAACCTCCCGCCTGCGACTCGGCCTCGCCGCCGGCCACACCATTCAACAGCTGGAAAGGGCAGGGCGTTTGGTGCGTGACGCGCTGCGTTATGTGATGTGAGCGAGCTGGCAGATCTGGACCAGCGCGTCCTCTGGCACCCGTTCACGCAGCAGGCGGAGTGGGATCCGCTGGTGATCGCGCGCGGCGAGGGTTCGTTCCTCGTGGACGAGCAGGGTCGGCGGTATCTCGATGGCGTCAGCTCGCTGTGGTGCAACGTGCACGGCCACCGGCATCCGGTGCTGGATCGTGCGCTCGCCGAGCAGGCCGCGAAGCTCGCGCACTCGACGTTCCTCGGGCTCACGCACGAGCCTGGCATTCGCCTCGCGGCCGAGCTCGTCGCCGCGGCACCGCGCGGACTGACCCGCGTCTTCTACTCGGACTCGGGCTCGACGGCCGTCGAGATCGCGCTCAAGCAGTCGTTTCAGTACTGGCAGCTGAAGGGAC
>JAEUJX010000325.1 GCA_016794545.1 Myxococcales bacterium
CGTCGCCGCCGAAGCTCCCGAAGGACCTCGTGCCCTACGGCCATGACTGGTCGTGCTTCCACGCGAAGGACCCGAACGCGCCGGGCATCGAGCCGGCCCGCTGCGAGCGCACCGAGGCCGCGTGCCGGGCGACGCGCGCGACGCTCGCCGCGCCCGCGACGATGACCGACTGCCAGGCCCAGGCGATCGCGAGCGTGCTCACGTACTACGATCCGGCGCGCACCGCGTGGCGGTTCCTCGCCTCGCCCGACGACGACGGCTGCCTCGCGCTGCGCCGCGGCCTCGTCGCGGCCAAGGCGTACGCGTCGATCGGCTACTGCGAGGAGATCGGCAAGCGGCTTCCCCCGCCGGCCAAGCTCGCGACGGCGGCGATCACGCCGGGCAAGACCTGGTGGTGCCTCGAGCTGCCGACGCCCGCGCCGCGCGGCGCCCGTCCGCAGTGCGTGCGCACCGTCGCCGCCTGCGAGGAGCTGGCCCGGCGCGGCGGGCTGCGCGGTACCAAGTGCAAGGACCGCCCGACCGCGCTCGTCTTGACGTTCAAGGACGACAACGGCTGGGGCTACACCGCGTCGGCGACCGGCGTCGCGTGCAACGCGTACCGCGACGACCTGTTGCTCGCGGCCGGCGAGGTCTCCGCGTGCACCATCGTCGGCAAGGTCGAGCGCCCGAAGCTCGACCGGGCGCTCCTGCCCAAGGGGCGCGGCTGGGTCTGCTTCGCGAGCGCCGACCCGGCGCATCGCATCGGGAGCTGCGCGCGGACCCCGAGGGAGTGCGCCGCCCAGTACGAGCTCGACCGCTACGTCCTCGGCAGCTCGCAGGGTTGCACGGCCCAGCGCACGGCCTTCGTCCGGGCGGTCGGGCCCCAGCTGCACGCGTTCCCGTCGGCCGCCCTGTGCGAGGCCCACGTCGACGCGCACCCCGACGGCTCCCGCTGCGAAGCCGTCAACTGAGGGCGGCACGACGTGGCCGCGCGGGGCGAAGCGACCAGGCGATCGCGGAGCGGGCGCGCCGTTGCTGACGGTCAGTCAACTGTTGTTGACTCCTCGTCAGCAACCGGTGTACTCCGATCGGCGAGGAGGTCTCATGCGTGCGCTCGCATCGATCGCGCTGGCACTGTGCGCCAGCATCGGATGTTCGGGGAAGACCACGGCGGAGGACGAGGGCGAGGACGAGCTCCCGCCGGACCCGAAGGGCTGGACGATCGACGTCGACCTCGCCGGGACCGACCGGTTCGTGCAGCCGGTGGACTCCGCGACCTGGCCGGTCGCGGGCGTCGCGCGGGCGAGCGACGGTGTCGCGTCGGTGACGATCGCGGGCGCGGATGCACCGCTCGATGCCGATGGCGCGTTCGCGGCCGACGTCGCGTTGCCGATGACGCCTGGTCTCACGCCGGTGGCGATCCGGGTGACCGACGCGAGCGGCCACGTCCGCAAGGCGGACCGCACGCTGCTCGCGTCGCGGTTCCTCGCCGATGGCGAGCACAACACGAAGGCCGCGTCGCTCGTGCTCGACAACGCGCTGCTCGCCTCGATGAGCAGCGGCATCGCGGGTCAGGCGGCCGACGTCAACGTCGCGGCCGAGATCCTCGCGCGGCCGTACCTCTCGCAGGACAGCCAGTGCGCGACGTGGCCCGTGCAGGCGCGCCAGGGCACGGTCGCGGTCGAGCTCAAGCAGGACCAGGGCAACCTGTGGCTGCACATCCGCGTCCCGAACCTCTATGTCTACTTCGAGGGAGAGTGCCAGGGGCTGCTGCGGATGATCCCGCTCGCCGGCGAGATGGCCGGCACGATCGACATCTGGACGCGGCTGACGCCGAAGGCCAGCGGCGCGACCTGCCTGACGGCGTTCGACCACACCACGCCGCAGGTGACGATCGCCGGCTGGCAGTTCGGTGTGTGGGGCACCGGTGGGCCGCTCCAGAACTGGATGGTCGACGCGTTCTCGGGCTCGAAGAAGCAGGAGGCACACGACCAGCTCGTCGGCCAGGTCGGTCAGAAGGCGAACCAGATGCTCGGCGCGAAGCTCGCGAACATCTCGGTGTTCGACAAGACGTCGACGCTGGATCTGCTCGGCAAGCAGGTCGCGATGCACCTCTGCCTCGGCGGGCTCGACAAGGTCGGCAGCACGCTGGTCGCGCGGATCGCGGCGCAGGCGAGCGGCGCCGGCACGCGCGAGGCGCCGGGCACGCCGCAGATCGACGGCGCGGTCCCGCAGGTCCCGGCGAAGGAGCTGCTGCTCGACGCGAACCTGGTCGGCCAGCTCCTGTTCGCGGCGTGGAAGGACGGCGGCATGTCGCGCGCCGCACCCGACACGGACATCAGCGTGCTGCAGATCCTGGTGCCCGCTCTACAGGATCACTTCTCGACCAGCATGGCCCAGATCACGGTCGACGCCGAGCTGCCGCCTGTCGTCACCGCGACGCCGATGGGCCCGTCCGATCTGAAGGTCGAGCTCGGCGACCTGATGGTCGACATCTCGCTCGAGGGCACGCGCGTGTTCCGGTTCGGGGTGAACCTGACGCTGCTGCTCGACCTCGTCCCGATGGCGGGCAAGCTGGTGCCGACGGTGATCGAGACCAGCTCGAAGGTGGTGCTCCTCGACGAGCTCTACGACGGGCCCGACGACGCCCTCGAGACCGCGATCGGCGTGAAGATCGGCGGGACGGCGGCGGAGCTGCTCGGCACGTCGACGGCGATCGCCCTGCCCGACCTGCCCGGCCTCGGCGCGCCGGCGGCGGTCACGCCCGACGCAGGTGGTCGGTTCCTGCGCGTCATGCTGCAGTAACCCCCCGAGTGGGGTTCGGTCCTCGCGCGGCCTTGGACGCAGAATTGCTTCCATGCGGCGCGCGTTAGAGATACAGAGGACCTAGCCATGGCCAAGCTCGCGAAGATCGAAGGTTGCCTGACCGCCCTCGTGACCCCGTTCCGCGATGGACGGGTGGACTTCGACGCGCTCGCCAAACTGGTCGACTGGCAGATCGAGAACGGGGTCGATGGCCTCGTCTCTGTCGGCACGACCGGCGAGTCCGCGACGCTCGACGTCGAGGAGCACGTCGCGGTGATCGCGGCGACGGTCAAGGCCGCACGCGGCCGCGTGCCGGTCGTCGCCGGCGCCGGCGGCAACGCGACGAGCGAGGCGCTCGCGCTGACCAAGGCCTCCGAGGACGCCGGCGCCGATGCGCTGCTCCACGTCACGCCGTACTACAACCGGCCGAACCAGGAGGGCCTGTTCCGTCACTTCGAGGCGATCGCGAAGGTCTCGAAGCTGCCGATCATCCTCTACAACGTGCCGACGCGCACCGCGTGCGACCTCCTCACCGACACCGTCGTCCGCCTCGCGGAGTTCGACAACGTCATCGGGATCAAGGACGCGACCGGCAACCTCGTGCGCGGCAGCGAGCTCGTCGCGAAGTGCGGCGACAAGATCACGATCCTCTCGGGCGACGACGGCACCACCTTCCCGCTCTACGCGTGCGGCGGCCGCGGCGTGATCTCGGTCGTCAGCAACGTCGCGCCGAAGCAGATGAGCGACATGTGGGACGCCGTGAAGGCCGGCGACTGGGAGCGGGCGCGGCACCGCCACTTCGAGCTGCGCGTGCTGAACCAGATGCTGTTCGCCGAGCCGAGCCCCGCGCCGACCAAGGCCGCGCTCTCGCTGCTCGGCCGCTGCTCGCTCGACGTGCGCCTGCCGCTCGTCCCCGCGACGGCCGGCCTCGTCGAGCAGCTCAAGACCGAGATGAAGTCGTCGGGTCTGCTGTAATGACGGCCCGGGTCTGCGTGCTCGGTCCGTCGGGCCGGATGGGCCGCGCCGTGATCGACGCGGCCGCCGGCCGCACCGATGTCACGATCGCGAGCGCGAT
>JAEUJX010000339.1 GCA_016794545.1 Myxococcales bacterium
TCGAGAGGTTCGGCACGGCGGGCCGGGCCGGCGCGAACCGCGCGGCGACCGCGGCCGGAGGGCCGACCATCACGTCGAGCGTGTCGGACGCGGCCACGGCCGTCATCGTGCCCATCACCATGTCGCTGCCGGTCTGCTCGAACGGCGCGGCTTCCAGGACGCCGGTCAGCCGGTTGCCGATGTAGCGGAGCAGGAGCACCGCGTCGGCCGCCGTGATCTTCTCGAGCGGGCGCTGCGTGATCGAGCTCATCGCGCCGTAGGCGAACGTCACCGGACCGAAGGCGGTCGCGCCCACGACCGGCAGGTCCGCGGTCGGGATCCCGCGCTGCGCCCACGTCCCGACGACGTACACCTGGAGCGACTCGGTCGCGGCGTAGGCCGACGGCAGCGTGGAGGTCACGGTCAGCATCGCGGTGCCCGGCGGTGGCTCCGGGCTGGGGTGCTCGAGCACGGTGAACGACATGAACGCGTCGCGCACGCCGAGGTCGAGCTGCCGCTTCTTCGGATCGGGTTTGTCCGGCAGGTCGAACAGGATCGGCGGCGTGCCCTCGACCTTGCCGCCCCACGTGTCGTTCGCGACCAGCTCGGTGTCCACACGCAGGAGCCCGCCCTCGGCCGTGTCGTCGGGCACGAGGTACTGCGCCGTGCTCGCGGACAGGTCCTGCGGCGCGACGACGATGGCCGCACCGATCGACACGCGCTCGACGGAGAGCGTCGCGAGGTCGGGCGTGGCGGGACCGCTGGTCTCCTCGATCCCGGCGAGCTGCGCGCAGCCCGCGAGGAACGTGACCCCCACAACCACGGGTGTCATGCGGCCCATCGAGAGAAATTCTATCACCCGCCGGGAGCCGGCGCGCCAACCCTACTTGTCGCCGTTGTCGTTCCCGTCACTCTCGCCGCGGCCCGAGTCGCCGCGCCGCCAGAACCGCAGCCGCGGGCGGCTCTCGCGGCCCCCGCCACCGTCGTCCTTGTCGTCCTTGTCGTCCTCGTCGTCGCGGTCCTTGTCCCGATCCCTGTCCTTGTCCTTGTCTTCCATGGGCTTGTCGTTGCGCTTGAGGCGCACCGAGGCCTTCACGTCGGGCTCCGCGCCCGTGAACCGCTCGCTGTTCGGGATGAACCGGACCTCGGTCTTGATCTCGAATGAGAGCGTGGTGAGGATCTTCGCGATCTCCTCGGTGAGGTTCAGGTTCGACAGGAACTCGCGGGTCTCGCGCGCGATGACCTCGAACACCTTGTCCTTCGCACCGTCGGCCGAGGAGGCGATGTAGCCGGCGACCTCGGGCAGGTTCTCGCGCGCGAGGCGGCGGATGCCCTCCTCGGTCGAGTACACGGCGCCCATGCCGGCGGCGAAGGTCTTCTTGACCAGCTCCGGCACGAGGTGCTCGAGGCGCTGCCGGATCGTCTCCGGCAGCCCGTCGTCGCGGTCGCGGTCGCGGTCGCGATCGCGGTCGCGCGGGGGCTTGTCGGAGCTGTCCTCGTCGGCGGCCATACACAGGGGGTACCCCCGATCCGCCCGAGGATCAAGGTATCCTCCCCATATGGCGGAGCCAGCGCGGAACGAGGAGGAGGCGGAGGACCATCCGCCGCCCCTCCGCGACTCGCAGCCGATCGCCGCCGCCGGCGCCGGGGAGTCGCTGACGACCCTCGCCCACGAGTCCCGCCGCTACTCGAACCAGAAGGAGGCCAAGCGGCCTCCGATGCGGATCCGCAGCTGGCGCGCCTACTGGACCACGTGGCGCGTGATCTGGAGCTACCTCTGGCTCCGGTTCCGCGCGCGGTTCCATGCCGACGCGTGGATCGAGCACAAGCTGCGCGCGGTCAACCTCAAGAACGCGCGCCGCATCGAGCGCACGATCGTCGAGCTCCAGGGCCTGTTCATCAAGGTCGGCCAGCTGATCTCGATCATGACGAACTTCCTCCCCGAGGAGTTCCGCAAGGAGCTCGAGGGGCTCCAGGACGCCGTCCCGCCGCGCCCGTACGCCGACATCGAGGCGCGCCTGCGCGAGGAGCTCGGCAAGAAGCCGTCCGAGATCTTCGCCCAGTTCGACACGCGGCCGATCGCCTCGGCCTCGATCGGTCAGGTCCACATCGCGCGCCTCGAGAGCGGCCAGAAGGTCGCGGTCAAGGTCCAGTACCCCGACGTCGAGGAGATGGTCCGGCGCGACCTCAACACGCTGCGCCGCATCTTCAAGATCATCGGATGGTTCATCCCCTACCAGGGCCTCGAGGAGCTCTACCGCGAGATCCGCGCGATCATCATGGAGGAGCTCGACTACCGCGCCGAGGCCGACAACGCGCGGACGATCGCCGCGAACTTCACCGGCCGCACCGACGTCGCGTTCCCGAAGGTCGTCGACGAGCTGTCCACCGCGCGCGTCCTCGTCACGCACTTCGAGACCGGCTGCAAGATCACCGACAAGCAGAACGTGAAGAAGCTGAACCTCGACCGCGGCCAGCTCGCGCGCCAGGTCGTCGAGGTCTACTGCCAGCAGATCTTCACCGACGGCGTCTATCACGCCGATCCGCACCCCGGGAATCTCCTGGTCCGTCCGTCTCCGAACCCCGAGGATCCGCCGCAGATCGTGTTCCTCGACTTCGGCGCTGTCGCCGAGATCCCCGCGAACATCCGCCAGGGGATCATCGAGCTGATCCAGGGCGCGCTGATGCGCGACACCCGCCGCATCGTCGGCGCGATGAAGCAGATGGGCTTCGTCGCGCGCGGCGCGAACGAGAACACGTTCGAGCAGGTGATCGAGTACTTCCACGAGAAGTTCCAGGAGAACATCTCGCTCGACTCGCTGAACCTGAAGGACATCAAGTTCGATCCGCAGAAGGGCCTCGAGTCGGTCGCCGATCTGCGCCGCATGGACATCTCGCTCCGCGAGCTGTCCGAGAACTTCCACGTCCCGAAGGAGATCATCGTCCTCGAACGCACGCTGCTCCTGCTCATGGGCCTGTGCACCGAGCTCGACCCCACGCTCAACCCGATGACCGTGATCCGCCCCTACCTCGAGCGCTTCGTGCTCGGCGAGGAAGGCGACTGGTCCCAGCTCCTCGTCGAGACCTCGAAGGACCTCGTCATGTCGGTCACGGCGCTCCCCGCCGAGATCCGCAAGTTCATGCGCGCCGCCCACTCGGGCGAGCTCTCGCTGAAGTTCAAGAACATCGAGGCGCCGGCCCAGCTCATGTACCGGCTCGGCCACCAGCTCATCTTCGCGGGCGTCGGCATCGCCGGTGCGTCGTTCGCGCTCGTCCTCGAAGGCCGCGGCGAGGACTCCCGCGCCGTGTGGGGCTGGTGGACCGCGCGTGTCGCGGGTGTGCTTCTCGTGTGGAGCTGGTGGTCGTCGCGAAATCTGTTGAGGAAGCGATGACAGGCGACCTGTCACGGGATCACGGTCGAATAGACCATCAGGTAGGTGCCGTCGGCGAGTCCGGTGACCGCGGGGTCCTTGACGAAGCCGCTCTCCTCGGCGCGCGCGCCCTCGAGCGCCAGCAGTAGTCGGGGGTCCTCCACCAGGGTGCTGCCGTCGTCGGTCGTGAACGAGCGGATCTCCCGACCGAGCGGCCCGAAACCGTAGAGCCGCATCGCGCCCTCGACCAGCGCCGCCTGCGAGAGGACATGCGGAGCCCCACCGAGCCTTCGCTCCGAGACGTCTGCGAACGTGAACGTGCGGCCATCGGCCGACGTACCGTGGACCATCGCGATCGACGTGCCGTCGAGCGCGTACTGGTGCCAGGTCGCGCCGGAGCGGAACGTCATCGAGTCGAGGATCGAGGTACTGCGTTCGAAGGACACCCCACCGTAGGTCCAGACCACGCCGTCGGGACTGTCGGCATGATGGATCCCGATGCGCCCGCCGTTGACACCGCCGGTGATGTAGAGCCGATAGGTCCCGTCGTCGGCGAGGACGACGTCGGGGTCGCTGCCGCCGAGCCCTGGCGGGAAGCCTACCCGCTCGATGGCACAGTGGGTCCACGAGGTGCCGTCGGCCGTGCCGATCGCGACGGTGGTCCCATCCTGCACGCCGGTGGCCTGGTGCGCGGTCATGTAGAGCATCGGCGGCCCGCCGGGCGCGCGCACCAGCGACGGTGTCGCGGCCTGATCGGCGATGGTGTCGGGCAGGCGAGTCCAAACAATGCCATCGCTCGAGACCGCCGCGCGCAGGCGCTGCGCACCAGGCATCAGCTCGTTGGTGCCGGGCGCGCGGCCCATGCCGAGCACGCGCGGGGTGCACGCGACCGGCGGATCGCCGTCGCCAGGCCCCGCATCGCCGCAGCTGCCGGCGACGAGGAGAAGCAGGAGGGGTGCGCCGCTGCTCGGCGTGATCGGGAGGTGCGAGGTCGACATGCGCTTGTTCATGCGGCGAGGAACGCGATCACGATCGCCGTGACCACGGCGACCACCGCGAGCGCGACGAGCGCGACCTTCGTCCAGTCGAGCGGCGACCGACCGAATACCACCTCCGGCCGCTGGCCGTGGACGATCGCGCGGTACGGCGCGCCGCGGTAGCGATACGCGAGCACCCACGCGGGCAGCGCGATCCGCGACGTGGTCTGGCCCTGGAGCAGGCACGCGACGTGGACGTTGCGCCGCCGGCGCCCTGGCACGTGCGGCTCGACGCGGTTGCGCGCGGAGGCCTCGATCGCGCGCTGCACGTGCTGTCGCGCAGCGGAGCGCTGCGCGTCGAACGACTCGACGACCTCGTCGCCATCCGCGGGCACGGGCTCCTTGCGCCGCAGGTCGTAGTACGGGACGAGCAAGCGGCACTCCTCGAGCGAGAGGCCGCGCGAGGCGGGGATGATCAGCGAGTCGAAGCGCATCGGCAGCTGGCCGGCGTGCGGCGCCCAGGCCGAGCGCTTCGCCCCCTCGTCGGAGTCGGCGGTCCACGCGACGGTGGCCTGCGCGTTGACCACCCACGCCGCCCACGAGATCGGGGTGAACGACTCGAGCACCGCCTCGTCGTGGAGCGCCTTCGGGGCGAACCAGCCGCGGCGCCGGAGCCAGCCGCGCAGCGACGCGACGGCGGCGTCGCGATCGACGCCGAACGGCAGGCGCTCGGTCGCGACCTCGAGCGGATCGACGAGCTGCTCGATCGCCATCGTCGCGCCGCAGAACGCGCAGCGCGGCGCCTGGTGCGCCGGCGAGAACGCGATCGCCGCGTTGCAGTCGGTGCAGCGCAGGACCTGCGCGCGCGTGTGGCGCTCCGCGGAGGCCGGCGGCGCGGGGACCGGCAGCGCGCACACGGCGCAGCGCAGGTCGCCCTCCTCGAGGGCGCCCCGGCACCGGATGCAGGTCGCGCCCGCGCTCATACCGGCGGCGGCTCCCGGAGGTAAAGGACGAGCAGCACGATCGCGGCGATCACGGCCGCGGCGCCGAGGCCGAGCAACAGGAGCTTCCACCACGACAGCGGGACCGTGCCGACGACCGCGCCGGTCTGACCGTTGATGACGACCCGGACCGGCGGCCGGTCCGGGCGGTAGCGCAACGCCAGCACCCAGACCGGCACGAGCACCGGATCGAGGGACTCCCACTGGACCTCCATCCGCCAGTCGAGGTCGGCGTACCCGTCGCCGGGCAGGAACCTGCGGAGCTCGTCGCCGACGGCGTCGGCGGCCGACGTCCGCGACACCCGCAGGCACTCGTCGGCGCCCCGGGAGAACTCCTCCTGGATGAACCCGGAGACCAGCGCCGGTGCGTAGCGCCGGAGCTGGCGCAGGTCGTACGGCTCGAGCCGGGCGAACGTGTCGTGGTCGAGCCCGGCCGACGCGGAGACGATGACGTCGGTGACGTAGCCGAGGTGCTCGCCCGACAGGGGGCGGTACTCGGTGCGCGTGACCTGCCGCGTCTCGGTCCGCTTGGTGCCGTCCTCGTCGGTCTTCGTGTAGGTCTCGGTCTCCGTGTAGTGCTCGGCGATCGAGGCCGAGTAGTCGGTCCGCGCCACCGCCGAGTACAGGAAGGCCGGCAGGTAGATCCCCTTCAGGTCCTCCACCCGCGCGCGGCGCAGGGCGGGATCGGCGACGATCATCCGCCGGCCGATCCAGCGGTCGAGCCGGACCCGGGCCCACGCCGCGTCCCCGGCGAACGCGCAGGCGAACACCGGATCGGGCTTCTCCGACGAGGCCGGCCGCTCGACGATGCTCGGGCTCGCGCAGTACGGGCAGAGCGTCGAGCGCACGCCGTCGAACGACAGCGCGGCGCCACACTGGCCGCACTCGAACCTCACGCCCGGGAGTGTCGCTCACAAAGTGGACTCGTCACGCGGACGAAGCGATCATTGTGTACGGAAGTTGCCCGGAACAAGACGCGGGTGTGCCGCGTTTGGTAGAGAGGTCGTACAAATGCTCGCAGTGATCGGAAACGTGCTCGCTGGACTGGGTGTGGTTAGCCTGTTCACCGCCACGTTGCGCCTGACAAAGCCTGGCCGCCGAGCGTAAGCTGGGCAGGTGGTCAGCACCGTCCTGCCGCGCGTCGCGCGGCCGCCCGGCACCGACGAGCTCACCCTCGCCGACGTGGACGCGGTGCGCCTGCTCCTGCGCGGCGAGTCGGTGATCGACTGGCACCGGCTGTCGTACATCGACCACGCGGAGGTCGACCGGTTCCTGCGCCTCAACGAGTTCGACCCCGAGTCCGAGGAGGAGCTGGGCCGGCTCGAGGACCTGCGGTCCGACGCGGTCGACTACCTGTCGCGGGCCTTCGCGATGGCCATCCCCGACGAGGTCGCGGCCGACCTCCCCGCCCGGGACCTGTTCCTCGTCGCCTCGAGCCACGGCCCCCACCAGAAGTGGGCGTGCGTGGTGCTGAAGGTGATGCACATCATCCACCACATCAACGGCCGCCAGGCGCTGCTGAAGATGTCGGTCTCCGACGAGCTGATCTTCCGCGAGATCGAGCTGAAGGTGATGCAGGTCGTCGAGCAGCTGCGCGCGGCCGGCGCCCCGCTCGCCGAGTGGGAGTGGTCGCGCAAGCCGCACGACTCGACGATCACCAAGCTCCTCGCGAAGCGCTCCACGCTCGCCGCCAGCATCTACGACAAGCTGCGGTTCCGGCTGATCGTCCCGACGGCCGAGGACCTCGTGCCGATGCTCGCCACGCTGACCCGCCAGCTGATCCCGTTCAACTACGTGGTCCCGGGCGAGAGCGTCAACCAGCTGGTCGACCTCCCTGCCCTGCTCCGCGCGCAGGAGGAGGCCGGCCTCGACTCCGGCAAGATCCGCGCGTCGACCGCGGTCCCCTACAACGAGTTCTCCGGCCCCGAGTACCGCATCATCAACTTCGTCGCCGACCTGCCGCTGCGCATCGAGCGGTTGATCCCGCGCGCCGAGATGCCGCCCGACATCAGTCACGTCGTGTTCGTGCTGACCGAGTTCCAGATCGCCGACAAGGCGACCGCGATCCGCAACGAGAGCGGCGCCTCGAGCCACGAGGCGTACAAGGCGCGCCAGCACGAGCGCGTCCGCATGCGCCTGTTCCGGGACAAGGACGATCCGCTGCCGCCCGATTAGGTGTAGGTTTCCCTCACCATGGCCGTTGGACCTCCCAAGAAGCAGCTCCGCTGGGGCCGCGTGATCGGCGCGCTGATCGTGCTCGGCGGCATCGCCGCCGGCATCATCTACGTCATCACGAAGTGACCGGTCAGCCGAGCTGACGCGGCAGGAGCTGCTGGAAGCGCCAGAGCTGTACCTGCATCTGGCGCTGGGCGTCGCGCCGATCCTTGCCGATCAGGTGCGCGAACACGCAGACCACGAGCAGGCCGCCGATGTTGCCGGCGACGAGCACCGCCGCGTCGATCGGGTGACCGGTCAGGAACACCGTGCCATACGACACCATGCCCGTGGTGTCGATGTGCCACGACCGCTCGAACACGCCCGCCCACTCGAGCCCGAGGGGCACCATCGCGCAGGCCAGGGTCCACAGGACGAGGAGCCAGCGGTGCCGGATCATGTCGGGCAGCGTGCTCGCCGACAGCAGGATCGCGCCGATCAGGATCGGCGTGACGACGAACGGGCCCGCGACGCGCGTGAACATCACCGCCACCACGAGGTGCGCGCCGAGCATCAGGGCGTGCGGCACGTAGCGGCGCGTGTTGAGCCAGACCATGAACGCGCCGGCGCCGATCACCGCATTGATCCCGAGGAACAGCGCCCAGTCCCGGACGTGCATGAACGGCGACAGCGGCAAGAGGCACAGCAGCGTCAGGTATGGCCACACCGCGCGGCGGCTGCGCTCGGAGACCGTGCGCCGCTCGTCGGCGACCATCGCCTCCTCGAGCTCCGGCGGCGGAGGGGTCTGCTTGTCGACGATCATCTCGACGATCAGCTCCCCGGCCTCGGCCGAGGCCGGATCGAACACGGCCGCGCGCCCGGCGGCCGACAGCGCCCTCGCCTGCTCCCCCGCCGCGCTCGCGGTGCGCGCCTCGGCCACGAGCTCGGTCGCGAGCGCGCGCCGACGCTCCTGGTCGCGATCGCCGTCGAGGTAGCGCTGGATC
>JAEUJX010000350.1 GCA_016794545.1 Myxococcales bacterium
CTTGGTCATCGCGCTCTGGGCGGCGGCGAGCTCGCTCGTCGCGCTCGGTGTGTCGGCGACGTTGAAGCCCTCCTGCGCGAACGGCCAGATGCCGAGCGCGAGCAGCGCGGCCATCCGGTTCTCCGCGGGTGTCGCCGCTCCGTCCTTCGCCTTGCCGTCGCGCCCGATCGCGCCGGCCACGCCCTTCCACGAGCTGGTGACCGGGCCGCCGATGAACGCGGTGACGTACGCCTGCGGGTAGTGGTTGCGCCCGGTCATGCCCTGCTTGCCGGGCGTGCGGCCGAACTCGGTGTTGAGGATGACGAGCGTGTCGTCGAGCGAGATCTTCGTCGGGTCCGCCTCGCCCGGCGCGTTGATCATGCCGAGCAGCGACTGGAGCATGTTGTCGAAGTTCACCGCGGTATCGACGGAGTTGTCGGAGTGCGTGTCGTAGCCGCCGCCGCCCGACGCCTCGTACAGGCCGGTGTCGCTCACGCACACGTAGGACGCGGGCTCCGTCGGGTGGGTCAGCAGGTGGCGCGCGGCCGAGAGGCCCATCAGCGGCAGGCTGCGGTCTGTCACGCCGCACGACGTGCCGTTCCGCTCCTGGAACAGATCCGGCGTGAGCACGCTGGCGATCGAGCCGGAGCGCTTCGTGGTCTCGAACGCGACCGCGAAGTCATCGGTGCGAGCGCTGCGCACGCGGCCGCGCTCGGGATACACGAGGCGCGCGTTGTACTGATCGAGGTACGCGCCGACGAGCGCGTCGTGCTGCGGCCGGCCGCTGCCGACGGCGGGCCGCGTGAGGAGGTTCGTGAACCGGCCCGCGTTGTCGGTCTTGATCAGGAGGGGGCGCGCACCGCCGGGGTGGGTGCCCGACGCGGCCGCCGCGGCGACGTTGTCGCTCGAGATGCCTCCGGTCGCGAACACGTACGAGTACGGCGAGGCGCGGCCGGGCGAGACCCGCGCGTCGATGCGCGCGCGCTGGATGTGCGCGCCGAGCCCCGCGGCGTTGGGCTGGCCGACCGGGCGTCCGGTGAGCGCCATCGGCACCGCGGCCTCGTGCGGCTCGAGGTTGTGCTTCTGCACGACGAGGCGCATCCGGGCCGTGATGTCGCTGCGCTGGTACAGGCGGTGCGCGAACGGCCCGAGCTCCACCATCGCGGTGTTGCCGTCGGTGGCGAACGGACGCGGCACCGAGGCGTCGACGCCGCCGCACTGCGAGAGCGCCTGCGTCTGCGACAGCGCGTAGTACTGGCTGTTCGGCGCCACGGGATCGCTCGGCGTCCCGTAGTCGCGCACGAAGTAGAGGGTCTCCCACGCGGACAGGCCGCCGTAGAGGAACACCTCGAGGACCTTCTTCGCCTTCTGCCCGTCGGGCAGCTGGACGCTGGTCGTCCCCGCGGGGAACTCGCCGAAGCTCGCGGCGCTCGAGCGCCGGATCCACGGACCGATCAGCACTGCCGCTGCCCCCGCTCCCCCCGCCGTCAGGAACGTTCGCCGTCTCATGCCCGGTACGGTACGCCGGCACGCGCGGTGAGGGTCCCACAACCCCTGAGGCCACCTCTCCATTCGATGCGTTCGCTACGCAGCGCTGGATTCACAGTCCGAGCAACTGTCAGGGCGCTGTCACACACCTCGCGCATCGAGTCGTGATGAGGTCTCTCGCATGGTGCGGAACCGGGTGCTCGTCCTGCTGGTGGCGATGGTGGCAAGTCCTGGAATTGCCAGGGCACAGCACTGGAGCGACGCGACGGGGCAGTGCATCGGGTCGACGGCACAGTGGAGCAACAAGGTCGAGCTCGCCGACGTCGACAAGGACGGCAAGGTCGATCTGCTGGTCGCCAACGGCGGCAACTACTCGTCTCCGGGAACCCCCGAGCCCGCGCGCGTGTGGAAGAACGACGGCGGCTGGGGAACCGCCGGAACCCACTGCACCGAGATCTCCGCGCAGGCGGTGCTCGGCTTCACCGGCCTGTCGCGCGTGATCAAGGCGGTCGACGTCGACAAGGACGGCGATCTCGACATCCTCACCGGCGGCGCCTATCAGAGCCAGCTGAAGCTCTACGTGCGGGGTGCGACGGCGTGGACCGACGGGACGTCGCAGCTGCCGCAGCAGCTGACCTCGATCGGCGATCTCGAGGCCGGCGATGTCGATGGGGACGGCGACCTCGACCTCTTGCTCGCGGAGTGGGGCACCGGGAACCCGAGCACCAATCAGGGCGGGCGCGCGCGGCTCTACAAGAACGACGGCACCGGCACGTTCACGGACGTGACCACGACGCAGATGCCCGCGCAGCTCGTGAAGTGGTCGTGGGACGTCGAGCTCGTGGACGTCGACAACGACTGGGACCTCGACGCGCTGATCGCGTGCAAGACCTGCACGACGTCGTACCTGTTTCGCAACAACGGCACCGGGACGTTCACCGACGATCCGAACGCGCTGCCGCACTTCGCGAACAACTACGACTTCGAGCCGATGGACATCGATAACGACGGGGACCTCGACCTCGCGACGATCAACGACGGTCCGCAGTTCCGCGATCACATCTTCATCAACAACGGCATGGGCGTGTTCGCGGACGAGACCGCGGCCCGTCTGACCGGTGCCGCGAACCCCGCCGCCGACGACAACGTCGCGCTGTGGCTCGACGTCGACTCCGATGGCGACGCCGATCTGCTGGTCGGCTCGCTCGGCGACGACCGGCTCCTGATCAACAACCAGGGCGTGTTCACGCTGTCGGCGAGCGCGACCCCGAACGATACGCCGGCGACGCTCGGCCTCGCCGCGGCCGACCTCGACGGCGACGGCCGGCTCGATCTCCTCCAGGGCCAGGGCGAGGCCGCGTTCCCCGACAAGGTCCAGCTCGCGACCACCATGGTCGCCGTCGACAACCAGCCGCCCGTGATCGCGATCGAGAAGACGTTCAACCGCGGCCAGGGCGTCGTCCGCGCGCGCGTGCACGACCGCCTCTCGCCCTCGCACCTCCACGACTACCAGCGCGTGTGGATCGAGTACGACGGCCCCGCGCCGCTCATGCACTTCGAGTCCGCGCCGCCGCCCGACACCTCGGTCGATATGCAGTGGATCGGCGAGTACCTGTGGGCGTCGCCCGACCTCCCGTCGTATACGCACTACCGCGTGTGCGCGACCGACCGGCGCGGCAACCAGGGCTGCTCGCAGACCTTCTCGATCTTCGAGTCGCCCGACGGCGCGAATCTCACCGAGTTCGGGGACACGATCGACGCCGGCGGCGGGACGACCGGCGGCAAGGGCGCGGGCTGCTGCGACGCCGGCGGATCACCGCGCGGCGCGGCGCTCCTCGTCGGCATCGTCGCGCTCGCGCTCGTCCGCCGGCGCAAGACGTAAGGCCAGACCGCGCCGAGAAGCGGTAAGCCCGTCAGCGACGACGCCCAGCTCTTGTGCGCGACACGTGGACGCTCTCGACACCACGGACGTCGCCTCCGACGTACCATCGGCCCGTGAAACCCGCGCTGTCCAGCCTCGTCGCGAAGGCAGACCGGAGTGTGCTCGTGAAGCGGTGCGAATCGCTCGTCGCGTCGCGCCAGTGGGCGAGCTGGGACATCTGGAGTCCCGAGCCGTACTACTTCGAGCGCAACCAGTACGGCCGCGGCAAGAAGCTCGCGCGCCAGCCCGCACCCACGAAGGACGCGAAGCTCTACGGGTACGACGCCGCCGGTCGAGTCGTGAGGCTGCGCAGCTGGAGCGGCTTTCTCGAACGCTGGCACGAGGACGAGCTGTTCGTCTGGTCCGATCGCGAGTTGCTCGCGTATCGCTTCCAGGAGCGAGACCGCTTGCTCAACGTGCACCGCTACACGTTCGACGGCGAGGCGCGGCTCGTGCGTCACGAGATCTACTTCGCCGAAGCCAAACGCACGGGCGAGCAGCGATTCGTCTGGACCGACGGCGTGCTCTCGCGCGTCGCCGTCAAGAACTGGGGCCACAGCTGGTCCCTCGAGCACGACGAGCTCGGGCGGCTGACCGCGATCGCGACCGTCTCGAACGGGAGAGCCTTCGAGATCTATCGCCGCCCGCCCGCGAACGAATCGCTGCCGGCGCTGCTCGATGCCATCCGCGAGCGGCTGCGCGAGATCGCGCCACGTGTCGTCTCCAAGGTCCGGCCGTCCTCGCCGCTCTACGCGCTCGCGCTGGTTGTCGACGAGGAGGAGTGGCGCTATGCGTTGCCACCATCGCTGGCGTTCGGCTTCGAGTCGCCGCGCACGAGTCGAGAGTGGGATGCCGCGGAGCTGTTCGAGCCGACGACCGGCTGGAACGATCGGCGGCTCGCCGCGCTGTGCAAGCGCGCCAATCAGCGCGTCTGGCAGACCGGCGCCCATGCCCGTGTCAGGGCGCTGGTCCGGGCACTCGCCCGCGACCTCCAGCAGGTCGACTGGCCGAAGCTGCGCGCCGTCACCGACGACGTCGTGGTCTACGCGACGTCGCTCGAGGGTGGCGGTGCGGCGGACGCTCGGCGCGCGAGGCGGGGGCGCCGACCCGCTAGTCGGCGCTGAACGTCGCGGCCATCACATCGGCGCGTTGATCGGACTCGGCGAGGATCACGTGGTCGCCTTCGATGTCGAACGACTCGGTGCGCCGCTCGGGATCGAAGCCCGCGACCGGTTGCCGCGTTGCGGAGGTGTCGCCGTCGGTGTCCAGTGGGGGGCATCCTCACGCAATCGACGACGCTCGCGGACACGAACTGCCCGTCGTCAGCGGAGCTTGATCGTCGCGAGGTTCGCGGCCGTCAGCTTCGCGTCGAGCACGACCTTGTTCTCGTTCAGGTCCCACGCCAGCACCGCGAGGTACTCGTCGTCCGACAGCGACCCCTTCTTGTCGAGCGGCATGTTCTTCTTGATGAAGTCGAACACGTCCTTCGCGGTCTGGAACGTCACGCCCTTGCGCAGCTTGGCCTTGGGGAACGTCACGTTCTCCGGCAGCGCGCCGTCACCGACGACGGCGGGGTTCTTCGGGTTGCCTTCGCCCTTGTCGCCGTGACACGACGCGCAGGCCTTCGCGTAGACCTCCTTGCCGACCTCGTACTGCTCGGCCAGCGCGGACGCGGCGAGCACGTCGGAGCCGGGCCGCTCCTCCGCCGGCGGCGCGGTTCCGGCCGCGACGGGGGGCGGCATCTCCGCCGGCGTGGGCATCGGCGTCGGCGTGGGCTTCTTCGAGCCGCAGGCCACGAGGGCAAGCGCGAGGACCAGGGCAGGGGCGCGTGGCATGGCGCGACGATACGTCAGTGCCAGAACCCGATCGACAGTCCGCCGTTGCGATAGCGCGCCGCGACGTCCGCGGTCAGCGAGATCCGGCCGCGGCGGCGTCCCCACGCCTGGAACTCGAACACGCGGAGGTCGGTGCCGAACGTGACGTGCACGCGGCCGGCGACGCCGTCGTAGCGGCTCGGCTCCCAGTAGCTGCCGGCGCGGATCCGCAGGCGGCCGGGGAGCCACTCGTACTCGGCGCCGCCGCGGAGCGAGACGGTGGTGTGCGCGCCGGCGCGCTGGAGCATCTGCATGCCGAACGCCTCGAGGCCGTAGGCGTCGCGCGACGGGCCGGCGACCACGAGGTCGGCGGCGATCGTCAGCGACGGCTCGTCGCGGAACGTGCCGCCGACGAGCTGGTTCCAGCGCGTCTCGGAGAGCCGGTAGGCGCCACCCGCGACCAGGCGCCACGGCGACGCGATGCGCTCGGGGAGGATGTAGCCCATGCAGTTCGTCGGGTCGCAGGCCGATGCGAGCTCGCCCCCGAGGATCGGGCTCTCCCACGCGAGCGCCGCGCGGAAGTCGCGGTACTTCGGGAGCCACGTGGCGCCCGCGATCGCGCCCGCGCCCGTCACCTGGAACAGCTGGGGCTCCCCCTGCGGCGTGATCTGGAACGTCACGGTCTGCACGCCGAGGCCGAGCGCGACGTCGTACGACGGGACGTACTTGCCGACCATGAAGCGCAGGCGCAAGGCCTCGGCATCGAGCGCGTCTGCGCCCGCGATCGGCGCGGTCTGGCCGGTGAACGTCAGCGCCGCGGCCCAGTCGTGATAGCGACCGCCGAGCCCGAGCGTCACCAGGGTCGCGCCGCCCTCGATGCTCTGGCCATTGTTGTCGTAATCGGTGGACTTCGTGCCGGTGAGCACGTCGAGGTGATAGTCCCAGCTCCAGTTGTCGGTGTCGGTCGTGAGGCGGACCGCCATCTGCGCCGGGTTCATGAGGCCGCCCGCGGTGCCGACGATCAGGGCGGCGCCGGCGCCGCCCATGCCGACCTGTGCCGTGTTGCCGATCGCGACGCCCTCGTGGAACTCGATCGCGTAGTCCGTGCTGGTGATCGGCCCGTCCGCGTTCGCAGGCGGCGGTGCTGCCAGCACGACCACCACCAGCGCGCACCTGCAGACCATCACAGGCTATCCTCCCACGGATGCCCGGCGGGGACGACAGTGCGGCCGAGACGTCGACGCGCGAGTCGCGGCCCGACGCGATGGCCGTGTCGCCCGGGACCGGGGAGCGCGTCGCCACGAGCAGCGTGCCGGGCGTTCCGTTCAAGCGCCGGTTCGCGATGCCGGCGATCGTGCTGGGCGTCGTCGAGATCCTGGCGATCGGCTACCCGCTGTGGGTCGCGTTCGACCTCGGCGACCTCGGCCCGGAGACGCTCCTCCGGACGGCGCTCCCCGTCCTGATCGGCGCCTCGATCGTGTGGCTGGCGGCGACCACCGCATGGCTCCTGCCGCTGTGGCAGGCCGTCGTCGCGCGGCGGAAGGGCGAGCGCGTCAACAAGGAGCTCGCGGCGCGCGCCTATCGCATCACGCTCAAGGGGCCCGTGCGCGTGCTCCTGCTCCGCACCGGCGTGTGGGCGGGCGCGGCGCTGCTCACCGGCCTGTTCCTGCACATCTACGAGGCGTGGGATCTGCCGCGGGTCGGCGAGCTCACGGCGCTCGCCGCGATCCACGCGTACATCGTGTCGTGCGTGCGTGCGGTGTGGTGGGCCCAGATCCTCGGCGAGGTGCGCGGCCGGCTGTTCGCGGTCGGCTCGCCGCTCAAGCGGTTCGACGACAGCCACTTCCGCCGGTTCACGCTGGTGGCCATGATCGTCGCCGGCGGCGTGCTCGCCGCGCAGTCGGCGTTCGCCTACTACTTCGTCCCGATCACGCGCGATCAGTACCTCCAGTTCCAGACCTACTACCCGATCGCCGCGCTGGTCGGCGTCGTCGGGTGGGCGGCGTTCGCGCGGTGGTTCACGTACGACCTGCGCCGCTACCTCGCGGTGTCGCGCGGAGA
>JAEUJX010000379.1 GCA_016794545.1 Myxococcales bacterium
CGGCCTGATGTCGACGAACGAGTCTCCGTTCCACTACCGCCAGGACGAGCTGCACTGCGAGGGCGTCGCGCTCTCGACGATCGCGGCCGAGGTCGGGACGCCCGTGTACGTGTACTCGCGCGCCGAGCTCGAGCGCGCGTACAAGGCATTCGATGCCGCGCTCGAGGGCATCCCGCACAAGGTCTGCTACGCGGTGAAGGCGAACTCGACGCTCGGCGTGCTCGCGGTGCTCGCCGGGCTCGGCGCGGGCGCGGACATCGTGTCGTACGGCGAGCTGTTCCGCTGGATGAAGGCGGGCGGAGACCCGGGGAAGGTCGTGTTCTCCGGCGTCGGGAAGACGGAGACCGAGATGGCGCACGCCCTCGAGGCCGGCATCTACGCGTTCAACGTCGAGAGCGGCGAGGAGCTGTACGTCCTCGACAAGGTGGCGCAGACCCTCGGCAAGCGCGCGCGGGTCTCGCTGCGCGTGAACCCCGATGTCGATCCGGGCACGCACCCCTACATCTCGACGGGCCTCAAGACCAACAAGTTCGGCATCTCGATGGAGGAGTCGCGCGAGCTCGGCCGCGCGGCGGCGAAGCTCCGGGGCATCGAGATCATCGGCGTCGACTGTCACATCGGCAGCCAGCTGATCAAGACCGCGCCGTTCGCGGATGCGATCGCGCGCCTCGTCGCGCTGATCACCGACCTCCGGAAGGACGGCGTGCACCTCACGCACATCGACATCGGCGGCGGTCTCGGCATCGACTACGGCAAGGGCGACGCGGTGCCGACGCCGGCCGAGTACGGCGCCGCGGTGCGCGACGCACTCGCACCGCTCACCGCGCTCGGCGTCACGCTCGTCACCGAGCCGGGCCGGGTGATCGTCGGCGCCGCCGGCGCGCTCGTGACGCAGGTGCTGTACCGCAAGCGCAACGAGGCGAAGCACTTCACGATCGTCGACGGCGCGATGAACGACCTGATGCGCCCCGCGCTCTACGGCTCGTTCCACCCGATGAAGCCGGTGAAGAACCCGGGGCGCCCGGACATCGTGACCGACGTCGTCGGCCCGATCTGCGAGACCGGCGACTTCTTCGCCCGCGACCGCAACCTGCCCGAGATGGCGGCGGGCGAGCTGCTCTGGATCGGCGCCGCCGGCGCGTACGGCGCGGCCATGGCCTCGAACTACAACACCCGACCGCGCATCCCAGAGGTCCTCGTACGCGGGGACACCTACACCGTGATCAAGCAGCGCGAGACCTACGAGCAGCTGATCGCGGGCGAGCGCATCGCGTAGTCCTGATATCCTCGGGCCGTGGTGAAGCGGCACCTCCTCCTCGGTGTGCTCGTCGCGGGCTGCGGCCCGATCGGCGACAACCTCGAGGGCGAGGACCGCCAGGGCGGCGACCTCACCGTCGACGATCGCAGCCGCGAGGCGTACTCGCACCCGGCGCCGACGCTCGACGAGGAGCAGCGCTCGACGCACCAGCTCGGCAAGGGGCCATTCAACTTCGCGTGGGCCCCGCCGCAGCTCGGGCCCCTGTTCAACCACACCGGCTGTCTCGCGTGCCACGGCGGCGACGGCCGCGGGCTGTCGCTGATCGATCAAGGTCCCGCGCCGTTCGGCTCGCAGGCGCTCGTACGCGTGAGCCTCGGCGCCGGCACGCCCGCCGTGCCCGGCGGCAACATTCCGGTTCCCGAGCTCGGCGAACAGCTGCAGGATCACACGACCGCCGGTCTGCCCGAGGTGTTCGTCACGCTGACGTGGCGCGAGACCTCCATCATGTACGGCGACGGCGAGCTCCAGCCGATGCGGCAGCCGTTCCTCGACATCCGTCGCCCGAGCGGCGAGCCGATGCCCGCGGGGATCGAGTACTCGTATCGCCAGGCCCAGGCGGTGTTCGGCCTCGGCCTGCTCGAAGCGATCCCCGACGACACGCTGCTCGCGCTCGAAGATCCAGACGACGCGAACGGCGACGGCATCTCCGGCCGCGTCAACCGCGTGTGGGATCCGATCGCGGGTGCGACGGAGATCGGCCGGTTCGGTCACAAGGCGAACGTGGCGAACCTCGTCGTCCAGACCGCGGCCGCGTTCGTCAACGACATCGGGCTGACGAACAAGCTGTTCCCCGAGCCCGATGGGATGCGCGACGTCAACGACGACCAGCTCGACCAGACGACGTTCTTCATCTCGACGCTCGCCGTCCCGCGCGCGGCGAGCCGCAACGCGGCGGCGCAGCGCGGGCGCTCGCTGTTCGACGACTTCCAGTGCAGCGGCTGCCACATCCCGACGCTCGAGACCAGCGACCACCGGATCGCGAACCTCGCGAACCAGACGATCCACCCCTACACCGACATGCTGCTCCACGACGTCGGGGACCTCCTCACCGACGCGCGCCCCGACTTCCAGGCCACCGGTGTGGAGTGGCGCACGCCGCCGCTGTGGGGCATCGGGCTCGTGCAGGTGGTGTCGCCCGGCGCGACCTTCCTTCACGACGGGCGCGCCCGCACGCTGGCCGAGGCCATCCTGTGGCACGGCGGCGAGGCGGAAGGTTCTCGTGAGGCTTTCCGTACCGCGCAGAAGCGCGATCGAGATGCGTTGATCGCGTTCCTCGAATCGCTCTGAGCGTTACAATCGGCCCGCGTGGTCGACGAGGCGGACAACCAGCGCACGCACGTGGACGCGGCCGCGCCCGCCCACGACGATCAGCGCCTGCCCGACGGCACCGACGTCAATGGCTACATCGTCGACGGCATCCTCGGCCGCGGCGGCATGGGCGTGGTCTACAGCGCGAAACACGGCGTGATCGGAAAGCGCGCCGCGATCAAGGTGCTCCGCGCCGAGGTCTCATCGTCCGCGCAGACCGTCGAGCGGTTCGTGCAGGAGGCGCGCGCGGTCAACCAGATCGGCCACCCGAACATCATCGACATCTTCGACTACGGCACGCTGCCCGACGGGCGTGCGTTCCACCTGATGGATCTCCTCGACGGCGAGTCGCTGCGCAAGCGGCTGCGCCGCGGCCCGCTTCACCCGAGCGAGGCCGCGAACGTCATCGAGGGCGTGGCCTCCGCGCTGATCGCCGCGCACGAGAAGGGCTTCATCCACCGCGACCTCAAGCCCGACAACATCTACCTGTGCCAGGTCGATGACGGCTGGCCCACCATCAAGCTGCTCGACTTCGGCCTCGCGAAGCTGATGCCCGAGATGGGCAAGGCCGCGTTCGTCACCAACACCGGCGTGATGATCGGCACGCCGGAGTACATGTCGCCCGAGCAGGCGCGCGGCCAGGCGGTCGACTACCGCACCGACGTCTACGCGCTCGGCATCGTCATGTTCGAGCTCCTTACCGGCGAGCGCCCGTTCCCGACGATGGGCGACGCGTTCATGACACTCCAGATGCACGCCGAGGAGATCCCACCGTCGATCGGCTCGCTGGTCTCCGGCCTCCCCGACGAGATGGTCCAGCTCGTCGACTCGATGCTCGCGAAGGAGCCGGGCGCCCGCCCCTCGCTCGCGGCCGTGCGCACCGTGATCCGCCGTCTGCGCTCGATGAAGCTCCCCACCAAGTCGGTCGCCGGCATCGAGATGGCGGCATTCTCGACCCCCGGCATGCCCGCGGCGATCAACACCGCGCAACCCGCGGTCACGACCTCGGTGCCCACGCGCAAGAGCGGGCCGATGAAGACGCCCGAGGTCGGCAGCGCACAGGTGTCAGCGCCCGAGCCCGAACCCGCCGACGACATCATGGCCACCACGCGCCGCTCACCGCGCGGGAAGCCCGCACCCTCGGGCCCACCCACGAACCAGAGCACCAGCGGCCTCGCCGGCGCCTCGGGGGCGCTCCACGGCTCGACGAAGCTCGGCGTCGCGCCGCCGCCGAAGCTCGCGTCGTCGCGCATGCCGGCCACCGTGCCGCCGCCGCCGAAGCCGGAGAGCCGCGCGTGGCTCCTGTTCGGCGCGCTGCTCGCGATCGCCGCCGGCGTCGGGCTCGCGATCGTCGCGATGCGCTGAGCCGCCGCGGCTGTTCGAACGCCCGTCGCATGGAAGGCGTCGCGATCCGTCGGGAATCACGGCGGCGGGAGGTCGAGCGAGAGCGTTCCTGTATGGTCGCGCAGCGTGATGTGCCCCTGCGGCTCGGGGCGACCGGCGAGCTCGAACCGGACCTCGATCCCTTCGCACAGCGGCTCCTCGATCGGCCCGGCGCTGCACGTCCAGCCATCGCCGCGGAGGTCGCCCTCGAGGCCGTCGACCTCGGCGGTGAACGTCGCGTCAAGCTGCGGGCATGCAGGCAGACCGAGGCTGTTCATCACCGGGCGATAGCCTCCGCCGATGCGCTCGCCCATGTCGAGCTCGACCACGATCGCCGGGGGCAACGCCGTTCGAAACGCGACGAACGATGTCGCGTCGAGATCATCGACGGTGAACAGAACCCGGTGCTCCACCGCGGTCCGCGCACCGCACTGGATCGTCTTCGGGCTCCGTCCATGCTCGCACGCGCCGAGCATCGCGAGCGCGGGGAAGAGCACCCGCTTCATCAGGCCTTCTCGATCTGGACCCGCGCGTCGTTGAACGCGGCCTGGCCGCCGAGATCCGCGGTCGTCGGCGGGATCAGCGCGTTTGCCGTCATGCCGTTCGCCGTGTGCTTGCGCCACAGGCCCTTCGCGAGCACGAGCACGCCGTCGCGCGTCTCGATGTCGATCTTCGCGGTGCACCGCACCTCGCCACCGCGGTTCCAGATCCGGACCTGATCGCCGTCGGCGATGCCGCGCGCGGCCGCGTCGGCCTTCGAGATCGAGACGGTGCCCGGCGCGGTGCGGAGCTGGCCGAAGTAGGAGCTGATCTGCGTCGCCAGCGCGGGCGAGATCAGGGCGAGCGGGAACTCGTCGGTCTTCGGATCGGGGCGGTAGGTGTACAGGCCGCCCGGGGCCTGCGCGTCGAGCTTCGCGGGGACGAGATCGATCCTGCGATCGGGCGTGCCCGGGAACACGTCGACGAACGGCACCGGGTTCGATCCGGAGGACGGGATCGCGACGCCGTGCTCGGCGAGCTGGCGCTTGTAGACCGCGCCTTCGGGAGCGGCGGCGAACACCTGTTCGACGATCGCGTCGTCGGTCATCGCGTCACCGTCGTGGACGAGGCCCATGCGCTGCATGAGGTCGCCGAACACGGCGTTGTTGCTGCGCGCCTGTCCGACGGGTGCGACGACGGCCGGCGAGTCGAACATGCGCATCGTCCCGTAGCCGCGGCGCAGCTCGCGGTGCTCGAGGAACGTGGTGGCCGGCAGGATGACGTCGGCGAGCGCGCAGGTGTCGGTCATCACCTGCTCGTGGACGACGACGAACAGGTCGTCGCGGGCGAGCTCGCGGAGCAGCGTGGCCTGATCGGGCGCGGTGACCGCCGGGTTGCAGTTGTAGACGAACAGCGCCTCGATCGGCGGATCGCGCAGCTCGCGCAGCGCCGTCGCGATGAGCGACATGTTGACGGTGCGCGTGGCCGGCTTCGGCTCGGCGATGCCGTGCTCCGAGGACAGCACCCACTTCGCGTCGCTGTTCTGCATCGTGTAGCCACCGCCGCGCACGCCGAGCTTGCCGGCGACCGCGGGGATCGCGAGCGCCGCGGCGATCGCGCTGCCGCCGTTGCGGTTGCGCTCCATGCCCCAGCCGGTGCGGATCAGCGCGGGAGAGGACGCGGCGTAGAGCTCGACGAACGCGTCGAGGTCGCGCGCGGAGATGCCGGCCTCGGCAGCGGCGGCCTCGATCGTCCACACGGACGCGCGGCGCTCGAGCTCGGCGGCGCCGTTGGCGTGGCGGTCGAGGAACGCCCGGTCGGCGTGGCCGCGCGCGAACAGCGCGTGGATGATCGCGAGGGCGACCGGGACGTCGGTCCCGGGGCGAACCGCGAGGTGCAGATCGGCGCGTCGCGCGAGCGGCGTGCGGCGCGGATCGATGACGACGAGCTTGGCACCGGCCGCGCGCGCGCGATCGATGACCGGCACGAGGTGGATACCGGTCGCGTTCGGGTTCACGCCCCACAGCACGATCAGCTTCGCGTGCGCGATGTCCTCGAGTGCGGTGCCCGGCATCACGCCGTAGAGGCCGTGCACGGCGGCGGAGGTCGCGGCCGCGCAGTACGTGCGATCGAGGTTCGAGGCGCCGAGCCGGCGGAAGAACCGCGTCGCGAGCGCGCCCTCGGTGAGCCAGCCGTTCGAGCCGCCGTAGTGATACGGCAGGATCGCCTCGCCGCCCGAGCGCGCCTTGATGATCGCGAGCCGATCGGCGACGAGCCCGAGCGCCTCGTCCCACGAGACCTCGCGGAGCTGCCCCGCGCCCTTCGGGCCGGTGCGGACGAGCGGCCGCGCGATCCGCGCGTCGCCGTACATGTGATCGGTGAACTTGCGGACCTTGCCGCAGATGAAGCCATCGGTCAGCGGGCCGCGGTGATCGCCCTCGAGGCGCGTGACCTTCCCGTCCTCGACGGTGACCTCGAGGCCGCACAGGTCCGGGCAGTCGAGAGGACACGCGCTCCGGTGCGTCGTGGTGGCCACGACCGCGTCTTACCAGGTGCCGCCGATGCCGTACAGGTTCGTCTGCTTGCCGTCGGTGCCGGTCACCGACTGGATCGTGGGGCGCACCGGGATCTTGGGCTCGTCCATGTTGCGCGTCAGCACGGCCGCCGTGATCAGGCCCACGAACATGCCGCCGAGCGCGTAGTTCGCGAGGTGCTCCTGGTTGCGGCCGGCCTCCTCCTCGCTCGTCGTCTTCTGCGGATACACGAGGCTCTCGATCGCGAGGCCGCCGGCGATGCCGATGAGGCCGCCGATGTCGACGAACAGCGCGTGCGTGCGGCTGATCGAGAAGTAGTTGGTGAGCATCACGCCGCCGATGCCGCCGAGACCCATGCCCGACAGCACGAGCCCGGCGGCGACCGAGCGCGGTGGGTCGAACGACAGCGCGAACAGGCCGCCGGCGGCGGTGCCCCAGAAGATCGACGAGTTGAACAGCGCCGCGTCGCCCGGCTTCACCTTCATGCGGTCACCGACGTAGTAGCCGAGGCCGGCGCCGAGGAGCAGCGACGCTCCCGCGACGGGCTGGATGATCTCCTGCTCGTCGGTGAACACGGTCGCGGCCATGTTGCCGGCGATCGCGGCCGCGACGCCGCCCGTGATCGTCAGGTTGCTCGTGCCGAGCGACAGATCGCGCGGCAGGCCGAAGTACCCGCCGGCGAGCCCGACGCTGCCGCCGATCACCGTGCCGACACCGACGATGCCGGTGTTCTGGAACGCGAACAGCAGCGCACCGGCCGCGTACGCGCCACCGATCCCGCCCGCGATGATCAGCTGGCGCCGGCCGGTTTGCGGCACCGGCTCGAGCTCGATCAGATCGCGCTTGATCTGATCGGGCAACACTTCGACCTCCTTCTTCGTGGTCAGGAACCCCGGCGCCTCGGCGCTCACCGAGTAGGTCCCGCTCGGCAGCACCTCCTCGTAGCGGCCGAGGCCGACGAGCCGGTCACCGACGAAGATCCTCGCATCCGGCGGCGACACGAGGACGGCAAGCCGACCCTTCTGGGGCTGGAGCTTGACGAAGTAGGTGTACGGGCGACCGATCGCGACGCCGATCTCCTGCGAGTGCGGCTCGAACCCCGTCATCTCGACGGTCATGGTGTACGTCCCGCCGAGCAGATCGAAGACCCGGCCCGACGACGAGCTCGCCTGCGTGCCGGTCTCGTTGCCGATCGTGATCTTCGCGCCCGGCGGAGAGCTCTCGACGTAGACGTGGCCGTGCAGGCGCTTCAACACCTCGACGCGCCGGGCGATGAGCACCTTGTCGCTCTGGGGATCCGGATCGCACTGCTGGGCCGGCTTGGCGTCCGGCGGGAGGGCGGCGAGAAACCGCTCGAAGTACGCGATCGCCTTCTCGTACTCGAGGCTGCGTTCGTGCGACTGGCCGAGGTTCTTCAGGTTCTGCCAGCTCGGGATCGTGCAGTACGAGCTGACGAACTCGAGCGCGGCGCCGTCGTAGTCGCCCTGCAGATAGAGCACCTGGCCGCGGCGGTAGTGCTCCGACGCGCGCGCGCGCAGCTCGTCGAACGAGAGCGATGGATCGTTGGGCCGGCAGTCCTCGATCTCGAGGCGCACGCGAGTCCCGCCGATGAAACCGTCATCCGGCTGCGCACGAGCAGTCGACGCCACGAGCGCGACGACGAGGAGAACGAGAGCCCCGAGCCTCACTTGGACTTGGGAACGGTACCACCGCTGCCCGCGTACGGGTCACCCGTCAGCTCTCCGTTCGTCGGATCGCGCACCGGCGGAGGCGTGCTCGCGCCGTTGTTCGGATCCTTCTTCTCCGGGACCCGGATGCGCTGCACCGGCGTCCCCTTCGGCGGCTTCTTGAGCATGAAGCTCAGCTTTCCGCCCTCGGGAAGCTCGAGCGGATTGATCACGATCGGCTGGTCGTTGAAGCCGTCGAGGCTGATCGTCCCGGCGACTTCCTTGTCCTTCTTGAGCAGCTTGACCTTGAACGGCGTGGTGCCGCTCTGGCCGTTGTTGAGCTGCACGTTCGCGCCCTGCGGCGTCGATTCGATCACGACCTCGACGTACTCGGCGACCGGCGCATCGATCGCGGGCGCCGCGACCCCCGCGTCGATCGGTGGCGGTGGCGGCGCGGAGTAGTTGCTGCCCGCGGAGCCGTCGCTGCCCTTGCCCTTGCCGCCGCCCGTGCCCGCGAGCCGCGTGACGCTGAACACGACCGCGGCCAGCACGATCGCCACGCCGGCGATCCAGATCACGTACCGCGTCGAACCGTCGCTCTTCTTGCCGAGCGACCGCTTGCGCGGGCCCGTGATCTTCGCGCGCTCCGTCGAGCGCGTCGGATCGTCGAGCAGCGACGTGATGTCGGCGAGCATGTCGTTCGCGCTCGCGTAGCGCTCCCTCACGTCCTTGGACATCGCCTTCGCGACGACGGCCTCGAACTCCTCGGACAGCTCGGGCCGCAGCTCGCGCAGCGGCTTGGGCTCTTCGTTGAGCACCTGCGAGATCACCGAGAGGTAGTTGTTGCCGACGAACGGCACGCGCCCCGCGGCGGCCTCGTACATGATCACGCCGAGCGCATAGACATCGACGCGGTGATCGAGCTCGTCGTCGCCGCGCGCTTGCTCCGGCGACATGTACAGCGGCGTGCCGAGCACCATGCCGGTCTGCGTGAGGCGCGTGGTCTCCTCCTCCTCGCCGCTCGCGCGCAGCGACTTGGAGATGCCGAAATCCACGACCTTGACGAAGTCCTGATCCTTGCGCTTCAGCAGGAACAGATTCTCCGGCTTGATGTCGCGGTGCACGACGCCCTTGGCGTGCGCCGCGGCGAGCGCCGAGCACGCCTGGCTGGCGATGCGAAGGATGCGCTGCTCGGGCAGCATCGTCTCGCGCGACAGGCACTCCGCGAGGGACTCGCCCTCGAGGAACTCCATCACGACGAACGTGCGGCCGTCGTCGGTGGAGCCGAAGTCGGTGATGTCGATGATGTGCTCGTTGCCGACCGACGACGCGAGCTGCGCCTCCTGCTTGAGGCGCTTCACGATCGCCTCGCGCTGCGCGTACTTCTCGAGCAGGACCTTGACCGCGACGCGCTTGCCGATCAGCGTGTGCGTCGCCTCGTAGACCGCTCCCATGCCGCCCTTGCCGACCTGACGCGTCACCAGGTAGCGGCCCGCGAGCGTGACGCCGACCAGATCGGGCGTGAGCGCGGACGTCCCCGCCGCCGGCGTCGGCGCGGACCCGACGAGTGACTCTCCCGACAGCGACGTCTCGGCCTGGTGACTGCTCGGGTTCGACTTCGCGACCGCGACCGCCGTGTCGTTCGCGCCGATCAGCGAATCACCACCGTCCAGCGATCGGACCACGAGGCGCTGCGGGGTGTCGGCCGCAGGCCGCCCCGGCTGGCTACCACTTCCTGGCTTGCCGCCCGAACCCGTGGTCATCGCTAACTATCCAGGATTCTAGGCTCCTGGAACCCCTCAGTCAAACCGATCACGCTTTGCTCACGCGATGATTGCCTTCATGCGAATGGTGGAATATATACAGCCAAGTGATGGTCTCCCCACGCGCTGATCTGTTTCGACTCCTCGGAGACGAGGATCGGCTGCGCCTGCTCGCCCTGTGTGCGGAGGAGGAGTTGACCGTCGGAGAGCTCGCCGCGTTGCTCGGAGAGAGCCAGCCGCAGGTGACCAAGAAGTCGCAGCCGCTGCGCGAGATCGGCCTGCTCGCCGCGCGCCGCGACGGCACGCGCACGCTCCTCAGGTCGCAGGTCATCGGCGATGACGCCGTGCTCGACGCCGCGCTCGAGGAAGGCCGCTCGCTGTGCGCGAAGGATGGCAGCCTGGCGAAGATCGCCGCGATCGTCGCGCAGCGCGAGGAGGCGTCCCGCCGCTACTTCGACGAGGCCGCGCCCCTCGATGCCGCCGCGCCGCTCGCCGACAGCGAGCTGATCGCGTGGCTGCCCGTGCTCGCGCCGCTCCTGCCTGGCCGCGCGCTCGCGATCGACGTCGGCACCGGAGAGGGCTCGTTGTTGCCGCTCCTGTCGCCGCTCTACGATCGCGTCGTCGCCGTCGATCGCAGCCCCGCGCGGCTCGCTCGCTGCGGCGCGCGCATCGCGGCGTGGGGCCTCCCCAACGTGCGGCTGCGCGAGGGCGAGGTCGACGACGCCGGACTCGCCGAGGACATCGCGGCGCGCGGCGGCGCAGACCTCGTGGTGATGGCGCGCGTGCTCCACCACGCCGCGCGCCCGCAGGATGCGATCAGCGCGGCCGCTCGCCTGCTGCGCCCGCGCGGTCACCTCGTGATCGTCGACTACCTGCCGCACGCCGACGAGTCGATGCGCGAGCAGGGCGACGTCTGGCTCGGCTTCGAGCCGGCCAAGCTGCGCACGTGGATCGAAGGCGCGGGCCTCGACGTGCTCGCCGCGTCGATCCTCCCGCACCACCCCCGTTCGAGCCCACAGGGCCCCGCCCTGCAGCTCGCTGTTGGACAGAAGGCAACCCGCAACTAACGGAGAGAGACGATGGATAGCCGCACCGAGTTCCCCGCGTTCAAGATCAAGGACAAGACCCTCGCCGAGCTGGGTCGCAAGAAGATGCGCATGGCCGAGAAGGAGATGCCCGGCCTGATGGCGCTGCGCGAGGAGTACGGCGCGTCGAAGCCCCTCAAGGGCGCGCGCGTGGCGGGCTGCCTCCACATGACGATCGAGACCGCCGTGCTGATCGAGACGCTCACCGCGCTCGGCGCCGAGGTCACCTGGACGTCGTGCAACATCTACTCGACGCAGGACGAGGCCGCGGCCGCGATCGCGGCGGCCGGCATCCCGGTGTTCGCGTGGAAGGGCGAGACGCTCGAGGAGTACTGGCAGAACATCGAGCTGCAGCTCAACGCATTCAAGGGCGGCAAGGGCCCGAACCTCATCCTCGACGACGGCGGCGATCTGACGCTGCTCGTCCACAAGGGCGTCGAGGCCGAGAAGAAGGGCGCCGCGCCGGATCCGAAGACCGCGACCAACGAGGAGATGCGCGTCATCTTCAACGTGCTCACCAAGTCGCTCGCGGACTCGAAGACGCGGTTCACCGCGCTCGCGTCCGAGATCAAGGGCGTCTCCGAGGAGACCACGACCGGCGTGCACCGCCTCTACGAGATGGCGAAGACGGGCTCGCTCCTGTTCCCGTGCATCAACGTGAACGACTCGGTCACCAAGTCGAAGTTCGACAACCTCTACGGCTGCCGCGAGTCGCTGTTCGACGGCATCAAGCGCGCGACCGACGTCATGGTCGCGGGCAAGGTCGTCGTCGTCGCCGGCTACGGTGACGTCGGCAAGGGCTGCGCGCACGCCGCGCGCGGCCTCGGCGCCCGCGTGCTCGTCACCGAGATCGATCCGATCTGCGCGCTCCAGGCCGCGATGGAGGGCTTCGAGGTCACGACGATGGAGGACGCCGCCCCGGTGGCCGACATCTTCGTCACCGCGACCGGCTGCATGGACGTGATCAAGAGCGATCACTTCATCGCGATGAAGGACGAGGCGATCCTCGCCAACATCGGCCACTTCGACAGCGAGATCCAGGTCGCGTGGCTCGAGAACAACAAGGAGATCAAGGAGGAGAACATCAAGCCCCAGGTCGATCAGTTCATCTTCCCGAACGGCAAGCGCATCACGCTCCTCGCGCGCGGCCGCCTCGTGAACCTCGGCTGCGCGACGGGCCACCCGTCGTTCGTGATGTCGAACTCGTTCACGAACCAGACGATCGCGCAGATGGCGCTGTGGGCGAACGCGACCAAGGGCAAGGACGAGATGACCGGCATGAAGTTCGACGCCGGCCAGGTCTACGTGCTCCCGAAGAAGCTCGACGAGAAGGTCGCCCGCCTCCACCTCGCGAAGGTCGGCGTGAAGCTGACGCAGCTCTCGAAGGTGCAGGCCGAGTACCTCGGCGTGCCGGTCGAGGGCCCGTACAAGCCCGACCACTACCGCTACTGAGGCGGTGCTACGCTCCACGCCGTGTACTTCACGGTGTGGAACGTCGTCTGGGCGCTGGTCGGTGCCTTCGGCACCGCGGCGATGCACCAGCACACCGGCCGTGACCCGCGCACCGGCGGCCTGATCGGGCTCGCCGTCGGCTTCCTGCTCGGCCCGCTGTACCTGGTCTCGTTCTGGGTCTGGCTCTATTACACGCGCCTCAACACGCACGTGATCCGCAAGTACCGTCGCTGGTACGAGTGGTGGCGGCCGTGAGCGGATCGCGCGCTCGCCGGCAGCCGTTACTCGCTACCCGCCGAACATGGCACGCTGGCGCATGGACCCGAGCGACTTCGAGCGCGAGCTAGCGGCAGCGATCGCCGACGAGCTGCGTGAAGCCGCGCCGCGGCTGGCCGGTCGAGTGCTGCGCTCTGTCGCACTCGATGTCCATCCCTGGCACGGCCACATCAACCTGGCAGTGCTGACCGACGACGATCCGCCGTATGCCTCGCGCCGCGAACAGCGCGCGGAGATGGCGTCGTGGCAGCTCTTCGAGATCGTCCCGGCGCCGTGGCCGCGCGCCGCCGGCGCGGCGGCCGCGATGCGTGCCGCGTACCAGGCGAATCGCGGCACTGGCGACGCGTTCCTCGCCGCGGCCGCGCGCTCGCTCGACGACGCGCGCGTCACCGACGTGCTCGCGGCGTACCCGCTGGCGCCAGAGTTCGAACGCTTCGTCGGGCACCCCGACGATCCGGACCAGCGCAATCTCTGTCGCTAGATCTCGCCCCCGCGCCTCACCCGCGCGACCCTTAGAAGCAGATCGGCTCGGTCTGGCACGTCGCCATGCCCGCCATCGAGCCGTCGCAGAAGTCGCTCGCGCACTGGCTGTTGCTGGTGCACGCCGCGCCATCCGGCAGCGGCTCCTTGCACGTCATCGTCCCCGCCGTGTCGCACCACGCATCCGGCTGGCTGCACCGCGCCCCGGTGCTGCACGCCTCGCCGATCTTCGGCCCGAGGGCGCAGGTCATCGCCGCGCCGCAGGTGTAGTAGCTCGCGCAATCGCGCTCCGTCGCGCACGCATCGCCGGGGAGGCCGACCGCCTTGCACGTCATCGTCGCGTCGCAGTACGTGCCGTCGTCGCGGCACACGCCCTCCGGGCACGCCTCGCCGAGCTTCGGCAGCACCTTGCACACGCGCGTCGTGCCGGTCCCCGCGCAACCGAGGCCGTAGTCGCACTCGGTGTTTCCGATGCACGTCGCCCCGGCCGGCTTGAGGGCCGAGCACACGCTGGTCGCGCAGTACGTGCCGTTCTCGCAGTCACTCGACGTCTCGCACGTCCCCCCGAGCTTCACGGGATACGGCGGCGGCGCATCGCCGACGCACGTGCCCTGACAGCACGCATCCGGGCAGTCCGGCACCATGCACTCCCTCGACTTGCACTCCGCGTCGAGCGCGCACTGCCCGCCCGCCCCGACCGTCCCCTGGATCGCGTTGTAGCAGTCGCTGCTCGTGAGCTGCCGCCCGTTCTCGTCCGTCCGATCGCACGAGAACGAGCCGATCCGCTCGTAGCACCGCGCGAGCGCCTCGCCGTCGTACTTCACCTTCCCCGCATCGATCGCCGCCTCCAGGCTCTCGTCCACGTTGAACGAGATCCCGATGTTCAGGTCCTGACACGCCGCCTCGCTCGGCACGAGCCCGCACCGCGCGAGGTACCGGCAGTACTCGTCGCGGAACTTGTCGGACGCGTCGCCGATCGCGACGCTGCCGCCATCACATCCCGCCACGAGAACTACGAACGCCAGCGTTGCTCTACGCATGGAACCCCCGCGATCAGCCTCTCACGGGTCAGGGGCCAGATCGCGGCAAACTGACTCCCTCACTCACGTCAAACGCGGCTCGCACCTGCGCGCCATGTCGCACCCGCGCGGCCACCAACACTGCCACCGCCAGTCGGCGAGCGGAGCCGCGCCGATGCCCACGACCGCGGTGCGCCGGGCCTCCATCTCGACTCGCAAGGTGCTGCGGCACGCGAGCACCTGCGAACGTCCGCGCACGTGCACCTGCGACCCGCACCTAGCTTGCATTTGTGATTGTGCCCCTTGCTTGCAGCCGCACGATCGCGCGCCCATTCGGCGCAGGCCCTGGGGTGCGGCGCATGCGCGACGAGCTCGGACTTCACATCCGCGCCGAGCTCGGACCTCACATCCGCGATCACCGTCGCGACGCTCGACGAGCGCCAACCCGCGGCGCGCCCGCCCGGAGGATGACCCTGCCGCGCGCAGTTCCGAGCCGGCACGCCGGCGGGTGGTCCCGCACCACACGGTCACCGAGCGAGGATGTCCGAGCACGGCGGGGTCATCCGCAGGGCGTGGCAGCCGCGGGTGCGCGTGGTCTGCACGGCGCGCGAGAACGGCGGGCTCTGCACGGTGTGGTCGCCGCGCGAGCCGAAGGCACGTGATCGGCGGAGACGGGTCGCGCGGCGGTACAGCGCAGGCGCGTCAGTCCCGGTACGACCGGTTCTTCTTGATCTCCGCCTTGTGCCGCTTCTCTTCGACACGCCGGCGCTTCGCCCCGCGCGAGACCTTGGTGGCCTTGCGAGGCTTGGGACGATCGAGCGCCGTGCGCACGATCAGGATCAGCTTGGACTCGGCGTCCGCGCGGTTCTTGATCTGATCGCGCGTGAGCGTGGAGGTCACGATCAGCGTGCCGTCCGCGAGGAGCTTGGAGCGCAGCTGCTGGAGGAGCCAGTCCCGATCCTCGGCGGACAGCGCCTTGGAGTCGGCCACGTTCCAGCGCAGGTCGACCTTGGAGGAGACCTTGTTGACGTTCTGACCGCCCGATCCGCCCGCGCGGGCGAACTGGATCGAGAGCTCGTCGCCGGGGATCGTCAGCCTCGGAGAGACGACGAGATCCTGCACGGCGGGTCCTAGGTCGACGAGCTCGACTTCTTCGAGCGGCGCTTCGTCGGGCCCTTCTGGGCCTCGTCGTAGACGCGCATCTCGGTCTCGGCCGTGGTCTGGACGGCCTCGAGGTAGAGCGAGGTCAGGCCGAGGTGATCGCCGCGGAGCGCCTCGTAGTAGCGCTGGCGATCGATCGAGTGGACGATCGCGATCGGATAACCGCCCTCCTGGAGGAGCTGGTTCGACGCGACGCGGATGGTGCGGCCGCTCTCCTTGGCCCACGGGAAGATCGCCATGAACTTCGAGTGGAGGGTCGCGACCTTCTCGATCACGTGGAGGTGCTTGGTGGCGGGATCATCGATCCACTCGCCGAGCTTGCGCATCGCGGGGAGGATCTTCTCGGGCGCCGCGATGTCGTGATAGTAGAGCCGGTGGAGCGGGTTCTCCTTGCGGAACGGGAGGCCCTTCGCCTTCTCGTCCGGCGCGAGGATCGAATAGATCTCCTTGATCGTATCGAGCTTGAACGGCTTCTTCTTGTTCGCCGCCTGCTCGGCCGCGAAGTTACAGGCGTCATCGAAGCGGCGGATCTCTTCGTACGAAGGGATGAGCGACGGATCGCTGATGATGCTCGGATCGACCGCAGCCTTGATCTCGCTGTAGCTGAGCACCTCGCCCTCGAGCGCGGCGTCGTGATGGATCAGCGAGATGCGGAGCCGGTTGTTGAACTCCGTGCGCGCGACAGGATTCGCAGTGACGACGCGCGCTCGCCATGCGGTAACGATGCGCTCGACCTCGCTGAAGCGAGCATCGATGTCTTCGGTTTCTTTGTACCTAAGCACCTGTTATCCTGTCGGGTTCAGAACCGAGGGAGTCTACGAGACACCATCCGGATCGTCAAGCAAACGTGGGCAAATGCCTTACACGCTATTGCACAACGTTTGCGACGAGATCGCAAGATTTCTGCGTCCTTGCGCGGGCGCCGTGGTAACGAGACCCGGTGTCCGGGTTCGATCATGCGTCGGTCCTCGCCGCCGAGGTGATCGAGTACCTAGCCCACCGGAATCACGGGCTTTATGTGGATGGGACGCTGGGCGGTGCGGGCCACGCCGAGGCCCTGCTCGACACCCTGCCGGAGGCGCGGCTGATCGGCATCGATCGCGATCCGACAGCGCTCGAGGCCGCGCGGGCGCGGCTGGCACGGTTCGCGGACCGAACACGCCTCGTCCACGCCGAGTACGCTGAGATTCCTCAGGTTCTGTCGACTCTGAACGAGACTCGCGTCGACGGGATCCTGCTCGACCTCGGCGTGTCCTCGCCGCAGCTCGATCACGCGGAGCGCGGGTTCTCGTTCATGAAGACCGGGCCGCTCGACATGCGGATGGATCCGACCCGTGGCCGGACCGCGCTGGAGCTGATCCGCGACCTCGATCCGGACGAGCTGGCCGACGTGATCTTCGAGCTCGGCGAGGAGCGGCACAGCAAGAAGATCGCCCGCCTGATCAAGGAGGCGCTCGCCGCCGATCGGATCCACACCACCACGGATCTCGCCACGGTCGTGACCCAGGCGATCCCGCCGGTCGAGCAACGGAAGTCCAAGATCCACCCGGCGACGCGCACGTTCCAGGCGCTGCGGATCGCCGTCAACGCCGAGCTCGATCAGCTCGAGCGGTTCCTGGCGGTCTTCCCCGACCTCCTGACCGAGGGCGGGCGGTGCGCGATCATCAGCTTTCACTCGCTCGAGGACCGCGCGGTCAAGCAGCGGTTCCGCGACCTCGCGTGGACCAGCTCCCTGCCGCGCCACCTCGCGGCCACCGAGGGCGAGCGCCCCGATGCGGTGTGCGAGCCGGTGACCCGGAAGGCGGTGGTCGCGACCGACGAGGAGATCGCTCGAAATCCGCGCGCGCGCTCCGCCCGCCTCCGCGTGTGCGAGCGCACCGCCGCGCCCAACATTCCGGCGACGACGCTGCCGGCCGCTAGCGATCGCCCGAAGGAACGGGGCGGCCCGCGACGATCGCGATGATGCCCGCGACCACCAGCGGGGCCGCGATCGCCAGCGGTCCCGTCACGCCGTCGTCGGGATCGCCGGTCGCGTAGGTCGCGGCGAACACCGCGCCGCCCTCGATCGCCAGGCCGTAGCCGAGCGTCCGCACCATCTTCGCGCGCTCCGCCGAGCAGCCGACGACGAGCGCGAGCGGGATCACGAGACGAAGCACCTCACGAGTGTCGCGCGAACACGCCGATCCGGGCCAGGACCGCGAGCATCGCGATGATCGCGAGCGGCGCGACGCTCACTCGCCCGCTCCCCGGCGGTCGACGAACACCGCGCCGCAGAACGCGATCACGGCGCCGATCGCCATCAGCGCGAGCGCCGGCCACAGGAACGTGTGGAGGTTGCGCGGCCGCGGGATCGAGTCGTTCAGGTAGATCAACGCGCCGCCCGCCATGAACAGGCCGCCGAGCATCGTGACGGCGGAAGGTCGGAAGCCCTGGGTGACTCGAAACATGCCTCCAGGATGAGGCCACCCCGCGTGAAGGCGGAGTGGCAACCCGCGTGAAGGCCGCGTGAAGCGGCGGCACGACCTGGCAACCGCAGGCGGCGACCGCCAACCCGTCAGGCGCGTATCGATCGGCGACCTGCCAACCCGTCAGGCGCGTATCGATCGACGACCCCACGGCCCGTGGCTGCCTACCGATCGGGGGACAGCTCGTTCGGCGGCTCGGTACGCGGCAGCTCGGTGCCCGGCAGCGCGGGTACCGACGGCGGCTCCGCCGGCGGGGCACCCTCGAGGCACTTCACGATCTCCGGGTCGCGCATGAACACGAAGTCGTGGACGTCGCGGTTGTAGACGTGGACGCGGCGCTCGAGCCGCCGCACGCGCCGGCAGTTGCCCTCGCGCGCCGCGCCGCCCGCGCGCTCGGTCAGGATCTTCGCCCACCGGCGGTGCTTCTCCGGCACGGTCTCGGGCCGTGGGCCCGGCAGCGGATCGAGCAGCTCGCCGGCGGCGTACAGGCCGATCCCGACCCCGGACATGATCGAGAAGCCGGCCATGATCTCGGCGGTGTGACCGTCGTGATAGCTCTGCGTGGCCGCCCCGCCGATCAGGCCGACGACGCCGCTCACCGAGAGCAGCGTCCCCGCGAAGCGCGCCTTCGGCGCCGTGGTCGACGTGCAGGCAGCGGCCACCACCAGGGCACCGATGAGCACGCGTCGCCGCATGGAAGATTTTGGATCGCGGCGAAAAAATTGCCAGCCCCCCGGCGAGCGCGTCTAGTGGAGCGACGGCAATGGCTCTGCCTGCATCGATGTACCGGATCTTCCGGCGGCCCGATGGCGAGGCGCCCTCCGTCCGGCTCGTGATCGTGGCCATGGTCCTGGTGGCCTTGATGATCACGGCCGTCGGGGTGGTGCGCGTCACGCGGCAGCACGAGGTGCTGCGCCTCGGCCTGGCGCTGTCGAAGAAGTCGGAGGAGGTGCGCAAGCTGCGTGAGACCCGCAGGCAGCTCGAGCTCGAGCTCGCGACGCTCACCGCTCCGGATCGGATCCGCCGCCTCGCGGGGGCGCTCGGCATGACGACGGTCGCGCCCGACAAGATCCGCGTGATCGCGCCGAAGCCGAACAAGGTCGCGCAGCGATGAAGGCGAAGGTCAAACCGATGACGCCCGGGGTGCCGCACTCCGCGCGCGTCCGCGCGTACCTCGCGGGCATCGTGATCACCGCCGGGCTGTGCGGCGTCGCGTGGCGGGCCTACGCGCTGCAGGTCGACGAGGCGGACCACTATCGCGAGATCGCCGAGCGCCAGCACCAGACCGACGTCAACATCCCCGCGCCGCGCGGCAACGTGATCGACGCGGTCGGCCGCCCGCTCGCGGTCAGCGCCGATGCCGACTCGGTCTGGGCGAACCCGCGCGAGATCCGCGACGTGACCGACACGGCCGAGAAGCTCGGCAAGCTCGTCAACCTCGACGCGGGCTCGCTCGAGGCGAAGCTCGGCCTCGACAAGAAGTTCGTGTGGATCGCGCGGCAGGTCTCCCCCGAGATCGCCGCCGCGGTGAAGGCGGCGAAGCTGCCCGGCATCGTCGTCGCGAAGGAGCCCCGCCGCTGGTACCCGGGCCGCACGATCGGCGGTCCGGTGATCGGACGCGCCGACATCGACAGCCGCGGCCTCGAGGGGATCGAGCTGTCGATGAACGACGTGCTGCTCGGCTCGCGCGGCAACGGCCAGGCGGTGCGCGACGCGCGCGGCCGCAAGATGTTCGCCGACGGGATGGCGCAGCCCGAGCCGGGCGCGACGGTGCAGCTCTCGCTCGACCGCAGCATCCAGGCGATCGCGGATCAGGCGATCGCCGACACCGTGCTCAAGAACAAGGCGAAGAGCGGCGTGGTCGTCGTGCTCGAGGTCGCGACCGGCCGCGTGCTCGCGATGTCGAGCTATCCGACCTACGACCCGAACTCCGCCGGCAGCCACGCGGGCGCGCGCAATCGCCCCGTGACCGACGCCTTCGAGTCCGGCTCGGTGATGAAGGTGTTCACGGTCGCCGCGGCGATCGAGGACGGGATGGTCCGCGCCGAGACCGGCTTCGATGTCGGCGGCGGCTCGTTCGTCGTCGGGCCGAAGCGCATCACCGACGTCCACCCGTACAAGTACCTGACCGTCTCCGACATCATCAAGCACAGCTCGAACGTCGGCGCCGCGAAGATCGCACTGCGCCTCGGCCGCGAGAAGATGTACGCGTACCTGAAGCAGTTCGGCTTCGGCGCGAAGAGCGGCATCGAGCTCCCCGGCGAGCAGGTCGGCATGCTCCGCAACGGATCGAAGTGGCGCGAGATCGAGCTCGCGACGATCGCGTACGGCTACGGCCTGACCGTCACACCGCTGCAGATCGCCGCCGGCCTCGCCGCGCTCGGCAACCGCGGCATCTACAACCCGCCGCGCATCGTCGACAAGGTCACCGACCCCGACGGCACCGTGCTGTACACGCCGCTCGGCGAGAGCCGCCAGATGGTGAAGCCCGCGACCGCCGAGGCGATGCGCAAGATCCTCGGCACGGTGTTCGAGGGCGGCAAGGAAGGTGGCACCGCGAAGGACATCATCGTCCCGGGGTTCGCCTGCGGCGGAAAGACCGGCACTGCGCACAAGTACGATCCGGACACCCGGAAGTACGCTCCGGATCGCTACCTGTCGTCGTTCGCCGGGCTCGCACCGATCGACAACCCGAAGCTCGCGATCGTCGTCATGGTCGACGAACCGAGCGGCGGCGACTACTACGGCGGCAAGGTCGCCGGCCCGGTGTTCGGCACCGTCGCGAGCGAGACGCTGCGTTACCTCGGCGTGCCCGGCAGCTCGCCGGTCTGCCCGCCCCGGCCGCCCGGCTACAACCCCTGGCTCGATCCGTCGGTGAAGACCTGCCTGCCGGCGACACCGGCGCCCAGGTCCGCGACTCCACCGCCGGCCCCGGCCGCGGCCCCCGCGCCCGCGCCGGTGATCGACGCCGAGGAGGCCGCGCCGCCCGCTGCTCCCGAGCCCGGCTCGATCGCGATCCCCGACTTCGCCGGACTCGGCGTGGCGCGCGCACTCGACCTCGCGCGCGAGGCGCACCTCGCCGTGGACGTGACGGGGACCGGGCGCGTGGTCGCGCAGGATCCACCGCCCGGCTTCGTCGCCGCGCCGGTCCGGATCACGCTGACGTTCTCCGACGGTGCGGCGGGCCGCTGACGCTTGCCTCGCTGCACGAAATCGGTGAGGCTGCGCGTTCGATCGGTATGACGCTCGCGGACCTCATCGATGGCCTGGCCGGCAGCCGCTTGATCGGCGATGGCGGCGTCACGGTCCACAGGGTCATCAGCGACTCGCGCGAGGTTCGCCCCGGCGACGTGTTCGTCGCCCTGAAGGGAATGCGCAGCGATGGCCACGCGTTCGTTCCCGCCGTGGTGGAGCAGGGTGCGGCCGCCGTCGTCGTCGAGCGCGAGCTCGAGGGCCTGCGCGTCCCCCAGGTCGTCGTGCCGTCGGGCGCGGTCGCCCTCGGCCACCTCGCCGGGCGGGTGCTCGGCGATCCGGCGAAGCAGCTGACGCTCGTCGGGATCACCGGCACGAACGGCAAGACCACGACGACGTACCTCGTCGAGTCGATCCTGCGGGCGGCCGGCCACGAGGTCGGCGTGATCGGCACGGTGACCTACCGCTGGAAGACCACCTCGTTCGACGCGCCGTACACCACGCCCACGCCGCAGGTGCTGCACGACACGTTCGCGAAGATGCGGGCGGACGGCGTGACGCACGTCGTGATGGAGGTGTCGTCGATCGCGGTCGCCGCCGATCGCATCGCCGGCATCGACTTCGCGGTCGCCGCGTTCTCGAACCTCACGCAGGATCACCTCGACTTCCACGGCTCGATGGAGGCCTACCGCGACGCGAAGCGGAAGCTGTTCGCCTCGCACCTCGACCGGCAGCGCGGCGTCGCCGTCGTGAACGTCGACGACCCGGAGGGCGCCGGCATGGCCGCCGGTGCGCCGGGCCGCGTGCTCCGCGTGTCGAGCAAGAGCGCGGACGCGGAGATCAAGGTCGTGTACCAGGTGTCGACGGTGCGCGGCATCCGGGCGCGGATCGAGACGCCGCGCGGCGAGGTCGCGGTCGCCTCGGAGCCGCTGATCGGCAGCTACAACGTCGACAACCTGGCGCTCGCGACCGGCATCGCGGAGGCGCTCGGCATCGATCACGCGACGATCTCGGCGGGCATCGCGGCGCTCCCCGGCGTGCCGGGGCGCGTGCAGCGCGTGCCGAACAAGGCCGACCTCGACATCCTCGTCGACTACGCGCACACGCCGGACGCGCTGCGCAACGTGCTGTCGGCGGTGCGCCCGCTGACGAAGCGCCGGCTGATCTGCGTGTTCGGCTGCGGCGGCGATCGAGACCCGACGAAGCGGCCGAAGATGGGCGCCGCGGTCGCCGAGCTCGCCGACCTCGCCGTCGTCACCAGCGACAACCCGCGCACCGAGGATCCGCGCGCGATCCTCGATCAGATCCTGCCCGGCGTGCCGCGGCCGTTCCTCGTCGAGGTCCACCGCGACCTCGCGATCCGCGCCGCGATCGCCGAGGCCGTGCCCGGCGACGTCGTCGTGATCGCGGGCAAGGGCCACGAGGACTACCAGATCGTCGGCACCACCAAGCACCACTTCGACGACCGCGAGCAGGCGGCCGCGGCGTGCGAGCTGCGCGAGACCCGCACCCTCGCCGGTCTCGCGCGCGACGCCGGCGGCGAGCTCGTCGATCACGCGGCCGCCGAGACGCACGTCGGCCGCATCGTGATCGACTCGCGCAAGGCGCTGCCCGGGGCGCTGTACGTCGCGATCCGGGGCGCCGCGCACGACGGGCACGCGTTCTGTGCCGCCGCTGTCGAGACCGGGGCGGTCGCGGTGATGGTGGAGCGGAAGGTCGACGTGCGCGTGCCGCAGATCGTCG
>JAEUJX010000402.1 GCA_016794545.1 Myxococcales bacterium
AGACGATCGGGCCGAAGAAGCTCGAGGTGCTCGCGATCGATGCGACGACCGGCGTCACCTCGTCGCTCGGCACGTTCACGCTGCCGGACTGGGAGTACCTGTACTACACGAACGCCGCGAGGGTGTTCGATCTGGTCGTCCAGCCCGATGACTCGTTCGTCGTGCTCGCCGACAACATGATCGATGTCCCGGTCCCCGAGCGCAACACGAGCGAATACCGGCACCGATGGTCGGCGTTTCACCTCGTGCCGGGGCAGCCCCCGGTCCAGACGTCGCTCGCGGTCACCTCGGGCTACCTCGCCGGCCAGGTCGCGTTCACGCGGGTGGGTGGTGGGCGGTTCGATCTGTACCTCGACGGCATCGTCGACGGAGTCAGCACCAGCGACACCGACAAGCAGCTCGTCCGCGTGTCCCTCGATGACTCGTTCGAGCCCGAGCTCGACGTCCTCGGCGCCGCGGTCGACCGCCTGGGCGGCTGCACGGCGGCCGCGGCCTCGGGCGACCTGTTCGTGGTCGGCGAGGGCCGCGACAGGACGAAGCCGCTCCAGTTCACCGCGTACCCGAAGGGCGGCGAGCCGTTCACGTTCACCGGCGATCTGACGAAGCGCTGTCTGCTGTCGCTGTCGCTCGGTCCGTCGGGACAGCTCCACGCCGGAACGTGGGATACGACGGAGTCGGGGTGGAAGGCGATGCTGACGACGATGACGCCCGAGTGATCAGGGCTCGTGCGACGCCAGCTCGGCGATCGCGGCCCTGATCGTGTCCTTCTGCGGCACGCTCGCCATCTCCAGCGCATCCGCGAGGCCGATGCCGGGGAGATGTCCTCCCGCGAGCAGCTTCGGCGGCGCGTGGAGCTCGTAGAACAGCTCCTCGGTGATCCGGCGGATCAGGTGCTCGCCGAAGTTCGTGATCTCGGTGTCCTCGTTGACGCAGAGGACCCGGTTGGTCTTCTGCACGCTCGCTTTGATCGCGTCCCAGTCGTAGGGGTGCAGCGAGCGCAGGTCGATGATCTCGACGTCGATCCCGTCGGCCGCGAGCTCCTCGGCGGCGGCGACCGACATCTGCACGTTGCGGCCGTACGTCAGCACGGTGACCTGCGAGCCCTCGCGCACGACCTTCGCCTGCCCGATCGGGATGAAGTAGTCCTCGACGGCGGGCCAGTCGGGCCGCCACTGCGAGCGATCGCCGAGCGGCGCGTCGATCATCTGCGAGAGCTTGCGGTCGTCGCCGGGCTCGCCGGGGATCTCCTCGCCGGGCTTGCTCTTCAGGCGGAGCAGCGCCTTCGGCATGAGGAACATCACCGGGTTCGGATCGGCGATCGCGGAGAGCATCAGGCCGTAGGCGTCGAGCGGCGTCGACGGCATCACGATCTTCCAGCCGGGGACCCGGGTCGCCGTCGCGTCGAACGAGTGCGAGTGATAGATCGAGCCGCGGATGCCGGCGCCGACCGGCGTCATCAGCACCATCGGCACGTTCCAGTCGCCGCCGGAGGACCAGTAGGTGTTGCCGGCGACCTTGAGCAGATCGATCGTGTTGAACGCGTAGTCGCAGAACTGGATCTCGGCGACCGGCTTCTGGCCCGCGAGCGCGAGACCGATCGCCATGCCGACGATGCCGCGCTCGTCGAGCGGCGTGTTCCACGCCGTCTTGAGACCCTGGGTCCCGGTGAACACGCCGCCGAGCGGCGGACCGACATCCTCGCCGAAGATGTCGGTGACGCCGTGGCGCGACTCGCCGACGTGCAGCGCGAGCCGGATGGCCTGGATCATCGTGGCCATCGCTACTGCTCCCCGGCGACGTAGTTCTTGTCGGCGAACACGAAGTCGTAGACCGACCTCGGATCGGGCTGCGGCTCCGTGCGGATCCGCTTGGCCGCCTCGCCGAGCTCGGCCGTGTACTTCTCCTTGAGCGCGTCCATCTGCGAGCGCGTCATCAGGTTGCGCTCCTCGAGCCGGCGCTCGAACCGCTCGATGCAGTCGATCTCTTCCTTGACCGGGTTGGCACCGCTCGCCGACGAGTGGCCGCGCAGGCGCGACACCATCGCCTCGAGCAGGTACGGCTTCCGCTCGGTGCGCACGTAGTGGAGCGCGGTCTCGAGCGCGGCGTACGCGGCCTCGGGATCGTTGCCGTCGATGACCGCGGTCGGCATGTTGAACGCCTTGCCGCGGTCGGAGATGTGGTCGTAGCCGTGCTGGCCCGCGTACGGCGTGGAGATGCCGTAGCGGTTGTTCGTCACGATCAGGAGCAGCGGCAGCTCGTTGCCCTTGCGCGAGCTCCAGATGAGCGACGTCGCGAAGTCGCCCTCGGCCGTGCCGGCGTCGCCGCCCTGCACGATCGTGATGCCCTTCGCGCCGGTGCCCTTGCGCTGCGCGCGCGCGGTGCCGATCGCGATCGAGTACTGGATCTCGATCGGTGACGTCACCGGCACGACGTTCCACTACCGCACGCTGAAGTGGCCCGCGAAGTTGCGGCCCTTCGAGTACGGGTCGGTCGCCGTGTTCTTCATCTGGCGCAGCGAGTCGACCGGATCCGCGCCCATCGCGAGCAACGTCGCGCCCGAGCGGTAGTGGAGGTGCAGGTAGTCGTGGTCGACGCCCATGCCCTTGTTGACGAGCAGGCCGAGCGGGACGTTGAACGCCTCCTCGCCGGGGCCCCCGATCCAGAAGAACCCGTCGCCTTGCTTGTACATCGTGATCAGGCGCTCCTCGAGGACCCGCGCCTGAACCATCAGGTCGTAGATCTTGAGGCTGAGCTCGGCGGACAGTCGGCTGGGTGAATCGGCCACGGCGCGCACGATGGACATGACGGCATCCGTGTCTTAGCAAAAATCCGCGGCTAGAAACTGTGTCCGGACTGTTTGATCGTCAGGCTGACCACGCCGATCGGCTCGCCACTGCCACCCTCGTTGGCACGGTACTCGTACGAGACCATCGTCCGGTTCCACGCGACGTGGATTCCCACGCGCCACGCGCGCTCCCAGCGGCCCGTTCCGAATCCGCCGCGGAGCGTCAAAGCGCCGCCGGCCACGGAGAACCGATCCAGCGCGCCCTCCAGGTGCGCGCCGATCTCGACGCACCGCACCCGCGCGAACGCCCGCACGCCCGCCGCGAGCTCGAGCGACGACACCCCGGTGCCCACGGCGAGCTGCACGTCGGCCACGCTGTATGCCTGCACGGCGGGCACGCCCCACGCTCCGGACGCGCGCCCACCCGCGAGCCAGCCGAGGGCGCGCTCCGCCGGATAGTGGTCCGCGAGGCCCTCGTCGAGTGTCGGTCCCGAGCGCGACGCGGCGTGCCACGCGTTCTGGAGCCAGCGCCCGCCCCAGTTGCCGGTCACGACGGGCCCGGTGCGCGCGCCCAGCCGCAGCTCGCGATACCGCGGTCCCCAGCGCCGCGACACGGTCGCGGTCAGCTCGACGAGATCTTCTCGGTCATCGCTGACCTTGGAGGTCAGCCAGCGATGGAGGTAGCTCCCGCCGACATCGTAACCGCGCCACGGGCGCCACATCGCGAACGCGAGATCGGTCGTGAAGCCGGTGTCGTCGAGCGGCGGCACGAGCTCGGAGAACGCGTCGTTGCCGTGCGCGATCCGCGCATCGGCGCGGGCGGCGCTCGTCAACGCGACGAGCGCGAGCAGTCTCAGCGCCGCCGCCACACGCCGCACGGGAGCAGCAACGTGACCGGGATCGTCACGGAGCCGCGGGCTTCTCGAACACCTTGGGATCGATGACAGGGTCGATCTCGACGCTCTTGATCACGAGGTCGGTCGCGCGCGCGTTGTTGCCCGTGCCCGCGCTCTTGCGCTTGTGCGCGATCTTGATGCCCTTCACGTCCTTGTAGTCCGAGAAGTCATCCGTCTCGGTGTCGCCGCCTGACTGGTAGAACACGCGCGAGAGCAGCTTCGTCTTCTTGTCGAGGTAGAGGACGAGATCGATGCCCATCGGCGACGCGACGGAGATGACGTGGTGCGGCTTGCCGTCGATGCTCTCGTCGGGGAGCGGCGTCAGCTTCGCGTCCTTCTCGGCCGCCTTCAGGAGGATCAGCTCCGGTTCGCGCCAGCGCTCGAACTCGATCGGCTTGACGTCGGCGCCGCCGAAGTCCGCGACGGTCGGCGCGCCCGTCTTCTGATCCGGCGCCTGCTGCCAGCCCTTGTTGCCGGTCACCGCGATCACGATCTTCACGCGCTGCATGAGCGTGGCGTCGATCCGGATCTTGTCGGGCAGCACGAACGTGCGCTCGGTCTCGACCGGGATGTTCTGCGGCCCGAACTGCGACGTCCCGGTCGCCGACATCTTGAGCGACTTGATCGCGGCGAGCTTCGCCTTGCCGCCCTTCGCGGCGAGCGCCTCGTCGATCACCTTCCGCGCCGCCTCGATCGCCTTCGGGTCCGCGACCGGCGCCGGCGCCTTGATCTCCGGCGTGATCGGCTCGGTGAACGAGACCTTCTCGTACCGCCAGCCCTCCTTCTGGAGCTGCGGCTCGAGGTCCTTCGCGTCACCGACCATCACGACCACGTAGGCGCGCGCGTCGAGCACCTCGCTCGCGGCGCGCTTCGCCGACGCGACGTCGACCTTCCCGACGGCCAGCGGGAAGTTCCGCAGGTACTCCTTGCCGAAGTCGTGCAGCTCGGCGCCGATCAGCGCCGCGCCGATGTCGCTCGCCGCCTGGAACCGCAGACCGTAGCCGCCGGCGATGTTCGCGATCGCCGCGTCGACCTCCTCCTGCGTCGGCCCCTCCTTCTCCATCCGCGCGATCTCCGCGAGGATCAGCTTCGCGGTCGCGAGCGCCTCGCTGTTCCGCGTGAACGTCTGGGCGACGAAGCTGCCCTTGTCGAGGTTGCGGTCGAACGCCGACGACGCGCCGTACGTCTTGCCGCCCTCGACGCGCACCACCTTCATGAGGCGCGAGCTGAACGCGCCGCCGCCGAGCACGTAGTTCCACACCAGCGAGTCGAAGAACCGCGGGTCCTGGTGCCTGATGCCGAACTGCGCGATGCGGATGTGCGTCTGCGTCTGGCCGGGCTTGTCGACCAGGCGGATCTTCGAGCCGGAGAGCTCGGGCTCCTTGTAGGTCGGGACCGGCGCGACCGCGCCCTTCGCCCACTTGCCGAAAGTGCGCTCGAGGTCGCCCTTCAGCTTCTTCGCGTCGACGTCGCCGGTGACGACAAGCTTCTTGTTGACAGGCACGAACAACGCCTTGTGGAACGCGACGAGGTCATCGCGCCGGAGCGACGCGATCGTGGTCTCGCTCGGGATCCAGCCGCGCACGTGCTCGTTGCCCCACAGGAGGTTCTGCACCTGCGCCGACGCCATCGCGCCCGCGTCGTCGAGGCGCTGCCGCACCTCGGCGA
>JAEUJX010000415.1 GCA_016794545.1 Myxococcales bacterium
CGATGGCCGCGGACGCCGGCAACGTCGTGATGAGGCTCGCGGCGAGGCGCGGACCGGGCCGCCAGCCGAGGAGCACCGCGACGAGCGCCGCACCGATCACCAGGTGCCAGGCGACCGCGACGAGCATCCAGTCATTCGCGACGGCGGTCAGGCCCTGCAGGATCTGGTCGGCGGTCGGCATGGACCCAGGTCGTGCATACCCGGTGCCGGTGCGCGGACCACCGCCTCGCGATGGACGCGCGCACGGGTTGCGCGATCGGTCCTCACGGCCGCGCCAGTTTCGCTGGCGCGGCTATACTGGCGGCGTGCTCCGGGTCGTACTCGTCGTGTACCTGCTCGCTGGCTGCCGGCAGGTCCTCGGCCTCGATGATCCCGACGACAGCTGCCTGCCGTTCGAGCAGACGTTCCTCGCGGACGACACGTTCGAGCTGCCGCCCGGCTGCGACGCGGTGACGGTGCAGGCGTGGGGCGGTGGCGGCGCGGGCGGCGCGCGCAACGCCGGCGACTCGGCCGCGCCGGGAGGCAACGGCGGCTACGCGACCGTGCGGCTCGAGAACCAGGCGGGCCGCGCCTACGTGATCAAGATCGGGCGCGGCGGCGCCTGCGGGTCGAGCGCGATGGCCGGCGGCCTGTACCCCGGCGGTTCGGGCGGCAGCAGTCACGGTACGGGCGGCGCCGGAGCCGGCATGGCGCCGGGCGGTGCGGGGGGGGCGCGCGCGTCGGGGGGCGCGGGCGGCGACGGCGGATTCGGCGGTGGCGGTGGCGGTGGCGGTGGCGACTCCGCGCGGGGCAACGGCGGCGGCGGGGCGACCGGGCTCTCCGACGAGGACGGCCTCGTCCACCTCGTGATCGCCGGCGGCGGCGGCGGTGCCGGCGCCAGCGATCAGAACGGCGATGTCGGCGCACCCGGCGGCGACGCGTGCACGGGCTACGGGGGCGAGGCCGGCGGGCCCGCGGAGGCCGGCTCGCAGTCCGGCGGCGGCGGTGGGGGCGGTGCGTGCACGTGCAGCGGCGGCACGTGCACCGAGGTGCCGACACCGACCGGCGGCGCCGGCGGCGCACCCGGCACCGCGAGCGACTGCACGCCGGCGCAGGACGGAGCGCCCGGCAAGCTCGTGCTCCACTATCCCTGAGCTTCGCGCTTCGCCGGAGGCAGCGGCTTCAGTCCGTACTTCTCCATCCGGTAGATCAGCGTGCGACGCGAGATGCCGAGCTGCTTCGCGGCCTCGGTCTGATTCCCGCCGGCCGCGTCGAGCGCGCTCGAGATCGCCTCGCGCTCGAGATCCGCCAGGTGGATGCGGATGTCGCGCGGCCCGTCCACCGCGGCGGCCGGCGCGGTGGCCTCCGCGCGGATCTCGCGGATCGCGTCGGGCAGGTCCTCGAGGCCGATCGTGCTGCCCTGGTGCAGCACCATCGCGCGCTCGATCGCGTTGCGGAGCTCGCGCACGTTGCCCGGCCAGCTGTACCGCCGAAGGGCGTGCAGCGCCGCCGGCGAGAGCGCGGGCGGAGGACGCCGGAGCTGCTGCGCGGCGCCCTGGATGAACGCGCGGGCGAGCTGCTCGATCTCCGACGAGCGGTCGCGCAGCGGGGGCACGACGATCGTGAACGCGCTGATGCGGAAGAACAGATCCGAGCGGAACGTGCCGCGCTTGCACTCGAGCTCGAGATCGCGGTGCGTCGCGCAGATCACGCGCGCGTCGACGGCGATCTCCTCCACCCCACCCACGCGCGTGATCTTGCGCTGCTCGAGGACGCGCAGGAGCTTGGCCTGCAGCGCGGGCGTCATCTCGCCGATCTCGTCGAGGAACAGCGTGCCGCCGTGCGCGGCCTCGAAGAACCCCGTCTTGCGCCGGTCGGCCCCCGTGAACGCGCCGCGCTCGTGGCCGAACAGCTCGCTCTCGAGGAGCGACTCGGGCAGCGACGCGCAGTTGATCCGGATCAGCGGGCCGCGCCTGCGGTCGCTCGCGGCGTGGATCGCGGCGGCGATCACCTCCTTGCCGACGCCGGTCTCGCCGCGCACGAGCACGGTGATCGAGTGCTCGGCGACCTTGCGGAGGTGCTCGTGGATCCGCTGCATCTTCGGATCCGCGATGACGATCGCCCCGAGGTCGGCGGGGGTGTCCTCGGGCGGGCGGGCCACGCCGCCTCCGTCGCCGCGGCGCCGCACCACCTCGAGCGCGGCGAGCGCGCGGGCGATCAGCGCGGCCGGCGTGGTCGCGTGCTCGGGGAACGCCGCGACCCCGACCGACACCGAGATCTCGCGCTCCGCCGGGTCGAGCTTCTGGATCAGCCCGGCGACGGCGCGCTCGCTCGCCGCGGCGTCGAGCTCCGGCATGACGATCGCGAGCACCCCCGGCGCGTACTCGGCGATCGCCTCCATCGGCCGCAGCGACGCCGAGATCTCGTCGGTCGCCGCATCGATCTGCTCGGGATGTCCGCGCAGCGCGATCAGCGCGAGGCCGAACGTGCGGTGAAAGCACAGGCCGCGATCGACCTCGGCCGCGAGCCGCTCGTCGAGGAACCGCGTCGAGTCGAGCCGGGGACGAGCGGCCGTGCCCGCGGTGATGCCGACGACGACGCTCGCCGATCCGACGCGCACCTCGTCGCCGCTCGCGAGGCGCCGCGGCCCCGCGATCAGCTCGCCGTTGACGTACGTGCCGTTGCGGCTCGCCGCGTCGTCGACGAGGATCTCGAGCCCGTGTCGGCTGAACACGGCGTGGATCCGCGACACGCGCTCGGAGTCGATCACGATGTCGGCGCTCCGCGACCGGCCGATCGCGAGCTTCCCCTCGTCGGGGAGCACGACCACGCGGGCGGCGGCCGCGGGATGCTCGTCGTCGTACACGACGAGCGTCACGCGCGCGGCGTCCGGAGGTCTGCGCGCGCGCGCCGGCCC
>JAEUJX010000451.1 GCA_016794545.1 Myxococcales bacterium
ATCGCGCGGCGTGGGGCGCGTGGCTCGGCAAGACCTTCGCGACCGCGCTCACCACGCGCGCGCTGCTCTCGCCGCGCTCCGCGACCGAGTACGCGCGGCGCGACGCGCTGTTCGCGGTCGTGCCCGGACCGGCGCTCGGCAAGGACGTCGTCGCGCGCGCGAGGAAGGTGCTCGAGCGCGAGCTGAAGCGCTCCGATCCCGAGCCGCAGCTGCTCGAGCTCGCCCTCCGCCTCGCGGCACACACCGGCGGCGCGGCGCTGTGGAAGCAGATGCAGCGCGTGATCGCCGACGGCGACGAGGACGTCACCGCGGCCCTGCTCGCCGGCGCACCCGCGCTCGGTGCCGCGTTCGCGAAGGACATCGCCGACGCGATCGAGGCCACGAAGCTCCCGAGCGATCTGCGCGCGGCCGCCTACGGCGCGCTGCTCTCGCACCCCGAGACCCGCGCTGCGGCCTGGTCGCTGCTGACGCCGAAGCTCGCGGCGATCGTCCGGGCGTTGAAGCCCGCCGACGCGCGGTCCCTGGTCGCGTTCCTCGGCCAGACCTGTACGCAGGCAGCGTCCGACGGCCTGCGCGATGTCTCGGACGACGCCGTCGCGCCCGCGCGCGCCGCGCTCGACCGCTGCCTCGCGCGCAAAGCAACGGCCGGCCCGTTGCGACTGCCGGCGAACTGATCCCCGCCGACGACGGATTCCGCGCCGCAGGCGCGTCCGGCGTCGAACATTACATCCGTACGCAGAACCTGCGCGGCCGTGTAATTAGGTCGGACTTCATTAGCTGTGCGCGCGTGACGTCCGGATTGACCGCGGGGCTCCGACGCTGGGAGGAGGCACCGGCGCCGGGTGCCAGCGTGCTAGGGTCGCCAGCCGATGTCGGTGGACGCAGCGGGTCTCGTGCGCTCGGTCCCGGTCGCGGCGTTCGCGCTGCGCGGCACGGTCGTGATCGGCACGGACGGCGGCGAGTGGGTGTCGATCGGATCGAACGATCGCGCCGTGCCGCTCGCGGACACCGGCCCGGTCAGCGATTGCGTGGATCACGGCGACGGCACGCTGTCGGTCGCGTGCTGGACGCCTGTCCTGAAGCAGCTGCGCGACGGCGCGTGGAGCGACCTGTCGTTGAGCGCGCCCGCGACGGCGCTGGCGGTGACGCCGCGCGGCCTCGTGTTCGCGGATACCAGCGGCGGGCTCTCGCTGCTCGCCGGTGCCTCGCGCGTGCCCGTCCAGGAGCTGACCGCCCCGGAGCCGATCCTCCAGCTGGTCTCCGTCGACGGTGGGCTCGTCGCGCTCGGCGCGAGCGGCTCCGTCGAGACCACGCCGTGGCCCGGCGCAGAGGGCGGGCTCTCGCCGGTGAACACCAGCTCGATCGGGCGCGCGCACGCGATCTTCCCCGGAATCCGGCGCGGCACCGCGCTGGTCGCGGGTGCGCGTGGCGTCGCCGTGCTCGAGCGCGGGCGGCTCGCCGCGGTCTCCACCGACCTGGGCGATCGGATCTCCGGCGCCGCCGTGTTCGGCGAGCGCGGGCGAGCGCTGCTGTACGCGGATGACGGCAGCGCGTGGATCGTCGACGAGGGCCTCGCGCGTCCCGCGCGCGTGCGGCTCGGCAACGGCCAGGTCGCGGGCGCGTGCCCCGGCAGCGACGGGACGGTGCTCGCGTGGACGACCGATGGTGTGCTGCACGTCGTCGGCCACGACGGCGCGAGCTGGCAGGTCACCGACGGCGGCGTGGTGCTCGCGCTGCCCGAGCCGAACCAGATCCGGGGCTCGATCGCGATTCACTGGTCCGCGTCGCGCGGCCTGTCGGTCACGCGGGGGCATATCGCGTGGAACTGATTGCCGCCTCGCAAGCTCGGCGAACCCTCGGTGCGACTCCCGCCCACCTTCATACGTCCGGACACCAGACGTGGAGCTGAGTCGGATCAACTGGTCGGCGGCCGCCGTGGAGCTCGCCGACGAGCACCACCGGACGAAGACGCCGCGCGCGCGCCGGGCGCTCGCCGCGGTGTCGAGCCTGCGCGGCCGGTTCTCCGATGACTTCACGGTCGCGGCGGCGTCGGCGGTCCGCGCGGTCGAGCTCGAGCCGCTCGATCCGATGCACCGGGTGCGCGACGCGCTCGTGCGGCTGCGGTTCGGCGACGCCGACGGTGCGGTCGCGCGGCTCGACGCGCTCGGCGAGGGCGTCGCGGATCTGCCGCTCGTGCTCGTGATCAAGGCGCTCGCGATCGCCCGCCGCGGCGAGCCGCGTGTCGCGCGCAACATCGCCGACCGCGCGCTCCAGGTCGACGCGCGCCACGCCGGCGCGAAGTTCCTCCACACCGAGGCCAATCTGTTCGCGCAAGCGAAGGGCGGCCTCGACAAGCTCGCCGAGCTGCCGAAGGGCGCGCCGTACGACGCGGCGTGGGCGGATCTCCTGTCGAAGCTCGCGATCACCCGCCCCGGCGACGCGCGCGGGGTGGCCGCGCAGCTCGAGCGCGGCGTGATGACGAAGGGGTCCAAGGCCGACTCGCTCGCGCGCACCGTGATCGCGTGGACCGGCGCGAGCGCCGACGAGCTGGCCGCGGCGGTCGCGGCGCAGCCGAAGGACTCGCGCGCCGAGCAGGTCGCGCTCGGCCTGCTCCAGCTGAAGCTCGACGACGACGCGACGAACGCCGTGAAGATCCTCCGCGGCCTGTGGGCGCGCGTGCCGGATCGCCCGAGCGTGCGCCGCGCGCTGGTCGCCGCGCTGACCCGGCTCGCCGTCGACGAGGCCGGCGCCGAGCGGTTCGCGAGCGCGCTGCGGATCGTGCAGGCGTGCCTCGAGCTCGAGCCGCACGAGCCGGTACACCACCAGAACCGCGCGGCGCTGTTCACGCTGCTCGGCGAGCACGAGGCGTCGCTCGACGCGTGGGCGGAGCTCGATCGCCACCACTACCGGCTCGCGCTGCTCGGCCGGCTCGATCCGGCGTCGACGCGGCGCTACGGCGCGCCGCACCGCATGTTCGCGCAGGCGGCGCGGCTGTCCGGCCGCACCGGCGTGTTCCTCGTCGAGGAGACGAAGAAGGGCGCGATCACCGAGAAGGAGCTGGTGGTCAACCAGGAGGCCATCGACAAGGACCCCGAGCAGCTGCGCCAGTGGCTCCACCACAGCCGGGCCGCGCTGATCTGGGGCTTCGCCGGGCTCGGCACGCAGCGCGATCGCGTGCTGCTCGCGCCGCCGTCGCCGCCGGTCGCGGAGGCGCGCGCCGAGGCGCTGTGCGCGCTCGCGCAGTCGCTCGCCGTGCTCGTCCCCGACGAAGGCCAGCGCCTCGCCGAGCGGCTGTCGGCGCGGTTCCGCGCGGCCGCGCAGAACGCGCCGATGCGCTACGCGGCCCCCGAGGTCGACGCCGACGCGCTCGCGGTGCACCGCCACGCGATCGAGCTCTACGCGGAGCTCGCGCTGCTGTGCATCCGGTGGGAGCCCGACCCGGCCAAGCGCGCGCTGTTCGACGAGGTGATGGAGACGGTGCGCGCCGTGTCGACGCTGTTCGACGAGCGCGTGCTCGAGGGCCTGGTCGCCGATCGCCGCGAAGGACCGCCGACGTCGCTCGGGTTTCTCGAGTCGATCATGCGGGTCGTGCTCGAGGTCTCGAGCCGCGAGGTCCGCCTCGATCCGCAGCAGCGCAAGCGGCTCGCCGGCGTGCTGACCGGCAACCTGCGCGTCAACCTGGTCGAGCGGCGCGCCGCCGAGTCGCAGAGCGAGCTCTCGCGCCACGAGGTCGAGGCGCTCGTCGAGCAGCTCGACCTGGCGCGCAAGGACGATCCCCAGAGCGCGAAGTGCGAGTACTGGGCCGCGCACCTCCTGATGGTCGGCGACTTCCTCGACGAGGCGGTCGAGGCGATCGCGGCGTTCCACAAGGTGACCAAGGGCGATCATCCGATGGCGTCGCGCATCGAGCGCATCCAGGAGCTGATCGACGAGAAGCGCAAGGCCGGCCGCGCGAAGCAGCGGCAGGGCGGCATCGGCGGTGCACCGGTCACGAGCCGCGACGACAAGGACATCGCGATGCGCGAGGCCGAGCTCGAGGCGCAGCCGACCTCGATGCACCTCTACACCGAGCTGTGCCACGAGCTCGCGCTCGCCGATCGCTGGCGCGACGCGCACGCGTGGGCCGGCCGCGCGCTCGCGCGGTGCCTGACCCCCGCCGGTCAGACCCGCGCCCGCGAGCTCGCGCTCGAGCTCGCCGGCCTCGAGATCCTCGGCCGGGTCGACACCGGCGCGATGGCGACGTTCGTCGCCGGCGCCCGCGCGTCGGCGGTGCCCGCGTTCGAGAAGATCGGCACGCACGACAGCGACGCCGCGCTCGAGTACGTGCGTGGCCTCGCGCTGCTCGCCGCCGACCGGCGCAAGGACGCGCAGCAGGCGTTCCAGCGCGCGTTCGAGCGCTGCACGCGCGGCATCTACCTCGCCGTGCTCCGGCCGCTCGCGCAGGACGTCGAGACCGCCGTGCTCGAATCCGCGAAGAAGGAGATCGGCGACGCGCTGGCCGAGGGCCGGCTGCGCGACGCGTTCGAGCGCATCGCCGAGCGCATGACGAGCGTCTCCCGCCCTGAGCCGTACGTGCTCGAGCTCGCGCGCACGCAGCTCGCGGCGCTGCTGCCGACGATCGGCACGGGCGACGCGCCACTCTCGCCGCCGCCGATCCGCGTCGACGCGCCGTGGAAGGCCGAGCTGGCCGCCGCGCTCGGCGCCAAGGACACCGCGATCCGGATCCGCCTGCTCGCGGAGCTGGCGGCGAAGGTGCACGAGCCGAGCGCGCGCGAGGCCGCGGCGCTGATCCGCAAGCTCGACGATCTCGACGAACAGCTCGCGATGGCGAGCTCGCTCGAGCAATCGACGAAGCGCGCGGCCGCCGGCGACATCGCGGGGGCGCTCGAGCTGCTCGGCGACCTCGGGCCCGCCGGAGACAAGAGCGCGCGCGTGCTGCGCCAGCGCGCGATCCTGCTGCTCAAGCTCGAGCGGTTCGCCGAGGCCGACGGCGAGGTCGCGAAGCTCGCGGTGCTCGCCGAGCCCCTCGCGCGCGAGTTCGCCGGCCGCTATCCGGGCCTGCTGTTCCGCCAGCGCATCGCGTCGGCGTCGGCGCTCGTCCGCGCGAAGGACTTCGCGAAGGCGCGCGAGCTGCTCGCGGCGTGTGTGCCCGCGGCGCCGGATCAGGAAGTCGAGCTCGCGTACTGCCGCGGCTACTGCGCCGCCGCCGACGGCTACCGCGCGCACCAGGAGGGCGACCGGCTGTCGGCGAAGCGCCTCTTGCTCGAGGCGCTCGGCCACGTCGAGGGCAAGCTCGGCGAGGCGCGCACGATGCGGCACGAGCGCCTGCTCGAGCTGTACGGCAAGCTCGAGGCCGACATCGGCATCGTCGAGGGGACGCACGGATAATGGCGAGCCAGCCCGCCCGACCCAGGCCGAAGACGCGGCTCGCGATCGATCCCGATAACGCGTACGCGAAGCTCGGCATCTCGCCGCTCGCATCGATCGACGAGATCAAGAAGCTGCTCTCCGACAAGCGCGGCAAGGCGATGGCCGCGCGCCGCGCGAAGGGTCAGGCGGCCTCCGGCGAGGAAGAGGCCGAGATCATCGAGCTGCAGGAGATCGAGAAGGAGATCGGATCTCCGCAGGCGCGCGCGGCGCACGACCGCGAGCACCCGCAGAACGCGCTGCTCACCGTCCAGCCGGCGGCGCGCGACAAGGCCTTCGAGCCGGCGAAGATCGCCTCGCTCGTGACGTCGTGGTTCGTCGAGGAGCTCGGCCCCGAGGCGATGCTGCTCCACCCCGACGCGTACTGGCTGTGGATCCCCGGCGGCCTCGATCCCGACCTCGCGCAGCAGCTCCAGCCGTTCGCCGCCGCGGCGCCTTCGGGCGCGAAATCCGACGCGACCTCCCCCGACCTTCCGACGCTCCCCGGCATTGCACCTTTGGAGAGATGACCCATGGCGGAATATCACAAGGTAATCGGCATCGACCTCGGCACGACCTACTCGGTCGTCGCCGCGTACAACTACGCGAAGAGCGACATCAAGGTCATCCCGAACCGGCAGAACGAGCCGACCACGCCGTCGGTCGTGTACGTCGGGCCGAACGGGCAGGTCTCCGTCGGCAAGGCCGCGAAGGAGAAGATGTCGCGGGAGCCGGGCAACGTGATCTTCGAGGTCAAGCGCATCATGGGCGCGCGCAACCCGCTCGGCGCGAAGGCGATGGCGCGCGCCGGTGGCCGCGATCTCGATCCCGAGTTCGTCTCGGCGTGCATCCTGAAGGAGCTGAAGGCGGCGGCCGAGAAGCTGATCGGCGAGCCGATCCACGACGCGGTGATCACCGTGCCGGCGTATTTCAAGGAGCCGCAGAAGAACGCGACCGCCGAGGCGGCGAAGATCGCGCGGCTCAACCCGCTCGCGATCATCAACGAGCCGACGGCGGCCGCGGTCGCGTACGGCCTCGACAAGGGCGAGCCGCAGACGTTCGTGGTCTACGACTTCGGCGGTGGCACGTTCGACGTCTCCGTCGTCCGCATCGAGGACGAGCGCACGGCGACGGTGCTCGGCACCGGCGGTGACGCGCACCTCGGCGGCGGCGACATCGATCAGGAGATCGTGAACTGGGCGCTCCGCAAGATGAAAGAGCAGCACGGCAGGGACTTCAGCCAGGACGCGAAGCTGATCGGCAAGCTGCGGCTCCGCGCCGAGTCCGTGAAGATCAACCTGTGCAACGAGAACCAGCAGCAGGAGCTCATCCTCGAGAACCCCACGGCCGGCATCGAGGAGATCAACTACACGCTGACGCCGTCCGAGTTCGAGCTGATGATCAAGCCGATCATCGACAAGACGCTGCGCCAGTGCGACATCGCGATCGAGTCCGCACAGAAGACCTCCGGGCTGTCGAACGACGAGATCGACGCGTTCGTGCTCGTCGGCGGCTCGTCGAAGATCCCCGCGGTCTCGCGCATGCTGAAGGAGCGCTACAAGAAGTCGGTCAAGAGCGACCTGAACCCCGACGAGATCGTCGCGATGGGCGCGGCGCGGTTCGCAGCGTCGTTCACGCCGTCGCTCGCGCCGGAGATCACCGACGCCGCGCCGAAGGTCGACTCGAGCCAGCAGGTGTCCGCGGAGCTCGCGAACACGAACATCAAGGACGTCGTCAGCCACACGCTCGGCATCGGCCTGATCGACGACATCTACGATCCGCTGATCCCGAAGGACCACGTGATCCCGCACCGCGTGACGCGCGGTGGATATACGACGGCGCGCGACAACCAGACCTCGATCTTCGTGCCGGTGTTCCAGGGCGACAACCAGAAGGCCTCGGGCAACTCGCAGATCGGCACGGTCGTGATCGACGGCCTGTCCCCCGAGCCAAAGGGCACCCACCAGTTCCAGATCACGTTCGCGCTCGACGCCAACGGTATCTTCGAGGGCTCGATCACGCACGTCCAGAAGGGCACCGTCACGCCGATCAAGCTCGACCGCGCCGATGTCGGCCTGACGCAGAAGAAGCGCGTCGAGCTCGCCGCCGTGCTCGAGGCGGGTCAGCTGCCGCCCGCGCCCGGGGGAAGCTCGCCGCAGCCGTCGTCGGGCTCGGGGCCGACGAGCAGCGCTCCGGCCGGCGGCGGCATGGGCGCGACCGATCCGGTCGATCAGCTGGTCGATCAGGCGAGCGAGCTGATGAGCACGCTCCCCGCCGACCGCCAGCGCGAGATGCGCGATGCGATCACCAAGGTGATCCAGGCGCGCGCCTCGGGCATCAACGTGGCCGGCGCGGTCGCGACGCTGACCGCGCTCGTGATGCGCAGCCGGAACTGAGGGCGGGACGTGAGCGGCATCACGACGCCCACGGTCAGCGCCGGCGCCGCCCACCGCGGCGTCGTAGCGTAGCCGCATGTTCGCGCGCCCGGCCGTGGTCGCGGTCGCCGTGGTGATGGCGGCATCGGCCGTGGCGCACGCCGATCGCGCGGTGAACGGGCGCGTGATCGACGACGCGACCGGGGAGCCGGTGCCGGGAGCACTGATCGCGATCGGCGCCGCCGAGGCGGCGTCCGGCGACGACGGAGCGTTCCGGGTCGCGGGCCTCCCGTTCGGGCGGCTCGACGTGGTCGTGATCGCCGATGGCTACCAGGCGTACTTCGGCTCGGCGCGCGTCGGCGCGACGCTGACGATCCGGCTCGTCGCGGAGAGCGGGTCGAGCGAGGTGATCCGGGTGAGCGGCAAGCTGCCGAGCGGTGCGCCGCTCCACCTCGACACGCAGCAGATCCGCACGCAGCCCGGCGCGGGCAACGACGTGCTCCGGGCGCTCCAGAGCCTCCCGGGCGTCGCGCGCACGCCGTTCGGGCTCGGCGGGCTCGCGCTGCGCGGCACCGCGCCGCGCGACACCAAGGTCTACCTCGACGGGATCGAGGTGCCGCTGCTCTATCACTTCGGCGGGATCGCGTCGTTCCTGCCGACCGGCGCGGTCGACGAGGTCACGCTCGAGCCGGGCGGCGCGAGCGTGCGCTACGGGCGCGGGCTCGGCGGCGTCGCGGTCGTGACCTCCAAGACGGGCCGGGGCGACCGCTGGCGTGCGGGTGGCGAGGTCTCGCTCATCCACGCCGCCGCGATCGCCGAGGGGCCGGGACCGCTCAAGGGCGGCTGGCTGATCGCGGCGCGGCGCTCGTACTTCGATGCGATCGAGGAGGCGGCGAAGCTCGACCTGACACTCGCGCCGCGCTACGCGGACGCCCAGCTGCGCTGGGAGTCGGGCGACGGGCGCTGGATGGCGATCCTGTTCGGCTCCGACGACAGGCTGCGGCTGCTCCACGATCCGGACGACATGTCGTCGGGCGGCGTGAACACTAGCAACGTGAAGTCGTTCCTCTACACCTCGCGGTTCGCGCGCCTCGGCGTGCGGTACCGCGGCGTGCGCGGCGCGACGAGCGTGACGGTCCTGCCGAGCATCGGCGTCGATGACGTCAACGCGCGGGCGAATCACGAGGACATCGACAAGGGGATGCACAAGACGTCGCTGCCGATCGCGATGCGCGCGGACGTCGCGACCGCGGCGTTCGGCGGCACGCTGCTCGTCGGGTTCGACGGCGGCTGGGTGCGGCACACGTACGACATGATCAACACCCCGCCGCCGAGCCCGCGCGATCCGTCGCCCGACGAGGTGGTGCACCGGTCGCTGACGCGGTGGGCGTCCGATGTCGGCGGCTTCGTCGAGCAGTCGTGGTTCTTCGCGAACGACAAGATCGAGGTCCGGCCGGGCGTGCGCGCCGATCACTTCGGCCTCAGTGACCAGTGGAGCCTCGATCCGCGGATCCTCGTCAAGGAGGAGCTGCCGCACGCGATCACGCTGACGCAGTCCCTCGGGCGCTATCACGCGCCACCGCTGGTCACCGACTTCGATCCGATCTTCGGCGAGCGCGTGATGCTCGGCTCGGCGGCGACCCAGGTCGCGCTCGGGTTCAAGTCGATCATCGGCGACGACAAGGAGCTCTCGGCGACCGCGTACTACCAGGACCTCCGCGAGCTGCCGGTCGACGCGATCAGCTCCGCGACGCCGACCTCGGCGAACGGCGGCACCGAGTCCGGCGGGCTGCTCGGCATCAGCCGCGAGCTGGTCGACACGCAGTTCGGCTCGTACAGCTACCGCGAGGGCATCGGTTCGGGGCACACGTACGGCCTCGAGCTGATCGCGCGGCGCAACGTCGGCGCGTGGACCGGCTGGGTCGCGTACACCTACGGGCGCTCGTACCGGCGCAATCCGGTCAAGGACGACCTGACGCACCCCTACGTGCTCGATCAGCCGCACTCGCTCACCGTCGTCGGCACGACCATGCTCGGCACGAAGTGGCGGCTCGGCGGCCGGCTGCGCTACACGACCGGCAACCCGCTGACGCCGGTGGCCGCCGCGTACCTCGACGCGAGCGGCGACTGGGTCGCGGTCGACGGTCCGCTGCTCTCGCAGCGCCTCCCGGACTTCGTCCAGCTCGACCTGCGGATCGATCGCACGTGGAAGCGGCCCTCGGGGACGTGGAACCTCTACATCGACGTGCAGAACGTCATCAACCGCAAGAACCCCGAGGGCGTCACCTACAACGGTGACTTCTCGCAGCGCAGCTACACCAACGGCCTGCCGATCTTTCCGTCGATCGGCGTGGAGCTGATCCCGTGAAGCGCCTCGCGCTGCTCCTCGCCGCCGCTGCCGCGTGCGGCGATCAGATCGAGGTCCCGCCGACCGACGAGCCGACGAGTGGCACGCGCCTCAAGGCCGAGTGGCTGTTCTACGGCGATGGCTCGCGCCAGATCGCGCCGGCCGCGTACTACGACACCGCGCTGCACATCCGCTGCACGCCGCGCGACTGGGCCGATGGCACGGTGCGCTGCGTCCCCGAGGCGGACCTCGCGTACTACACCGACGACGTGTGCGAGACCGCGGCCGGCTACGCCGAGGTGATCGGCAAGCCGCGCCACTTCCTCGCGCTCGACCGCGGCGTGCCGGCGGTGATCTATCACTCGTCGACGACCGCGATCGATCCGCCGGCGCAGATCTACGAGCTGTTCGCCGGCGAGTGCATGTCACGTGGCCCGGCGCCCGCGGACTTCCCGTGGTTCGAGATCAGCGGCGTCGGCGACGTCGTCGAGCTGACCGAGCGCGAGATCGCCGGCGACGACCGCCTCGCCCTGCGCGTGCGGGAGAGCGCCGACGGTCTCCACGTCCCGCTCGGCCTGCGCGACACGGTGCTCGACCTGCCGTGCCGCCCCGACGGCGACGCGTGCATCCCGGCGGTCGCCGACGTCTCGGACGTGTTCCTCGACGACCTGTGCGAGGTGCCCGGCGTCGGGGTGCCGCTCGGCGCCGAGCCGCCGCCGTTCGTGCGCCTCGAGCACGCGGGCGACTGTCCGACGTTCCACCGCGTCGGCGCGCAGGTCACGGGCTCGCTGTATCGCCGCACCGGCGCGTCGTGCCGTCCCGCGTTCGCGGTGCCCACGCTGCGCGGCTACGCGCTCGGCGCCGCGATCGAGCCCGCGCCGCTCGCCCGCGAGCTCGAGGAGCCGCGCGGGAGCCGCCTGCGCTCGATCGCGCTGTCGTCGGGCGGGCTGCGCATCCACGACACGAGGATGTTCGACACCGCGACGCGCGCCGAGTGCGTGCCGACGGGGTACGAGGGCGTCACGCGGTGCACGCCGGCCTCGGTCGTGCCCGCGATCACGCTGTTCGCCGCCGGCTGCCGGCACGAGGTCCGGATCGCCGAGGTGCCGGAGCGGTCGTGCTCCGCCCCGCCGGCCTTCGCCACGTACACGCCACCCGAGGTGATCGGCCCCGACCTCCACGCGATCGGCGCGACGCTGACCACGCCGCTCTACGACGTGCGCACCGGCGGCTGCGTGCCCTACGTCGCGCCGATGGGCGTCACGCCACACGTCCTCGGCCCGACCCTCCCGCCCGACACCTTCGTCGGCGGTCACCCCGCGGGGGAGCGATGACGCGCCTGCCGCTGCTCGCGCTGCTCGCCGCGTGCGCCGATCCTCCCGCGTCGGGGCCGCAGCTCGAGCGCGCCGAGCCGCCGTACGGCCCGCTCATCGGCGGCACGACGATCACGCTGCACGGCGCCAACTTCGATCCGACCGCGCGCGTGCTCGTCGGCGGCCGCGAGGCGCCGCTCGCGTTCGCGCGCACGGCGTCGGAGCTCGACGTCGTCATCCCGCCGGGCGACGCGCCGGGCGATGCGGAGCTGATCGTGCTCGCGGCCCACGGCACCGCGATCGAGCCGGCGATGTTCCGCTACAGCGCCCCGCCGACGGTGCTCGCGCTCTCGCCGAACAGCATCCCGTACGACGCCGGCACCACGCAGGTCACGCTCGAGGGCACCGGCTTCGCGGACGACGGGGCGGGCGAGCCCGACGTCCTCGTCGACGGGGTGCCCGTCGAGGACGTGACCGTGGTCTCCGACACCCAGCTCGTGTTCACGGCGCCGCCCGGCCCGGCGTTCGCGCGGCCCACGATCGAGGTCCGCAACGTCAACGGCGCCGCATCGAAGCCGCGCGCGTTCCGCTACTCGCCCGGCCCCAACGGCGGCCTCCTCCTGTTCTCCCGGTTCGGCGCGTTCGCGACGTTCTACGACCCCGTCACGCAGACCTCGTTCTCGATCCCGAGGCTGCCGACCGGGACCACGAACCTGACCACCGTCGTCGCCGACGCGCGCGGCGACCTGTGGGGCGTCGAGCGCAGCCGCCGGATCGGTCGCATCGACTTCCGCACGCAGACGCTGATCGACCCGGTCTCGATCTCGCAGCTGTTCCCGGCCCTCGTGCGCGTCGGCGCGACCTGGTACGGCCTCGAGCGCATCCAGCGCCGGTTCGGCGCCTTCGATCCGGTCTCGGGCACGTTCTCGGTCAAGGGCACGCAGCTCCTGCCGTGCTGCGGCTCGTACGGCATCGCGTTCGACGGCGCGACGCTGTGGTACACGTCGCGCGTCGGCGGCGGCATCAACCTCACCCCGATCTCGATGGAGACCGGCGAGCCCGGCGTTCCGCTGCCGATCCAGAACCCCGCCGGGCTCCACTTCGAGGAGCTCCGCTACTACAAGGGCCTGTTCTACGCGCCGAGCTCGGACGAGACGCTGCGCGCGATCGACCCGGTCACCGGCGCCACGACGATCGTGCCCGTGGCGGCGGGGCGCTGCAATGCGATGGAGGTCGTCGAGTAGTATCGGCGGATGCGGAAGACCGGCATCTGCACCAAGTGCTCCGGCAACCAGCTGCTGCACATCGGCGCCGTCGCCGACACCGGCGAGTCCGACACGGTGATGCGGCCGATGTACCTCGCGATGCTGTTCACGGGGCACGGGTTCTTCGGCGACGAGAAGACGAGGCGCGCGGGCAAGCTGACCGCGGTCGTGTGCAAGGGCTGCGGCTTCACCGAGCTGTACGTGCTCGACCCGGAGAGCATCGCCCCCGACGGGAAGTACGTCACCGAGATCAGCGGACCGAAGTCGTCGACGCCGCACCGGTGAGAGGCGGGGAGGGCGCCGGGAGGCGACTTGACAAGTCACGACTTGACAAGTTACGACTTGACGAATGGAGGAGGACTTCCTCGGACGGCGCACCGAGCTCCAGCTGCTGGAGGCCGGCTACCGGAGCGAGGGCGGGGCGTTCATCCCGGTCTACGGCCGGCGCCGGATCGGCAAGAGCGAGCTGATCTTGCACTTCCTGGGCTCGCGGCCGGCGGTCTATCACGTCGGGAAGGTGGCGACGCCGGAGCTCCAGATCCGGGAGTTCCTCGACGAGGCCGCACGGTCGCTCGGCGAGCCGCTGCTCGCGCAGGTGGCGGCGACGGACTGGCGCGGGGCGCTCGAGGCGGTCGAGAAGGCGTGGAAGCAGCCGAAGAAGCTGGTGCTCGCGTTCGACGAGTTCCAGTGGACCGCCGCCGCGAGCCCGGAGCTGCCGTCGCTCCTCCAGGAGCTGTGGGATCGCCGGTGGAAGCGCGGGAAGGTGATGCTCATCCTGTGCGGCTCGATGATCGGGTTCATGGAGCGCGAGGTGCTCGGCGCGAAGAGCCCGCTGTTCGGCCGGCGCACCGCACAGATCCACCTCCAGCCGTTCGGCTTCCAGGAGGCCACGGCATTTCATCCGCGCTGGTCGCGCACCGACCAGGCGAAGGTCCGGTTCGTCGTCGGCGGCGTCGCGAGCTACCTGCGCGCGTTCGATCCGGCGAGGTCGTTCGAGCAGAACCTCGTCGCGAATCTGTTCTCGGAGTTCGCGCCGTTGTTCCAGGAGCCCGAGTTCCTGCTGCGCGAGGAGCTCCGCGAGGTCGCGAGCTACCACGCGGTCCTCAGCGCGATCGCGGCGGGCGAGACCTCGATCCGCGGCATCGCCAACGCGTCGGGCCTCGCCGAGCGCGGCCTGACCTACTACCTCGACCAGCTCCAGGCCCTCGGCTACGTGGCGCGGCGCTATCCGCTCACCGCGAAGAAGCCGAACGCGCGGCAGCTGCGCTTCGTGCTCGAGGATCCGCTGCTGCGGTTCTGGTTCCGCTTCGTGTTCCCTCACAAGAGCGCGGTGCAGCGCCTCGGCCCCGCGCGCGCGTTCGCCGAGCTCGTCAAGCCGCACCTCGACAGCTACTTCGGCGGTTGCTTCGAGCGGCTCTGCCGCGAGGCCCTCGCCGCCGAGTACGCGCGCGACGGCGTCGCCGGCTTCACCGTCGGCGAGTACTGGGACGCGACGACGCAGCTCGACGTCGTCGGGATGCGCGCCGACGGCTGGATCGATCTCGGCGAGTGCAAGTGGGGCGCGGTGGGCTCGGTCCCCGCGGTCGTCGGCGAGCTCGCCCGGAAGGCGGCCGCGTATCCGAACCCGGGCGGCGCCACGATCGGCCGCCGCATGTTCGTGCACCGGATCCCGGCGCGCGCGCCTCGGACGCGTGACAGCGATGTGAGCTGGCACTCGCTCGACGAGCTCTACGCCACCCGGCGGTGAACGGCGGCGGAGCCAACAGGTACGTCCTGGTCAAATCAGGCGTGATCTGGACCAGCGAGCCGGCGACGTATCCGTTCGGGTACTTCTCGCGGAGGCATCCGGAAGCGATCGTGCGGGAATGCGGTCTGCGTGGGTGGTGGCGGTGCTCGTCTCCGGCTGTTCGCTGTTCACGGTCCCCTCGCAGCCGGATTCCTCCAATCACTGCTCGAAGGCAGGTCTCGTGGTCGATGCGGTGGTCACCGCGACGGCCGTCGCGACCCTGATCGGGAGCGGGATCTACGCGAACGAGTGCAGGGCCTCCGGCTGCGAGATCGGAGCGGCGGTGGTCGGCACCGGGGCGCTGGCCGGCACCGGGCTCTATGGATTGTCGACGGTCTTCGGGGCGGCCCTTCACTCCAGCTGTCGAGGCGAGGCGCGGCGCCGCGCCGCGACGTCGTCGAGACCCGATCGGTAGGGGTAGGGGACCGAGGCCGGGGTATGCTCGCCCGCCGTGCCGGGGACCAACATCGCGACGCACGTGGCGCTCCCGCTCGGGGAGCTGACGGAGCTGGACGGCGGGCGCGTGCGCGTCGTCATGCCGCTCAACGCGCGGACGCGCGGGCTCGTGCAATCGATCGTCGAGCGGCTCGATGGCGTGGCGGCCGAGTGGTTCTGGGTGCCGAGCCACGTCGACGAGATGGGCAGCGAGCTCATCCTCGACTACGCGCTCGAGAAGGAGCACCACATGAGCTTCGCCGCCGCGCTGCCGCGGTTCGCCGCGAAGCCGGCGGTGTATCTGCCGGAGCTCGTCGAGCTCGCGCGGTACCTCGAGGCGGCGACGCGGCTGCTCGAGCGCGTGGAGGTCAGCGCGCTGGTGTCGCCCGCGAGCCTGCGGTACGCGCCGGATCGCGACGAGGGCGCGTGGCGCCTGATGGTCGTGCCGCTCGTCGATGTCGGGATGGGCGAGTGGGGCGGGGCGGCGCAGGAGGCGTGGGCGTGGACGCCGCCGCGGGCGCTGCTCGGCAGGAGCGCGAGCGCGGCGACGAGCGGGGCCTGGGCGGTCGGCGCGATGCTCGCGAGCGCGCTGCTCGGCGATCTGTATCCGGCGCACGTGCCGCGGTCGCACCGCTTCAAGCGCGCGCTCCGCGGAT
>JAEUJX010000491.1 GCA_016794545.1 Myxococcales bacterium
GTGGCGTGAAGATGATGTTCCTCGACTTCGAGCTGCAGGGCGTGATCTACAAGTGGGCGAAGGAGAACGGCGTCAAGGAGTCGCGCCTGAACCGGATCTTCCAGTACCCGCACGGGCGCGGCGCCGCGGCCGGCCTCGTGCGCCACGAGCCGAACCACAAGAACCACCTGCACGTTCGATATCAGTGCGCCGCTGCCGACATCGCGTGTCGGTGAGCGCCGACGCGCTCAGCCGCGCAGCTTGCGGAAGAAGTCGCCGGCCTTCGCGACGACGCCCTCACCGTAGAGCTGCTTGATCATCCCGCGCAGGCGCTTCGTCATGTCCTTCGGCTGGCGGAACGACATCATGTTCATCGGGATCGACATCACCTGCTCGGCCGTCGACTTCACGCGCGTGAACTCGCGGATGCCCTCGTCGCCGTGGATGCGGCCGAAGCCGGAGTCGCCGATGCCGCCGAACGGCAGCGCCGGGATCCCGGAGAACGCCATCACCGCGTTGACCGCCGTCATGCCGGCGCGCAGCTTGTCGGCGATCGCGCGCGCGCCCTTGCCGGCGAACACCGAGGAGCCGAGGCCGAAGCTCGTGTCGTTCGCGAGCTTGACGGCCTCGTCGAGCGATGCGACGCGCTTGATCGGGATGACGGGACCGAACGTCTCGTCGGTCATCACCTTCATGCGGTGGTCGACGTCGGTGAGCACCGTCGGCTGGATGTAGTTGCCGGTGATCGCGTTGGGGCCGCCGGTGTGGACCTTCGCGCCCTTGGCGATCGCGTCCTCGAGGTGGTCCTTGACGATCGCGACCTGCGCGGTGCTCGTCATCGCGCCGAGGTGACCGTCGTCGCCACCGACCTTGAGATCGCGGACCTGCTTCACGACCTCGTCGACGAACCTGTCGTGCACGGCGTCGGCCACGTACACGCGCTCGACCGAGATGCACGCCTGGCCGGCGTTGGTCAGCGCGCCGAACACCGCCGCCTCCGCCGCCTTCGCGAGGTCGGCGTCCTCGGCGACGATCATCGGATCCTTGCCGCCGAGCTCGAGGAGCACGGGCGTCAGGCGCTCCGCGGCGGCCATCATCACGCGCTTGCCGGTCGCCGCCGAGCCGGTGAACGCGATCTTGTCGACGGCGGACTTCGCGAGCGCCGCGCCGGTCGCGCCGGCGCCGGTCACGACCTGGAGCAGGTCCGGAAGCTGGAACGTCTTCGCCGCGATCTCCGCGATCTTCACGGCGAGCAGCGGCGTGAGCTCGCTGGGCTTGAACACGACCGCGTTGCCGGCGGCGAGCGCGTACGCGATCGAGCCCATCGGCGTGAACAGCGGGTAGTTCCACGGGCCGATCACGCCGATCACCCCGAGCGGGTGATAGCTCACCGTCGCCTTGAAGTTGGCGAGCATGCCCGCGGACACCTTGCGCGGCGCCATCGCTTCCTCGGCGCGCGCGGCGGCGTGCTGGACGTGGCCGAGCGCCATCATCACCTCGGCGTAGGCCTCGAGCAGCGGCTTGCCGTTCTCCCGGTGGAGCAGCTCCGCGATCTCCTCGGCGTTCTCGGCGAGCGCCTTGCGGAACGACGTCAGCTCCTCGTTGCGCGCCGCGAACGACAGGGCACCCCACGCCTTCGCCGCGACGCGCGCGCGCGCGACCGCCGCATCGACCTCGGCGGCGGTGTGCACGGGGACCGAGCCGACGACCTCGCCGGTCGCGGGGTTGTAGCTGGTCAGCCGATCGGGGGTCTGCGTGCTCGTCGCGGTTGCCATGGCCCGACCATGGCACCGAGTCCCCGTCGCCGTCGAGGGCGAAGGGGAGTGGAGACGTTTCACTATTGGAGGACCACGATCGCGACCGTCGCTCCCGCCGCGAGCACGAGGAAGATCGCGAGCAGGATCCAGCCCTTGTTCGACCGCAGCCTGGTCGCCGACGGCTCGCTGCCGAGCCGGGTCGACCCCGCCTGCCCCGCCGGCGCGACGATCTTCTGGTTCACGCCCGTGCTCCAGCCCAGGCGCGGATCCTCGATCAGCGGCTGCGCGCCCACCTGCGAGATCTCGTCGTTCGGGATGAGCTGCGAGTCGGGGCGCGGATAGGGTGTGTGCGGCGGCGGATAGCCCTGCTGCGCGCCGACCTGCTGCTGGATCACGTGTGGTGGCGGGACCTGCGGGGGCGCGCCCATGCCGCTGAGCGTCGCCGCGCCGGCCTCGCCCGGTGCACGCAGGCTCGCCATCGGCGCCGTCTGCGCGCCCGGCGGAACCACGGGCGGCAGGTTCGGCATCGCCCCACCACCGCCGCGCGGCGACTGCGCGCGCGAGACCTGGCGCGCCTGGTGCGTCGGATCGTTCTGCTGCCACGCCGCGGCGTCGGCCTCCTGCGCGTGCGGCATCGGTGCGCCGAACGCCGGCTCGGTCCGCGCGCGGGAGCTCGGCGGCTCGAACTGGTGCGAGACCGGCGCGACCGTCGTCTTCTCGTTGTCGGTGTCGTCGATGCCGGAGTCGCCGTGCTCGATCGCGATCTCGGTCTTCTCGCCCGGACCGCCCTCGACCCACGGCTCCCGCTTGGTGCCGAACAGCTGCGTCATGAACCGGCCCATGGCCGTGTTGGTGCCGGTCAGCTTCGCGCGCACCGCGAACGCATCGAGCGCCTCGATCAGCTCCTGCGCGGTCTGGAACCGCGCGTTCGGATCGTTGGCCATCGCGGTCAGCACGATCGCCTCGAGCTCGCGCGGATAGCCCGGCACCGCCACCGTCGGCAGCACCACGTCACCGGCGACGATCCGCTTCATCGTCTCGAAGTCGTCGTTGCCCTTGAACGCGCGCCGCAGCGTCGTCAGCTCGTAGAGGACGATCCCGAGCGCGAAGATGTCGCTCCGGCGATCGATCGGCTTGCCCTTGCACTGCTCGGGCGACATGTAGCCGTACTTGCCCTTGATCGTGCCACCGACGGTCTTGGTCGCGCGCTCCTCGGCCTTCGCGATGCCGAAGTCGAGGACCTTCACGCTGCCGTCGTAGCCGACCATGATGTTCGCGGGCGAGACGTCGCGGTGGACGATGTTGAGCGGCTGGCCGTTCTTGCCGCGGCGCTCGTGCGCGTGGTGCAGCCCCGCGGCCGCGCCGCTGATGATCATCACGGCGAGCTCGAGGGGGATCGTCCAGCCGCGCCGCAGCGAGGTCTCGAGGATCGCGCGCGCGTTCTCGCCGTGCACGTACTCCATCGCCATGAAGTACGCGCCGTCGGCCTGGTCGACCTCGTAGACCTGCGCGACGTTCTGGTGGTTCAGCGTCGCGGCGAGCTTCGCTTCGTCCAGAAACATCGTGACGAACCGCTGATCGCTCGCGCGCTCCCGCAGGATCGTCTTCAGCACGACGTGGCGCTCGAACGAGCCGAGGCCGGACTGCCGCGCCAGGTAGATCTGCGCCATACCGCCGGTCGCGAGGTGACTGATCACCTCATAGCGGCCGACCTTCATCGGGCCGCCTGCAGTGGGCTCGGGCGGCGCCACCCCTGAAGAATCGGCTGCTTGGCGTGAGGTGTCAAGCCGCGCTCCCCGACGACACGACGCGCATTCGGGCATACTGGTGCGCGCGTGGACGCCAACATGCAGGTGGCTCTCTCGGGCGTGATCCCCGCGCTCGTCGCGATGTGGGTCGTCGATCGGCTCGATCGCAAGCGACCGGAGCCGGCGAGCACGCGCCGCCTGGTGGCGTTCGCCGGGATGCTCTCGGTGATTCCCGCGATCCTCGTCGAGGGCTACCTGATGAACGACGTCGGCGCGATGCTCGCGCCCGCGTACACGTACCAGGGCGCGTCCTACAAGGCGTTCGTCGTCGCCGCGGGCGTCGAGGAGGCGTGCAAGATCGCCGTCGTCTACTGGATCGTCTGGCGCCGCCCCGAGTTCGACGAGCGCATGGACGGCATCGTCTACGCGTCGCGCGCCGGCCTCGGCTTCGCGCTCGTCGAGAACGTGATGTACCTCATGAACAGCGGCTCGCTCCAGGGCCAGCTCTACATGTGGGTCGCGCGCGCCTTCCTCGCCGTGCCCGGTCACGCGATGTGGACCGGCATGATCGGCTACATGGCCGCGCGCCGGCGCTTCGATCGCGTGGGTCTGGGTCTGATCGGGGGCTACCTGCTCGCGGTCGCGTTCCACGGCGCGTACGACGTCGCGGTGTTCGCGCAGCAGCCGCTCCACCTCGAGGGCCACGAGACCGCGGCGAACCTCATGATCCTGATCCCGCTCGGGCTCACCGTCGCCGCGTTCATCGTCGTGCGCTCGATGGCGCGCACGGCGCTGCGACTCGACGACGCGGAGGCCGCGCGTCACGCGGTCGCGGCAGCGCAGGCTACGCAGTCGCCGGCTTCGGAAGCGTGAGACAGCCGATCGCGGCGCTCACGCCGAGCACCACCGCGCCGACGAACAGGAACAGGCCACGGTCGGCGACCGAGCCATCGACCCCCGGATACTGCACGATGAACAGGAGGCCCGCGATCAGCGCGGTGCCGATCGCGACGAGCGCGGTCCGCGCGGCGAGCACCGGCCGCCGGCGCGCGGCGACGCCGCCCGCGACGATCATCAGGACGAACATCGCGATCAGGCCGCCCGCCCAGGTCGCCATGCCCATGCGCATCCAGCGCTCGGTGCCGCCGACCCAGCCGAGGTTGGTCGGCTTGCACTCGCCGCCGAAGCACTGCTTCGAGCCGAACGGACCGATCTCGACCTCGCCGATCGACCACCACTTCCCGGCCCACACCGAGATCGCGAACGCCGTCGCTGCGGCGAGGGCCAGAAGAATGACGAGCCACCGGCGATTCAAGGCGCGCGCATTCTGCGCACCGAGGCATGTGGGTGCAACCGCAAACTGGCAGGCGCTCACACAAATGCCGAAACCCGAACGCCTACATTGACCTGCGACCAGCCGGCGGGGAACCCTGGCGCTCCGATGTACCGCGCACTCGTTGTCGTGGGTCTCCTCGCGCCGTTGACGGCAACCGCCGAGCCCACGCGCGACGAACCCACGCGCGACGAACCCACGCTGCGGATGCAGCACGGGCTGCGCGAGAAGCTGGCGGATCTGGGCGCCGCGCTCGGCCTCCAGACGCCCGACGTCTCGGTGCTGCGCACGCAGCCGCTCCCCGACTCGCCGACCACGTGGGCGACCTCGGGCTTCGGCTGGCGGGAGGATCCGATCCGCCGCCGCGCGAAGTTCCACTCGGGCGCCGACGTGCGCGCGAAGCCGGGCACGCCGGTGGTCGCCGCGGGGGACGGCATCGTGATCTTCGCGGGCCGCCAGGGCGGCTACGGCAACGTGATCTACCTCGACCACGGCGGCGGCGTGATCACGCGCTACGCGCACCTGCGCCGGATCGAGACCAGGAAGGACGCGGTCGTCACGGCCGGGACGCGGATCGGCCAGGTCGGCTCGACCGGCCGCACCACGGGGCCGCACCTCCACTTCGAGGTGCGGATCGATGGTCATCCCGTCGCCCCGCAGACCGCGCTCACCGTGGCCGAGCTCCAGCGCGAATCGCCCGCCGAGGGCCGGCTCGCCGCGTACGCGCTGACTCCCGAGCTGCAGCGGCTCGAGAGCTCGGACCTCGATCCGCCGAAGGTCCGCAGCGCCCGGAAGTCCAAGACGACCGAGTCGCGGCCCGAGCGCAAGGGCCGTACGAAACGCGTACGCCCGACCTCGTAGCGCGTAGAATCGGCGCATGCGCTTCGTCGTGGTGGCTGGCCTGGCCGCGGGCTGCGGGTTCTCCGCGCCCGCGGGTCAGGGCCCGCGCGATGCCGCGGTCGGCGGCGATGGCGACCGAGACGCGGCCGATCCCGACGCCGCCCTCGTCGACGCGTCGCCCGATGCGCCGGCCGACGCGCCTCCCGGCGTCGCGTGCTACGGCTCGGCGTTCGGCCGGGTGTGCCTGTCGAGCGCGCCGACGGGCACGACCACGATCAACGCACCGTCGACGATCGACACCGACAGCTCGGCGATGTGCGCGGCCACCGCGGCGGGCACCACGATCGGCAGCGCCTGCGT
>JAEUJX010000504.1 GCA_016794545.1 Myxococcales bacterium
GGCGCCGTACCGGTTCACCCGGTTCGGACGCACGGCCCACGCCGGATGGACGGCCACGCTCGACGAGTGGCTCGGCGACGCGCGCAAGGACGCCAACAACCAGGACCTCACCGGGGTGCCCGGGCCGCCCGAGCCCGCGACCACGGGCTTCGCGCACGACTCGATCGCGGCGGTGATCAACGCGACGTTCGTGTCGCCGATGTTTCCACGCCCGTTCGCCAAGACGGCCGATGTCGAGGACGGAACGATCGGCCGCGATGGGAGTGGAAGCGCGGTACCGGCGGATCGAAACGCGCAGGTCCCCGTGATGATCGTGGTCCCCTCAGGAACGGAGCCGGCCGGCGGCTGGCCGGCCGTGATCTTTCATCACGGCGCGGGCGGTGATCGCTTCGTCGCGTTCGCGGTGGCGAACGAGCTCGCGCGCGCGGGCATCGCCACCATCGCGATCGACGGTCACCTTCACGGGATGCGAATGGCGAATGCCATCGACAACGTCTCCAACGGCAAGGGCACGTACACCGGCCCCGACGGGATCACCGAGACCACGAACCCGCTCGCGCCGGTGGAGCTGGCCGGCGGCGTTCGCAACATGGTCCGCTTGCGCGACAACTACTGGCAGCTCGCGCTCGACCTCGTGCAGCTGCGCCGCCTCGTCGACAACCTCGATCTCGCCGCGCTCGCCGACGAGTTCGGCGGAGCCACTCCCCGCATCGATGCGACCCGCGTCGGGTTCTGGGGATACTCGATGGGCAGCCAGGCGGGGACGTTCCTGGCCGCGATCGAGCCGGGGACGTCGATCGACCCGTTCGTGCTCGCGGTGCCTCCGGGACGGCTGACGACGGTGCTCGCGGACTCGCCGTACTTCACCTCCCAGATCAACGTGCTCGCGGCGCTCGGCAACATCCGCTTCGACGCGTTCGACGCGAATCGCTACGCCGTCGCATACCAGCTCGTCCAGCAGTTCGCCGACACCGCCGACACGCCGGTCTTCGCCCCGCGGGCCGCTCGCGAGCACAACCTCTGGTTCGTCACCGGACACGCGGACGAATCGGTCCCCCCCACGTCGAGCGACGTGCTCGCGCGCGCCTTCGGTGCCACGCAGCTGACGCCGGCGCTCCGGCCCGTCGACGGTCTCCCGCAGGGCGGACCGGTGCTCACCGCCGGGGCCTCGGGGCGCGTCACCGGGTTCTTCGAGGTCGCCCCGGGCACGCACGGGCATGCGTTTCACCGGTTCTACGACGCCACGTACGAGCCCCCGTTCCCCCGGGCGACCGGCGATCGCTTCGTGCCCCTGTCGAACAAGGTGACGATCCGGCAGCCCGTCGTCGGAGAGCAGCGCGCGACGATCGCCTTCATGAAGAGCGTCTGGGCAGGAGCTCCAACGATCGACGTGGGCGATGCGCGGTTCCTCGGTCTCGCGCCGGCGAAGGACTTCGACGACGACGGGCACTGCGACGACGCCGAGCGCACGGCCGGCACGAACCCCTACGATCCGTCGTCTCGCCCGGCGGGGGCAGCCGGCTGCGTGCGCGACCTCGGCTTCACCTCACCGTGAGCAGCGTCCGGGAGGTGCGCGCCGTCACCAGGCTCGCGCGCGCGCCTGGATGAACGCGTAGAAGAACACGCTGTTCGGATCGCGCGCGACCAGCTCGAGCTCGCGCGTCATCCCGTCGACGACCTCCTGCGAGACCTTGTTCGCCGCGAGCAGCGCGGGAGCCCCCGAGAGCAGGAGCTCGCTCCAGTACGCGAGGAACTCGGCGCGCTCGCCCGGCGCCCGGTTGTCGAGGTGGAACGCGCGGACCTCGGTCGACACGTCGCGGAACCCGACCGACTGCAGGAGGTTCCCGAGCTTCGCGCCGACGAACGGATCGCCGCCGAGGCTCAGCTGATGATCGTTGAAGGCCATCCAGTAGCGCAGCGTGTCGGGGCTGTACGGATCGATGAAGAACGTCGCGTTCAGCACCTCGTTGCACACCACCGGTGCGCCCGGCACCAGCACCCGGCGGACCTCGGAGAGCACGCGCGAGGGCGAGCCGACGTGCTCGAGGATCCAGCACAGGAACGCGCCGTCGAAGCTCTCGGTCTCGAGCTCGAGGCGCGAAGCGTCGCCCTTGGTCAGCGTGTAGCGCCCGGTCGCCCACGGCACGGTCGCGAGGTAGCGGCGCGCCTCGGCGAGCTGGTCGTCGTTGATCTCGACGCCCGTGACGTGCACCTCGGGGAAGTGGCGCAGCAGGATCTCGGTCTGCGCGCCGACCCCGGAGCCGACCTCGAGCAGGCGGCGCCGGCGCCGGAACGGCAGCCGATCGTGGACCATCGGCTCGAGGAACCGCGCCTGGCGGTGCAGCCGCTCGCGCTCCTCCTCGCGGTAGCCGTGCAGGTAACTCGTGGTGGTCATCGCGCGGAACAGACCGCCCGGCGGACCCCGCTGCGTAACGCTCCCGGCCCGCGGGCCTCCAATCCAGGTGTCCCGGATCGTCTCCTTCGCGCTGCTCGCGCTGGCCGCGGCCTCGGGGTCCTCGTCCGCCGAGCCAGGACCGTCGCTCCAGGCCACCGTCGCCTACGAGACGGGCCCGGCCTATATCCTCCAGAACGACGGCGAATACGGCGCGGCCGGGACACGCTACGGCGCCGACGACGTCGGACAGCAGGACAACCTCGCGCTCGTCAGCCGGACGAGCCTCGAGCTCGCCTACGGTCGGCATCGAGCCGTCTTCCTCTACGCGCCCTTCGAGGCGAAGACCACGGTCACGCTGTCCCGGGACCTGAGCTTCCGGGACACGATGTTCGTGGCAGGAACCGTGGTCGAACATCGCTACCTGTTCGACGGGTACCGCGCGTCGTACCTGTACCGGCTCCTGGACAAGGAGAAGGTGTCGCTCGAGGTCGGCGGGTCGCTCCAGGTCCGGAACGCCGAGGTCGCGTTCGACTCGCAGGACGGGGCGCTGCGCGCCGCCGAGAACGACATCGGCCTCGTGTTCGCGGCGAAAGCTCGGCTGTGGTACCGGCCCGCGATCGACAGCTGGTGGGCCGCGCTCGACGCCGATGGCTTCTCGACGTTCGGGCTCGTGCCCGGCGTGCGTGGCGCGATCTACGACGTCCAGCTCGCGGCCGGTCACCCCGTGGCGAAGGGGGTCGACGTCGTGTTCGGCGCCCGTCTGCTCGGCGGCGGAGCGAAGGTGGAGGACCGCGACATCTACAACTGGGCCAACTTCATCGCGTTGACCGCCGGCGTGCGCGTCTCGCTCGATCACGTGCTCGGTCGCGCGGCTCGTAACAGGGGCGACGAGCGCTAGAACCAGCGCGGCAGGCGCGCGTTCCGCGCGACCAGGACGGGCTCGCCGGCCTCGAGCGGCATCGCCCACACGTCGTTCGCGTGACCGCGCTCCCGCGACACGGCGAGCCAGGCTCCGTCGGGAGAGAAGCTCGGCTCGACGTCGTTCGCGCCCGGTGGCGTGACCCTCCGGTCGCGACCACGGGCGACGTCACGGACCCAGACCTGGTGGTCCATCACGTAGGCGAGCTGGTTGCCGTCCGCCGACCAGGTCGGAGCGCTCTCCTCGCCGGCGTGTGCGGTGAGCCGGCGGAGGTTCGTGCCGTCGGCGTTCATCAGGTAGATCCGGGCGGTGCCGTCCCGGTCGCTGAGGAACGCGATCGTGGAGCCATCCGGCGAGGGCGTCGGCTCCCAGTCGTCGCGGTGAAAGGCGGTGAGCCGCGTGCCGTCGCGATAGATCTCGGAGTCGCCGTCGCGGCTCGAGACGTAGACGATCGAGTCCCCGGCGACGGCCGGCCGGTAGTTGCCCTCCGCGTTGCTGGTCAGCCGCGTCACGGTCCCGGCCAGGTCGATCCGGTACAGATCGCTGTGACCCTCGAAGCTCGCGGCGACCACGACCCAGCGGCCCTGCCGGTCGACCGCGGGATCGCGAAGCTGCGACGCCGCGGGCCCGAACCGCTCGACCTTGCCATCGCGCGACACGAACACGAGCTGCTCCGCGGTCGACGAGCCGTCGCCCCGCGATGCGATCGCGACCAGCCGGCCATCCGGCAGCGTCTGGGTCGACGGATACAGGCGCGTCCCGATCGGAGTCCGCGTCCCGCTGGCGAGGTGCACCAGGGCGAGTGCCTCTCCCTCCTCGACGACCCAGATCGCCCCGGGCAGCTCGTCGCGTGGGGCCGGCCTGGCATCACCGCAGGCGGCGATCGCGACGACCAGGACGTGGAGAGCGTGTCTCATGGCGACTTCCGTGCGGCTCAGCGCACCCGAACGGCGTCGGCGATCACGACCTCACCCGACGTCGTCCAGCGCGACAGCTGGACCTTGTTCCAGCCGGCGCTGAAGTTGTACGTGCCGAGCGTCACCCACCGGCTGCCGTTGGCGCGCTGGTTGACCGCGCGACGGCCGACCTCGTTGCCCGCCGCGTTGTACGCGATGTACGACGCCGCGCTCGCCCGGTTCGGCCCCGCGGTCCACCACGCATCGATCGTCTTGCTGCCTGCGGCGGGCAGGTGGAACCAGAACGTCGCGGGTGCCGACGTCGCCGCGGTGTTCGCGAAGTAGTAGCCGCTGCCGTAGTAGCCGGGCGTGCCCGTCGTGGCCTGCCAGGATCCCGTGAGCTCGATCCGCGCGACGCTCTGGTTGTTGTTCGCGTTGTTGCTGTCGACGATGATCGCGCCACTCGGCGAGCCGCCACCACCGCCGTCGCCACAGTGCGCGCGCACCCGATCGATGTAGTGGCTCCACGGCCAGTTCTTGCCCGGATCGGTGCGGTTGTACGGCTGGAGCTGGCCATGCGACACGATGTGGTTGCGGTCGCGCACCACGCCCTGGCGCCTGGTGATGTTGCAGGTCAGCTTTGCAGACTTCTCGATGATGCCGTTGCTCCAGCTGGCCTGCGACGCGAAGCCGGCGTGCTCGATGCCGACCGAGAAGTTGTTCGTCGACACGCCCTGCAGGTTGCACTGCGCGCCGCCCGCGTAGTTGCAGTTGTACGAGGCCGCGACGTGCCACGCGCGGTTCGACTCGCGCACCAGCTGCGTGACCTCGCTGCCGCTCTCGTTGACGACATAGTGCGCGCTCGCGCCGGCGGCGGAGTTTCTCAGCCAGCTCCAGCAGCCGGCGTAGTTGCCCTCGCAGCTGTGGATGACGACGAGGCTGACCCGGTGGCCGCCGCGCGAGCTGTAGTTCGGCGACGCGCGATAGATCGCGTCCGGGAAGTCGCCGCCCGCGGCGATCGTGGTGACCTCGGGCACGCCGACCTCGATGTTCGGCTGGATCGATGCGATCACGCTGCCGTTCTCCGCCGTCTCGGAGACACCGGCCGCGAGCACGCGCAGCACGTCGGCGACGTACGCGGCGCGGCCCTCGTCATCGGGGTTCTGCGCGAACTCGGCGATCACGGGCCGCCAGGCCATCAGGTCGCGGCCGCTGATCCCGCGCGCCGACGCGAGCTCGGCGAGCCGGGCCGCGGCCGCATGGATGTTGGCATCGGGATCGTCGCGCACGGCGTCGCGCTCGACGCCGGCCGCCGCGGCACCGCGATCGAGGTTCTCGCCCCACAGGCCGAACACGCCGGCTCCGGCGGGGCGACCGAGGTCGTGCTCCTCACCGGCGACGTGCTGCCAGCGCGTCTCGACGTACGAGATCGCCTTCAGCAGATCGACGGGCACGTCGAACGCGCGCGCCGCAGCGTCGAAGTGATCGTCGAGCACCAGCGACGTGTCGCTCTCGACGCTCGCGTCGGTGGTGCAGGACGGGAGACAAAGCGCGGCCAGTGCCGCGATCAACGCGCGGGTACCCTTCATGGCTCGCCGGCTTGTTCATCATCGGTGCCACCCACTCCAGCGCAGATGTGTGCAAATGAATGCGCCGCGAGCGCCTGGAGTTGCAGCGATTACTGAGCGCGCGTCGTTCGGCTTGCTCACCGTCGTGTGCAGAGTGCAGCCCCGCTCTGCCACCTGAGTGTCTCTCACGAATCCACACGGCGCTCGCGAGCGCCGATTCTGCACGCGGGGCGCCGGCGCTGCAGAAAGCGCGCACCATGGGCGCCAGAGCGCTTGCCGCGTCGGCACCCCCGTTGCACAGATCGTGCTCGGACACATGCGTCGTCTCCTCAAGCGTCCCAGCGTCTGGATCGGCCTCGCGCTCGTCCTGATCGCGGCGACGCTCCTCGCGTTGCGGGCGCGAGGCCCCCTCGTCGAGACCACGACGCCGCTCCGTCAGGACCTGGAGCAACACATCGTCTCGAGCGGACGCGTCCGCGTGCCGAGTCGAGTCCAGGTCGCGCCGCAGGTCCCCGGGCTCGTCCTCTCGGTCGGCGTCGTCGAGGGGCAGCGCGTGAGTGCCGGCGACGTCCTGGTCCAGCTCGACGACACGGCCGAGCGCGCGGCCGTCGCGTCGGCGGAGGCCGCGGTCAAGCAAGCGAAGGCGCGCGTCGATCAGCTCGCGCGCGTCGGCGCGGTCGTCACCACGCAGTCGCTGCGCCAGGCCGAGATCAACCTCGAGAAGGCGGAGAGCGACCTCGCACGCACGACGAAGCTCGTCGAGTCCCGGGCGGTCGCGGCGGTCGAGCTCGAGACCGCCCGCCAGGCGGTGGAGCTCGCGCGCGCGCAGCGCGATGCCGCCCGGGCTCAGCAGGTCGCGTCCGCACCGATGGGAGCGGACGCGCGGGTGGCCGTCGCGGCGCTCACGCAGGCGCAGGCGCAGCTCGCGGCGGCCGAGGCGCGGCGCGCGCAGACGCGCATCGTCGCGCTGCACAGCGGCTCGGTGCTCGACCGCGACGTCGAGCCCGGCGATGTCGTGCAGCCGTCGCGAACGCTGCTCGTGCTCGCGGCGGACTCCGACGTGGAGCTCGTGTTCCATCCCGACGAGAAGAACCTGCCGTGGATCCACCTCGGCCAGTCGGCCCGTGCCTCGGCGGACGCGTATCCGCAGCAGGTGTTCGACGCGCGCGTGAGCTACATCGCTCCCTCGGTCGACCCGGCGCGCGGCAGCGTCGAGGTGCGGCTCGCGGTCCCCGCACCGCCGCCCACGCTGCTGCCCGACATGACCGTGTCCGTCGACCTGACCGTCGCCGCCAAGCGCCAGGTCCTGACCGTCCCGAGCCGGGTCGTGCGGGGCGCCGCGACGGCGGCACCGTACGTGCTCGTGGTCGACGACGGCCGCGTCGTGCGACGCGACGTCCAGCTCGGCATCCGCGGCGAGGGTTCCATCGAGATCGTCGGCGGCCTCGATCCGACGAGCGAGCTCATCATCCCCGACGGCAAGCAGCTCGCGGCGGGCACGCGGGTCCGCGTGGAGCGCAGGTGACATGCCGTTCGAGTGGTTCGTCGCGCTCCGCTACATGCGCGACGCGAAGGCGCAGACCGCGCTCGTCCTCGCGGCCGTCTCCGTCGGTGTCAGCGTCATCGTGTTCCTGTCGGCCCTGATCGGAGGCCTGCAGACCTCGCTGATCGACAAGACGCTCGGCTCGCAGGCTCACATCACGCTGCGCGTGCAGCGCGAGGAGCCACGCGCGCTCGCCGAGCCGACGCCGACGCTCGCCGTGTCGCGCATCGTCGAGCAGCGCGCCCAGCGGCTACGCTCGATCGATCAATGGCCGCGCATCCTCGCGATCGCGGAGAGCGAGCCCGGGGTGATCGCCGTGTCTCCATCGGTCGTCGGCCCGGCCTTCGCCGTGCGCTCGGAGGCGAAGAGCCCGATCGTCGTGCGCGGCATCGAGCCCGAGCGATTCCTCGGCATCATCGACCTCGAGAAGCGCCTCGTCGCCGGCCAGCTCACCGTCGACGGGGACGACGTCGTCATCGGAGCGCGGCTCGCGGCCGACCTCGGCGCGGGCGTCGGCGACAAGCTGCGGCTCGCGTCGTCGGAGGGCATCGATGCGATCGCGACCGTGCGCGGCATCGTCGAGCTCGGCAATGACACCCTCGACCGGACGTGGGTGCTCGTGTCGCTGCGGCGCGCGCAGACGCTGTTCGGGCTGCCCGGCGGCGCGACGACGATCGAGCTCAAGGTCGCGGACGTGTTCGCGGCCGACGCGATCGCCGCCGAGCTGCGCGCGCGCACGGGCCTGACGGCCGACAGCTGGATGGCGGTCAACGCCGAGCTGCTGGAGGGGCTGTCCGCGCAGTCGAGCTCGAAGCTGATGATCCAGTTCTTCGTGATCGTCGCCGTGGCGCTCGGCATCGCGAGCGTCCTGATCGTCTCCGTGGTCCAGCGCTCGCGCGAGATCGGCATCCTCCGTGCGGTCGGCATCAAGCCCCGCCGGATCCTGCTCGTGTTCCTGATCCAGGGTGGCGTCCTCGGCGTCGTGGGCTCGCTCGTTGGCTGCGGGCTCGGGACGCTGTTCGCGCGCCTGTTCGAGAGCGGCACGGCGGATGCCACCGGTGCCCCCCGCTTCCCCGTGGAGCTCGGCCTGCCCCTGTACCTGCAGGCGACCGGCATCGCGGTCGCGGTCGGTCTGCTGTCCGCCGCCCTGCCCGCACGCCGCGCCGCGCGCGTCGACCCCGTGACGGCGATCCGCAATGGCTGATCCATCCCCGGCCCTCGTCGTCGAGCACGTCGCCAAGTACTACGGCGACGCGGTCAAGACCCGCGCGCTGTCGGGCATCGACCTGGAGCTCGCGCCCGGGGAGCTCACCGCGCTCATCGGACCGTCCGGCTCCGGCAAGAGCACGCTGCTCAACATCATCGGCCTGCTCGACCGGCCCAGCGAAGGCCGCGTGATCCTGGACGGCATCGATACGTCCACCCTCGACGACACCGCGCTGACCGCGCTGCGTGGACGCGCGCTCGGCTTCATCTTCCAGTTTCATCACCTGCTCCCCGCGTTCACCGCGGTCGAGAACGTCATGCTCCCGAGCTGGGGAGACCGCGGCTTTCCCAGCGCCGAGCTGCGCACGGCGAGCGAGGACATGCTGCGCGCCGTCGGCCTCGCCGACCGGATGACGTACCGCGTGACGAACCTGTCCGGCGGTCAGCAGCAGCGCGTGGCGATCGCGCGCGCGCTCGTTCATCGCCCCAAGGTCGTGCTCGCCGACGAGCCCACCGGCAACCTCGACACCGCGTCGTCGGACGAGGTGTTCGCGCTCATGCGGAAGTTCAACCGCGACCTCGGGACCACGCTGCTCGTCGTCACCCACGACACCCGGATCGCCGATCGCTGTGACCGGGTCATCGAGCTGGTCGACGGACGGGTCCAGAGCGACGTCCGTCGCGCGTAGCTTCTTACCCGCGCCCGAGGTCGAGGCGCGGCGAGCCCTGCCACGGCTCCCGCTCGACCTCGAGCAGGTGCGCGAGCCACTCGCTGATGAGATGGACCGTCGCGAAGTAGTCCCCACCCTGCCCGGCCACGAAGTCCTGGAGCTCGAGGATGTGCGGCCGGACCGCGCGCATGACCTCGAACATGATGTCGGGCTCTCGCGTCGACGTGGCCGGATCGCACTCGGAGACCGGCGACGACACGTGGAAGTTCCGGCACAGCGCGGGCCGGACCGGGTAGATGCTGCACG
>JAEUJX010000520.1 GCA_016794545.1 Myxococcales bacterium
TGCTGGCCGCGCTCGGCGAGGCGCTCGGCGCGGTCGGGGCCGCGGCGCGCACCACGGCCGTCGAGGCCATCGGTCGCCTCGGTGCGCGCGGGCGCGGCCTGGCCGACGAGGCGCGCGCGTTCCTCGCCCCGACCGTCGACACCGAGCTGCGGCTCGCGGCCGTGGTCGCGGCGGCCCGGCTGCACGACGTCAGCGCCGCTCCGATCATCGCGCGGCAGCTCTCCGCGGACCTCGTGAGCTATCCGCGCATCGCGCTCGCGGAGGTCGCCGCGCTCGTGGACCTCGGCGCGCGCGACGACGCCGCCGCCGCGATCCAGCGCGCGCTCGAGGCCGATCCGAAGACCCCGTCGGTGGCCGCGCTCCAGGCGCACGCGCTGGTGCCGCGGCCCGCGCTGGCCGGCAAGCTCGCGCGGTGGTTCGCGACCGGCGATGCCCGCACGCGCGCCGGGGTGTGCGCGTCGGTGCCGCAGCAGACCGAGGACCCGACGCCCGCGTACGTCGCGCGCGGGCTCCGCGACGCCGACGCGACCGTGCGCGCGACGTGCGTCGACGCGGCGGCCCGGCAGGGCAGGGCGCGCGCGACCGCGGCGGTCGTGCGCCGGGTCCGCGAGCTCGCGGCCGATCGCGATCGCGAGGTGCGCGCACGCGCCGTCGCCGCGCTCGCCACGCTCGATCCGACGCCGGCGCGGCGCGCGCCGGATGGCTCCGCGCGCGTGCTCCGGGCGGCGAACGATCCGGCTCCGGAGGTCCGCGCGGCCGCGATCGCGAGCGCCTCCGAGGCCGAGCTGCGCGCCCTCGCGAACGACCCCGATCCGGACGTGCGCGCCGCCGCGATCGGCCGGCTCGTGGACCACGCGCCCGAGCTCGTCGCGCGGGCCGCCGCCGACGTGGCTCCTCAGGTCCGCCGGGCCGCGGCGCTCGCGCTGACCGACGAGGACACGCTCGCGCGGCTCGCGACCGACGTCGCGCCCGAGGTCGCCACCGCGGCGCACGTCACGCTCGCGGCGCGCCGCGGCCGGGCGGCCAGCACGGCGCCGCTGCTCGCGCAGCTCGCGGCCGCGCCGCCCGGCAGCGCCGAGCGCGTGCGGATCGCGTTGGCCTGGCTGCTCGCCGGTCCGTGACGTAGGCTTTCGCCATGGTGCGCACCTCGATCGCCGCTGGCCTCGTCGCCCTCGTGGGCGTCGCTGCCGCGAGCGACGGCCCGCGCGGGAAGGCCGTGCGCGTCGAGAAGCCACCGCGCCGCGAGGTGGTCGTTCCGGCCGGCAGCTTCACGCAGGGGCTCGACGAGGAGCAGGCCGCGGCCGCGCTGAACCAGTGCGAGCTCGCGTACTTTCCGCCCGACATCAAGCCGCAGTCGCGCGGGCCCAACGGCCCCACCGACTTCTGCAGCGACTTCATGAAGGAGCTCCTCGAGATGCCGGCGCGCCAGGTGTTCCTCGACGCCTTCGCGATCGATCGCGACGAGGTCTCGGTCACCGACTACCGCCGCTGCGTCGACGCGGGCGTCTGCGCGCTCGACGCGCTGGTGGCGGGCGACGAGCGCTACATCCACGCCGAGTGGCCGATGGTCAACGTGACCTGGGAAGACGCCCAGACCTACTGCGGCTGGCGCGGTGGCCGGCTGCCCACGGAGGCCGAGTGGGAGCGCGCCGCCATCGGTGACGCCCACGACCGGGACTGGCCGTGGGGCGAGCTCGAGCAGCCCAAGGACTTCAACCACGGGCAGCCCCGCGTCGTCGCGATGCGCCAGATCGAGCGCGCGCTCACCTCGATCCCGATCAAGTTCTTCGGCGACCCCGACGACAGCGACGGCTCGATGCTGATGGCACCGCCCGGCAGCTACCCGTGGGGCGAGTCGCCGTGGGGCACGCGCGATCAGGCCGGCAACGTCGCCGAGTGGACCGCCGACGCGCACTTCCACGACACCGAGCGGCGCGGCTACAAGGGCCTCTCGTCGGTGAACCCGCTGCGCGAGGGCTCGACCGGCGGCGAGCGCGTGATCCGGGGCGGCTCGTGGCGCCAGCCGCCCTTCCTCGGCAAGGGCAACCTGCGCGACCCGTTCAACGCATATCTGAGGTCGAACGAGCGGTACTCGCACGTCGGCTTCCGCTGCGCGCGCACGATCCGGTAGGAGGGCTCGCCAGATTCGCCCGCGCGCTACATCGCGTCGGGCGCGTCGATCATCGCGTCGATCGGCGCGTCGGGCAGCGCGGCGTCGGGCATCGGCGGATCGGGGACGTCGGCGTCGATGCCGCCGCCGCTGGTCTTCGCGCAGGTCTGCGTCGCCTGGTTGCAGACGAGGCCATCCTCGCAGTCGGCGTTGACCTGGCAGCGGTCGCCTTCGCTCTGCTGGCAGGCGGTGACGAGGGCCGCGGCGGCGAGCGCGAACGCGGCGGCGAGTCCGAGCACGCGCGTCACGAGGGCAGGTCCTCGAGCGCGGGGACCTCGAGCCACTCGACCTTCGTGACCTCGACCTCGCGCTTGCCCTTGGCGCTGGGCAGGGCGACCGTGTCGCCGACGTCCTTGCCGATCAGCGCCCGCGCGACCGGTGCGCCGATCGAGATCCGGCCCTTCTTGATGTCGGCCTCGTGCTCGCCCACGATCACGTAGGTGCTGGATTCTCCGGAGTCGGTGTCTTCGATGGTCACGGTGGCGCCGAATCTGACCTTCGAACCCGACAATTTGGTTGGATCGATCACCTCGGCGAGCGCCGTTTTTGCCTCGAGCTCGCGGATCTTGGCCTCGATCAGCCCCTGTTCCTCCTTCGCCGCGCTGTAGTCGGCGTTCTCGGACAGGTCGCCATGGCCGCGGGCGATCTCGATCGCCCGGCTGTTGGCGGGGCGGTCGACGTCCTTGAGGCGCTTCAGGTGCGCCTTCATCGCCGCGTACCCCGCGGGAGTCATCGGGAACTTTTCGCTCATGACGAGGGGGTATTCGTACCCCTAGGTCACGAGGCGGTCAATCGCAAGGCCCGGGCGGAGTCAAGTGCCACAGGTGTTGCAGCCCCCGCAGCCGAGGCCCTGCATGCAGCCGGTCGGGCAGGTCACCAGGCCACACGAGTTCTGCGCCGTGCACGACGCCGTGCAGTTGCACGAGTCGGCGCAGCTGATGTCGCCGCACGCGTTCGACCCGACGCAGCCGATCTGACAGGCCGCGTCGTCGCACTCGATGTCGGCGCAGGCGTTCGTGCCGTTGCACGTGATGGCGCAGGTCGGGTCACCGACGCCGTTGCAGTCGATGTTGTCGCACGCGTTGGTGCCGATGCACATGATCGTGCACTTCGCGGCGTTCGAGCAGTCGATGTCGCTGCACGCGCTCGACGCGCCGCAGGTGATGGTGCAGTCGAACCCGTCGGGGCAGTCGATCGACGCTCCGTTGCAGCCCGGACCCGGGCACGTGACGCGGCAGGTCTTGGCCGTGAGGTCGCAGCCCGCATTGCAGTCCGCCGGGCACTGCTGCGGGACGCAGAACCCGGTGGTCGTGTCGCACACGCGGGCATCCGCGAATTCGGCGCAGTCCCCGTCGTCGCTGCACTCGAAGCTCGACGACCGGCGGTCGACGAAGCACGACGACGCGGCTGCGACCACGGCGCTCGCGAACGCGATCACCACGACGGCGGATCTCACCACACGCCCCCGATGCTGACCCCGGCACCCGTCGGCGTCGCGGTCGGCACGACGACGGCCTTCGGCTGCTCCTTGTGGTCCTTGTAGAGCACCCACACGCCGTAGCCACCGAGCGCGAGGCCGGCGACCACGAGGAGGTCACCGGCGATCGCGTAGCTCTGGGCCTTGTCCTCGAGGTCGCGGAGCGCGACGAGCTGCTGCGCGGTCTGCGTCGGAGCGCTGTCGATCTGGTCCTGCTTGCTCGACGCGTTCGCCCACAGCGCGACCCCGATCAGGAACACCACGCCACCACCGGTCACGCACGCGATACCGATGTTCCGGCGCGTGTGGTCGACGGGCGGGCCCACCGGCCGGTCCGGCGGCGGCGGGGGAGGGGGCGGCGGCTCGCCGGTGACCGTCGGGTTCCCGAACGCCGGTCCGAGTGCGGCATCGGCCTTGTCGGGCCCGTCGCCGCGCGCGACCGACGCGGTCATCTCCGTCGGTGGATCGGCGGCGACGGAGGCGCGGCGCAGGACGACCGTCGTCGCGCCGTTCGGGTCGGTGGTCGCCGTACCGTAGACCAGCTCGTCGACGCCGAGCGTGGTCCGCACCTGCTGCGCGCACGCGGCGTCGCTCGGCGTGCAGCCGACCGCCGCGGCGGTCTCCTCGAACGTGGCATCGCCGACGGTGACGGTGGCTCCCTGCGCGCCGGCCTTCGCGTTCTTCTGGAGACTCGCGTTCAGCATCCCGCGCGTGGTGGGATCGGCGTTGCCGTCGAGCGGCAGCACGAGCACGCGACGCGGCCCCGCGATCGCCGAGGCGACGAGCGCGAGGTGGAGCGCGATCACCCACCCGATGCAGCGGAGGCTCAAAGCCTGCCTATTCTCGCCTTGATCTGGGCCGCATCGGAAGCCTTAGGCGACAGCGAGAGGTACTTCTGGAACGCGGTCTTCGCCTGGCCCCATTCGCCGAGCTTCTCGTGCGCGAACCCGAGCGCGCGCCATGCGGTCGCGAAGCCCGAATTCTGCTGCAATGCCTTGCGGTACTGCGCCACCGCGGTCTGCGCGTCGCCCTTCACGTAGGCCTTCATGCCCGCGCTGAACAATTCTTGCGCACTCTGCTTCGGCTTGTCGGGCCGGTCGGGCTTGTCGGGCGGCGGCCGCACGGGCGGCTTCTTCGCGGACCCCGCGCCGTCGCCGGGCTCGAGGACGATCTCCTCCGGCGCATCGGGCTCGATAGATTCGGCCGCGTCAGCCGGGACGGCCACGGGCTCGGCCGCGTCGGGGGCGATCACGGCCGGCACCTCCGCGGCGTCCGGCGTCACCACGGCGAGGTGGTCGGAGCCCTGCGCGGAGCCGCTGCCGGAGTCGCCCGCGTTCGCCGTGCCAGTCGAGCCGCTGCCGCCGCCGGAGACCGCGATCGCCAGGATCGCGATCAGCGCGAGGGCGGCGCCGCCGCCGAGGACGAGCTTGTGCCTGGACGGCAGCGCTCTCCACTTCGCCGCCAGGTCTGCGGCGCGCGGCGCTCCCGGCTCGTCGTCGGCGATCACGGGCGGCGCGCCGACCTCGGTGGTCTCGCCGGTCTCGTTGCCGGGCGGCGGTGGCAGCGGCAGCTTGCCGACCGCCGACATCTCGCCGGACAGGCGGCGCTTCTCGAAGTCGATCGGCGAGCCCGACGCGAGCGAGTCGTCGAACGCGGCCTCGAGCACGTCGGCGCTCGCGCGGCCCTTGCTCGAGACCTCCTGGAGCAGCTTCTTGCGCGCGGTGATGTGCTCGCCGAACGTCGCGAGCATGTACTTCGCGATCAGGTCGTTCTTGCCGCCGTACTTGTGCGTCCTCAGGACTTCTTCGACGTCCGCCGCCATCTCCTTCGCGGTCGCGTAGCGCTTCGCCGGATCACGCTGCAGCGCCTTCA
>JAEUJX010000534.1 GCA_016794545.1 Myxococcales bacterium
CCTCCGCCACTTCCGTCACCTCCGGCGGGAGCGTGGCTGCACCCCACCAGCAACACCGTCGCGACGGCGAGCATCCTCATCGCCCGCGGTCATACCGGGCGCGGAGCCGAGGTCACAACGAACAGCTGTGTGACAGCGCCGAAATGCGAGACGCCCCGCTCGAGGCGGGGCGTCGGAGGAAGCGCTGGTTACGAGGCTGTTACTCGAACGAGAGCTTGACCGAGTTGACCTTGCCGGTGTCGACGGCCGCGTTGTCGACGACCTTCAGCGACCACTTGGTGTTCAGCGAGGAGCCGAGCTCGCTGCCCGCCAGGTTGTACGACTCGACGATGTTCGGGGTCGAGCCACCGGTGTTGACGCGGAGGTCCTTCACCTTGGCGCCGTCGCGGAGCAGCGTCAGCGTGAGGTCACCCGAGTAGGTGTGCGTGATGTCGACCGAGACGGTGAGCGACGGGGTGCCGGTGACGCCGGTGACGGGCACGTCGACGGTGACGCCGGTCGGGCTGTTGTCGGGGATCGAGGCGCTCGTCGGGGTCGCCGTGAACACCTTCGCGGTGCCGCCGCCCGTGGTCGAGGTCGAGATCGACTTGGCGACGAGCTCCTTCACCTTCGCCGCGTTGACGTACGGGTTCGACGGGTTGTAGCGGCCCGTGGGCGACCACAGGAAGTCGATGTGGCTGTTCGTCGAGTCGGTGCAGAACCGGCCGCCGATGACCTTGCCGGTCGAGCCGACCTCGAGGATGTAGTGGTAGTTATCCGACGAGGTGTAGTTCACGTGGCCGAGCGGGCTGCGGCTCGCGTTGCCCTCGACCAGGTACTTCACCGTGGTCTTGACCTCGTAGAGGTCCTTCGCGTTCGTGTTGTACTTCCACGTCGAGCCGGTCTGGCCGACGCACTGGTTCGCGACCGTCGCGGTGACCTTCGCCTGCTTCGTGACCTCGTAGCCGAGGACCGGCTGGTTCCACACCTCGTAGTTCGCGGTGCGGTCCTCGACGAGCGGCAGCTGCGCGATGCCGAGGAAGTTGGTCAGGATGACGTGCATCGCGCCCGGGTTCACGTCGGCGCACGCGTCGTTCGCCGAGCCGTTCACGTCGTGGCTGATCTCCTTGCTGTTGCAGCGGCCACCGAGCATGACGGCCGCGGTCGAGTCGAACATGTTCTGGATCAGCGCCTTGATGTCGGCGACCTCGAAGGTCTGGCCGTTCATCGTCACCGCCTTCTGCGGCTCCGGCATCATCAGCGCGGCCGGCGCCCACGCGTGGCAGGTGCCCCACCACGTCGCGATGCCGTCACGGCCGTCCTCGCCGTTGCACTCGTCCTTCTTGCCGTCGCCGTTGTTGTCGATGCCGTCGTGCATCTCGCTCGCGCCCTGGAACGTGTTCGACTGCCACTTCGCGGCGGGGCCGGCGCAGCCGTTGTACGTGTCCCACTGCGCCTTCGCGTTGTCACCGCACTGCGCGGTCGGCTGCGTCGCGCAGCCCGGCGCGTTGTTGAACGCGGCGTCGTACTTCTCGAGCGGCGACTTCACGCTGGCGCCGAGCCAGCGGTGGTTGTGCGAGCCCTCGGCGGTCGGCCAGTAGGTGTCGGCCCAGGCGACCGGCACGCGCGCGGCGGCGTCGGGGAACTGCGCCTTCCACACCGGGGTCTTGAGCTCGCCCTTCTTCGGCAGGTCGGCGAGCGTGTACTTGAGGTTGCGCGACATGCGCGCCGGGTCGTTCTTGTAGTCGAAGCCGTCGGCCTTGCCGTCAGCGCTCGGCTCGGCGCAGTCGATGTCGCCGGGGAGGCACTCTTCGTCCGCACCCTCCTCCGTCGCGCAGCCGATGCTGCCGAGCTGTACCGTGGTGAGGAGGGTGAGACCGAGACCAGTGAGGAGGCTGCGCTTCATGACGATTCTCCGGCGACCTAGTTGTTGATGCCGGGCGCAGGAGCAGCCGCCGTGCCATCCGCGCGCGACCCCTGGGGGACGAGGTTCCGCCGGGTTGCAAACGACAGGCGGCAGCGGGACTAGCCGATCCAGCTGGGGTCAGTGGTGGCGCTTGCCGGCTATCGGATCAGCCATGACGCGCTGAACCATCGCGCGGCCCTGCGAGTCCAACTCACCGTGATAGCGTCGTTCTCGATGCGCGCCGCCCCACTCCTGGTACTCCTCGCCGGGGCGTGCCACGCCGGCGGGAGCATCGCGCGATCGCCGGTGGCCCTCCGCCCCGCGTGCGGCACCCCGGAGTTCTGGGACGGCACCCGCTGTGCCCCGCGGGGCGACGCGCCGGGGCACCTCGCGCGGAGCAAGGCCGCACTCGACGAGCAGAACGTCGACACGGCGAACCAGGCCCTCGACGCCGCGGCGAAGGCAGGGCCGCTCGATCACGAGGCGAACATCGCGTTGTGGGAGCAGCGCGGGATCGCCGCGTCGTTCGCGGAGGACGACGCGAAGGCGCGTGCCGCGTTCGAGATGCTGCTCGCGCTCGATCCCGGTCACTTCCTCTCCTACCAGCTGTCGACCAAGGCGACGTTCCGGTTCGAGAAGGTCCGGAACGAGGCGAAGTCGGCGGGAGCGCCCGCGCTCGATGTCGACTGGGCGTTCGGCCAGAAAGTGGGCGCTCCGGTGAAGATCGACGTCAGCGTGCTCGCCGATCCGAAGCAGTTCCTCCACAAGGCGACGCTGTTCGTGCGCACGCGCGGCGAGCCGGCGTGGCGCGCGGCCGACGTTCCCCTGGCGAACAGCGACACGGACCACCACCTCGTGCTGCCTCCGATCCACGCGGAGAAGGCGGTGTCGCTCGAGCTCTACCTGAAGGCCTACGACGAGCGCGGCAACGAGGTGCTGACCTGGGCCGCGCCGGCGCGCCCGCGCGAGATCCCGCTGCGCTACGACCCGCCGCGTCCGTGGTGGCAGAAGTGGTGGGTCATCACCATCGCGGGCACGGTCGCGGTCGCGGGCACCGCGGGCATCGTCTACGCGGTGACGCGCGAGCCGCCATCGACGGTCGAGGGCGGCGGCATGGTGCGCTGATCGCACGCGCCGACGGTCAGCGCGCGATCAGGCCCGCGGCGGCGGCGGGTGCGCCGGGCAGCGCCGGCATCGCGGCGAGGCTGCCGTCGCTGTTGATCGAGAAGATGTGGATCTGGCGCGGGTTGCCGGCGAGCGCGTAGAGGTAGCCGCGATCCGGCGGCACGGCGAGGTCGATCGAGCCCGCCGCAGTCGTCGCAGTGATCCCGCTGGCGTCGCGCAGCGACAGCACGCCGTTCTCCGCGATCACGAGCCCGGTGATGTTCGCGCTCGCCGCGTTCGCGATGTAGGCATAGCCGCCGGCGGTGACGAGCCAGCAGGCCGCGGTCTGTAGCGTCGGCAGCGCGGAGGTGATCGGCGTCAGCGTGCCAGAGGTGTCGATCGAGTACGAGCTCGCGGTCGAGCCGTTCGCCGCGCCGCTGCCGACCTCCGCGACCACGAGGTGACCCTCGGGCGAGAAGTCGAACGCGAACGGCTGCATGCCCGCCGACGTCTGGAACGTGCCCGGCTGCGCGACGCCGTTCACGACGGCGAACGTGTCGAGCTTGTTCGCGAAGCGCTCCGCGACGACGAGGTACTTGCCATCGGGCGTGAACTCGATGTCCGTCGGGCGGACGTCGGTGGTCGCCGACAGCGGCCGCGTCGAGCCCGCGATCGGCACGAGCGCGTTGCCCATGACGCGGAAGCCGCTGATGTTCGCGCCGACGTTCGTCGCGGCCGTGTCGCCCTGGTTCGCGACGTACACGATGCCGTCGTTCACCGTGATGCTCACCGGCCGCATGCCGCCCGAGGCCACGGTGGACATCGACGTCATGTCGCCCGCGCCGTCGAGCGCGAGCATCGAGATCGAGCTCGATCCGGTGTTGACGGCGAAGAACCGCTGCGTCTTCGCGTCGTACGCGAGCGCGCCCTGGCTGCCGAGGCCGGCGCCGGTGCCGTTCGCGCCCGTGGCGTACGTGCCCTTGCGGCTCAGGTTGCCGCTGGAGCCGCGGAGGTAGGCGGCGACGCCGTTGCCGGTGCTCGCGTTCGACAGCGTGTACACCGCCGGTAGTGCGAGCTGCGGGCCCGCGGGCCCCGGATCGCCATCCGCGCCGGGAGCCCCCATCGGTCCGGGCTCGCCGTCCTCGCCGTCCGCGCCGGGCTCGCCCATCGCGCCGTCCTGGCCATCCGTCACACACGCAGCGCCCGTGAGCGCGAACGCAGCCATCAGTCCATGCATAGCAGTCTTCATCGTCAGCTCTCCCCGTAGTGAATGTTCGGAGCGCCCGTCCTACGCGGAGAGCAACCGGTGGTTACGAGGGAACCGCCGAACCGGATCGACGGATCTTTCCGCGTAACCCGCGCGGAGCTCGCACGTAGCATCGTGTTCGCGTGCTACGGATGGGGGGCATGAGGACCATCACCGCCGTGCTCGGCAACTCGCAGCGCCTCGACGGCGGCGCGATGTTCGGCAACGCGCCGAAGCCGATGTGGGAGGGCTGGATCAAGCCCGACGAGCAGAACCGCATCCCGCTCGCCTGCCGCTGCATGGTCGTGCGCGACGGCGACAAGACGATCCTGCTCGAGACCGGCATCGGCGCGTTCTTCGATCCGAAGCTGCGCGAGCGCTACGGCGTCGTCGAGCCGCACCACGTGCTGCTCGAGTCGCTCGCCGCGATCGGCATCCGGCCCGAGGACGTCGACGTCGTGGTGTTCTCGCACCTCCACTTCGATCACGCGGGCGGCGCGCTCACCGCGTGGAGCGAGGGCGGCACCGCGCAGCTCGTGTTCCCGCGCGCGGTGTACGTCGTCGGCGCCGAGGCGTGGCAGCGCGCGGTCGCGCCGCACGCGCGCGACAAGGCGAGCTTCATCCCCGGCCTCACCACGATGCTCGCGGGCAGCGGGCGGCTCGAGCTCGCCGCGTCGGATCGCGCGGCCGCGCTGGGGCCCGGCTTCCGGTTCCATCGCAGCTCGGGCCACACGCCGGGTCTGTTGCTCACCGAGGTCGAGATGCAGGACGGCCCGGTGCTGTTCGCCGCCGACCTCATCCCCGGCAAGGCCTGGGTGCACCTGCCGATCACGATGGGCTACGACCGCTACCCGGAGCTCCTGATCGACGAGAAGGCGACCTTGCTGACCGATCTCGTCGGCCGCAACGGTCGCCTGTTCTTCACGCACGATCCGGTCGTCGCGATGGCCCGCGTCACGCGCGACGAGAGGGGCCGGTTCGGGACCACCGAGGAGCAGACCTCGGTGACAGACCTCGCCGCTTAGTTCGCGGCGCAGCTGGTCTCGGCCCAGCGGCCGAGGAAGCCACCGGCGCGCATCGTCGGGCCCGGGACGTACAGGCCGCCCGCGATGCCGTGGTCGCCCGAGCGATCGATCCAGCGAGCCTGGTAGTGGCCGTTGTCATACGTGCCGCGGAGGATGCCCTTGAAGTGGCCATCGCGGTCGATGAACTTGCCGAACATCACCTTGTCGCCGTTCTGGCGCTGACCCGCGATGCCGCGGATGTGGCCGACCGGCTCGCCGTCGCTGTTCGTGACGACGCCGAGGTACGCCGACGCATTCGGCGCGAGCGCGCGCCAGCGGCCGCGCATGAAGCCGTGGTCGCAGGTATCGACGCGGCGGTGGCCGGCGATCAGGATGCGGTTGCCGTCACCGACGTCGACGACGATCGGGCCGTTCGCGAGCCGCGACAGGTCGAGCGAGTGCGCGGTGCCGCCGGTCGGCGTGTACGTCAGCGTGAGCGGGTTCGCGTTCATCGCATCGCCGTCGAACACGGTCAGCACGAGGCCGTCCGCGTGCGGGCGGGTTTGCGACGTGAACTCGATCAGGTCGCGCGACGTCCGCGGCAGCACGCGATCCGTCGCCTGCTCGAACGCGATCTTGCGCCGCACCACCATGCCGCCGCGCGACAGCTGGAGCGAGCCGCTCCAGTCGCGGCCGACCGTGGCGTCCGGATCCGCAGGCCAGCGTCCCCACAGGATCACGAGATCGCGCGCGACCACGTTCGGTGCCCCGGGCCGCGCCAGCTCGACGATCGACGGATCGCTCGCCATCGGATCGGCCTCGACCGCGGTGCCCTCGATCGCCGCGGCGGCGTAGAGGTCGGCGACGCCGAACTCCGGCGCCTCGTCGGTGGTGTCGAGCCCGCCGTTCTCCTGCTCGATCGCCGACACGACGTCATCGGTGGTCGGCTCGGCGGGCGGCTGGGCGTCGTCGACGCAAGCGGCAGCGGTGGTGGCGAGAACGAGGGCAAGGGGAAGCGTGCGCATCGGTAGGGCTCCTGGGTTGTTCCGGTTTCCGCCACGAACCAAGAGCAACTCGTCGGCCACAACGTAAGTGGCTGTTCTTGCCCAAAGATTCGCCGAACCTGGCACCTGCAGGTGCCGAAACCACGCCGGCATCCCGGGAGCGCCGGTACCTCGAGGTGCCAGCACAAGGGACGGTCTCAACTTGCGCAACTTGCGGTCGGGAAGACCGCGAGATCACTCGCCGCGCGTGGGCGGACTCAACTACGTACCCGCCCGACGATGACGTTCACGCCCGCTTCCGAACCGGTGTTGCGTCACGATCTCGAGGCGCTGTTGCGGGAAGCCTCTTCGAGCGGCTCGACGGCACGTTCGCCCGACGTTGAGACCGTCCCCCGCGAGCCTGCATTTTCGCGAGGTTCCGCACCGCACGTTGTGCAAGTTGAGACCGTCCCTATTTCTGCTGCAGCTTGGTCCCTATTTCTGCTGCAGCTTGAGCGCCTGGCCGTCGGCCAGCTCGAACGTCTCGCGGTAGACGACCTCGCCGGTGTCGGGCGCGAGCAGCTCGAGCGTGTGGGTGCCGGCCGGGAACGGCCGCTTGAAGATCGGCGTCACGCCGATCGCGCGGCCGTCGATCTGAACGTTGAGGTAGACGCCGCCGGACTTGTGGCGGATGTCGAGGAAGCCCTGCCCGCTCGGCGCCGGCTTCTCGGCCGCGTCGAGCGCGGCTGTCTTCACCGCGGCGTCGATCGGGACGGGCCGCGCGCCCGCGTCGATGGGCGGCGCGCGTTTCGCCGGCGCATCGATCGGCGGTGCCGTTGCATCCGCCGGCGGGTCGGCCACGTCGGTCGGCACGGGCGCCGCGTCGATCGGCACGGGCGCCGCGTCGGGGGCCTGCGCGATCGTCGCGGCATCGATCGCGGCGTCGGGCGTCGTGGTGCCGCTGCCGCGCAGGACCACGAACGCGCCGACGCCCAGCGCGAGCACGGCGAGCGCGAGCACGAGCGGCAGCGCGAAGCTCCGGCGCGGGACGCGATCGAGCGAGCTGTCGTCCAGCTGGTTCGCCGAGCTCGCGACGCCAGATCGGTCGGGCGGGAGGTGCGTGGGCGACGCGGGCGGTGACGACGGATCGGCCGCGGGGAGCGCGGCTGCTGCGACCGGCGCGCGCGCCTGCGGCGGACCGAGGCCGCCGTCGAGCGCGGCGGCGTCGAGCTGGGTGACCTGTCCCGTCGGACGGCCGAGCGCGGCCGGCGGCGCGTCGACGCCGGCGATCACGCTCGCGAGCCACCGCTGGTGCGCCTCGCGCGGAGCGGCGAGCTCGCGCGACGCCCACGCCGCGAGCGTCTCCTCCCCGGTGGTCGCGACGACGCGCTCGAGGTCCTCCGCGAGCTGGGCCGCGGTCGGCGTGCGCTTCTCGACGTCGCGCTCGAGCGCGGCCATCACCGCGGCATCGAGGCCGGCCGGCAACGGCTGGCCGCGGATGTGCGAAGGCGGGCGGATCGGGCCGTGCTCGACGGCGCGCGCGACGGCGTAGATCGAGTCGCCGTCGAACAGGTTCTGCCCGGTCAGCAGCTCGTGCAGCACGACCGCGAGCGAGAACACGTCGCTGCGGCGGTCCATCGCCTCGTTCTTGACCTGCTCGGGCGACATGTACGGCGGCTTGCCCTTCACGGTGCCGAACTCGGTCACGGGCGCCTGGCGGTTCTTCACGAGCGCGATGCCGAAGTCGATCACCTTCACGTGGCCGTCGAACCCGAGCATCAGGTTGTCGGGCGAGATGTCGCGGTGAACGAGCCCGAGGAGGTTGCCCCGCGTGTCGCGCGCCTCGTGCGCCGCGTGCAGCCCGCGCGCCGCCTCGGCGATCGCGCGCGCGGCGATCACCGGCGGGAGCGACGCATCCGCGAGCGCGCGCAGGGAGTTGCCGGCGACGTACTCCATCACCATGTACAGCGTGCCGCCCTCCTCGCCGAAGTCGTGCACGGTCGCGATGCCCGGGTGGTTGGTGCGCGCGAGGATCGCGGCCTCGTCGAGGAACATCGCGCGCACCGCCGGCGTGGACGCGTACTCGGGACGGATCGTCTTGATCGCGACGACCTGCTCGAACGTGCCCGGGCCGCGCTTGCGGCCGAGCAAGACGCTGCCCATGCCGCCGGACTTCAGCTCGTGCAGGATCTCGTAGGCGCCGAACCGGGTCGTCATTCGTCGCTGTCGTCGCTCGGGCGTTCGACGATGCCGTGCTTGTAGAGCAGCTCGCGGAAGTGGCGGCGCGAGAGGCCGGCGTGCTCGGCGGCACGCGTGACGTTCTGCCCGTTCGCGCCGAACACGCTCGCGACGTAGCGCTTCTCGAACTGGTCGTTCCAGCGCTCCTTCGCCTCCTTGAACGGCAGCGCGGTGTCCACCACCTCGGACAGCTGGCCCTGCGCCGCCTGCGGATCGAGCCACAGCCGCAGGTCGCGGAAGGCCGCGTTCGGCCCCGACAGCGCCCACGCGCGCTCGAGGACGTTGCGCAGCTCGCGCACGTTGCCGGGCCACGCGTGGCGGCGCATGCGCTCGAGGTTCTCCCCGTCGATCGGACCCGGCTGCGCGGAGCCGCGCCGGCGATAGAGCTCCGCGATCAGGTGCGGCAGATCCTCGAGGCGGTCGCGCAGCGGCGGCAGCGCCACGTGCACCACGGCGAGCCGGTAGAACAGATCGAAGCGGAACTCCTTCGCGGCGACCATGCGCGAGAGATCGCGGTGCGTCGCGGCGACCACACGGGTGTCGACCGCCACGGGCTTGTCGGCGCCGAGCGGTTGCACGGTCTGCGCCTCGAGCACGCGCAGGAGCTTGGCCTGCGCCGCGAGCGGGAGCTCGCCGAGCTCGTCGAGGAACAGCGTGCCGCCGCTCGCCTCGACGAACGCGCCCTTGCGGTCGCGCTCCGCACCGGTGAACGCGCCGCGGACGTGACCGAACAGGTGCGAGTCGATCAGGTTCTCCGCGATCGCGCTGCAGTCGACGACGACGAAGGGATTGTCCTTGCGCGCCGACGCCTCGTGGATCGCGCGCGCCGCCAGCTCCTTGCCCGTGCCGGACTCGCCCTCGATCAGCACCGTCGCGTCGGTCGGCGACGCCATCTCGAGCACCGCGAACAGCTCCCGCATCGCGACCGAGCTGCCGGCCATCGCGCCGAAGTGATCCCGATCGCTGGGCGGCAGCGACGGCGCATCGGCCGAGGCGAGCCGCACCGACGTTCCGCCGAACTTCACGGTGGCACCCGGAGGGACCACGACCTCGCCGATCTTGGTGCCCTGCCACCACGTGCCGTTCGTCGAGCCGAGGTCCCGGATCCGGATCCCCTCCGGCACGATCGCGAGCTCCGCATGTCGGCGCGACACCTGCGGATCCACGAGCACGAGCTCGCACGAGCTGTGGGCACCGACCGTGATCGGCCGCGCTCCGAGCGCCACCGCTTGCCCCGGCGAGCCCGCCTGGCCCAGGACTTGAAGCGTGTACGACCGTGCTGCCGTACGACCCTTCGTCGCCGCCATGGCAAGGCCGGTCTGGATCAACGTCCGCCGGTCGAGCGTCACCCCGCGAGTCTAACCTGATACGGTCCGCGCCGATGCGGTTGGGGCTCCTGCTCGTGATCGGCGCGGCGGCGTGCGGCGACGACCTGTCGGTGACGGTCGACGTGACGCACCCCGGCCCGGTCGCCCGGACCGTGATCTCCGTCTACGAGTCCCCGTCGGTCGACTGCACCAAGATCGAGTTCGGGGATCTCGACGCGGACGCGCTCGACTCCACGCTGGTCGCCGAGGAGGTCCACGGCGGAAGCGGCGAGCTCGTGTCGGGCGATCTCGACGGCATCTCGCGCACCGACGACAAGGCGATCGTCGCGCGCGGCTACGATGACCTCGATGGCCTCGTCAGCGCGGGCTGCGTGATGAAGGGCGTCGTCGAGGGCAAGGACCGCGTCCCGCTCGAGACGGTGCCGGCGATGATCGTGTCGGTGGTCTCGCGCAACCTGGACCCGTACACGATCACCGTGCTCGCCGCGAAGCCCGACGGCGGGTTCCTGAACAAGCGCGAGGTGTCCTGGCACGTCTACGCGCCGACCGGCACCGCGCCGATCGCGCCGCAGCTCGCGACGACGATCGGCACGTCGGAGTGGCAGCCGCCTCGCGGCTCGTGCACGAACGCGAGCGGTGTCGCGCGGATCCACCCGGTGCCACCGTCGTTGATCGGCGGGTTCGCGACGCGGATCCGCGCGTCGTGGGCGGCGAACGTGCTGCCGCTCGAGACCGCGCTCTCTCGCGCCGACATCTCGACGGTGTTCCCGCTGCGGCCGCCGCCGACCACGAAGCACGTCTGTGCGATCAAGATCGCGGGCAGCACGCGGCGCCTGGTCTGCCTCGACACCCAGCCGGTGAGCGGCAACACGATCGCGCGCGAGCTGACCGCGACGATCGGCGCCGGCCGCGTGACGCTGACCTCGAGCGGCGTGCAGCTCCTCGCCACGCCGCCCCTCGGCGTGTTCTCCAAGCCCGCCGCGACGAGCGGAGACCTCGACGTGTTCGTCGTCGACACCGGCGGTCAGCAGATCCCGGTGTTCACCACCGCGGCCGCCCAGCCCACCTCGTGCGGCGGCTGCACGGTCAGCGACTTTCTGTTCGCCCCGAGCTGCGGCCCGATGGATCCCGCGCGGCTCGTGCTCCAGACCGGCGCCGCGAGCATCGGCGTCGTGCCCTCGCAGGGCGGCACGCTCGTCCCGCTCCCGATGTTCGCCGACGTCACGATCAGCAACCTCGCGCTGCAGAACGCGGGCTGCGTGAACCTGCAGAGCCCGCAGTCGACGAAGATCGACCGCCAGGTCGTCGTGGCCGACGTCACCCAGAGCGACGGCACGGTGGTGACGCGCGGCTTCTACAACTGCGACATGACCGGCTGCAACAAGCTCGTCCTCCCCGTCCCCGAGGCCGGCGTCGGCTTCGCGACATCGCCGACCGGCGAGCGCAGGCTGGTCGGCGCCTCGATCGACGCGACCGGCCTGGTGATGAGCTCGTGGGTGATCCGCGCGACGCTCGACACCACGTCGCGCGTCGACATCTTGCTCGAGCGTGACCGCGTGCCGGCGGCGCAGCTGCCGCAGGACCTCGTCGCGGGCAAGCTCGACGACGACGCGGGCTACGACCTCGTCTGGAACCTCCAGGGGACCCGCGGCACCACGCTCCAGCTCGCGTACTCGCGGATGGCGGGCGACCAGCGCCTCGAGGCCCTCGCGCCGTTCCCGGGCGCCAGCAAGACGGGCCAGCTCCTGCTCGACGATCTTTCGAACGACATGCACCCCGAGCTCGTGCTGGTCGCGGAGCTCGGAGCCGGTCCGTCCGGGACGACGCCGGTGTTCGTCATCCCGACGCACGTACCGCCGGATTCGACGATGACCGCCGCCGAAGACTGCCGGTGAAGCACGTCCTCGTGATGCTCCTGCTCGGCGCGTGCGCCGGCGCCAGGCCCGCACCCCAGCCGGCACGGCCGACGCTCGACACCGCGGCGCTCGCCGCCGAGCTCGATGCACACCAGGCGGAGCTCGCGCTCGTGCTGTCCCGCGACCGCGCGGACTGCGCCGCGCTCGCGACCAACCTCGCGGCGCTGTTTCGCCGCATGGAGGTCACGATGAACCGCGCGCGCGAGGCACAGAAGGATCCAGCGCTCGCGAAGGCGTTAACGTCGGACCTCAAACGATATGATGCCACCGCCGCGCAGCGCGCGGCCCGGATGGAGGCCGAGCTCACGCCGGAGGCGCCGTGCATCCGCGATCCGGGCGTGCGCGACGCGCTGATGAACATGCCCACGCTGTGACACGAGGCGCGCGGACCGTGGCACGATGCGCTCATGATGCGCGTGCTGTCGATCGCGCTGCTCCTCGCGGCGTGCCCTCGCTCGGCACCGGGTCCGGAGCCACGGACGACCACCACGCCCGCCGGCGGCTCCGGCTCCGCGGCTCCATCGCCCGATGCCGCGACGGCGACGCTCGACCAGGATCTACCGCGCCTGGCCTCGCGCGCGGCCAGGCTCTACCAGGAGGTCGCCGCCGCCTTCGGCGCCGCCGGCGAGGACTGCGCCGCCGCGACCGCGAAGCTCGGCACGCTCCAGACCGAGTACGCCGACGTGATCGCGGCGAATGCGAAGGTGCTCCACGATGGCCGCGCCCGCGAGCTTCGCGCCGCGCTCGAGCCACACGCGGCCGAGCTCGACGCCTCCGCCAAGGCGATCGTCGACTCGACGACGATGCGGCGCTGCTCGCCCGATCGCGCGTTCGCCGATTCCTTCGACAAGCTGGTCGGAGCACCGCCGTGACCCGCCGCGCGGTTTCGGTGCTCGCGATCGTGCTCTCGATCGCGAGCGCGGCGCTCGTCGTCCGGGCCCAACCCGCGGCGCCGACCGACGCGGGAGCCGATGCGGCCGCGCGGCGAGACGCAGCGACCGTCCCAGGAGCG
>JAEUJX010000663.1 GCA_016794545.1 Myxococcales bacterium
ATCGCGACCTTCAACATCGAGGACTTCCCCAGGGACAGCCGGCAGATCGACGGCGCCTTCGAGGAGCTGGCAAACCTCGGCGCCGAGATCGTGGCGCTCCAGGAGATCGTCGATCCGGGTCTGGTCCAGGCGGAGGCGGCCAACCGGCTGGGCGGGGCGTGGCAGTTCGTCGCGATCTCGACCGCACCGGCGGGCATGCACCCGACCCACCACCTGGGGGTGCTGTTCGATCGTCGGCGGTGGTCGCTCGTCGAGGCGATGGCGCACGACGAGACCCGGCTCGGCGCGACGCACAAGCCGACGCTCGAGGTGCGGCTGCGGCCGGCCGGCGGCGGCGACGTGCTGCGCCTCCTGGTCGTCCACCTCAAGGCGGGCGGCGAGAACGCCGACATCCGCGCGCGCCAGCACGCCGCGCTCGCGACGATCATCGGCGCCCGGCGCGAGCGCACGATCGTGCTCGGCGACTTCAACGCGACCGGCGATCCGGATCGCGCGAGCATCGCGGCGCTCGCGCGGCGCACGTCGCTCGTGTGGGCGAGCGAGCCGCTCGCGTGCAGCGCGTTCTGGTCGCGCGATGACGGGTGCTTTCGATCACGCCTCGATCACGTGCTCGCGTGGCAAGCGCCGGCATCGGTCGCCGCGGCCGGGGGCTGCGCGACGCACGGCTGCGAGTGGGAAGCGAGCTGTCCGATCTATGCACACGAGGTTTCGGACCATTGCCCCGTCGTGATCGAAATCCGTGACTCGCGGTGAGCGCGTACCCACTATGAGCGGCATGAAGCTAGCCACGCCTGCAGTCCTCCTCCTCGCGTTCGCTGCCTGCAGTGACGATCCGGTCAACTACTCCCAGCCGGTCGGCATCAACCTGAAGGCCAAGTCGTCCGACACCACGAACAACACGGTCTCCAACGACAAGGGCATCAACACCGAGTCGGGAAACCCGTACGGCGCGTTCGTCACCGCCGCGAAGAACAAGCTCGGCGGGAAAGAGCCGGGCCGGGTCGAGATCGACAAGGTCGAGCTGTTCCTCGGCGGAACCTCGACCAACGTGACGAAGCTCGGCGAGGTGTTCGACGGCAACGTCGAGGTCGTGTTCGTGATCAACGACAGCAACAACAGCTACCCGGCGGCTGCGGGCGCGGTGCCCGCGGCGACCGGCGCGGGACCGGTCGCGCTCGATCCGTCGTTCGACAGTGGGGCGCTGCCCGACTTCGATTATCTGAAGCTGCTGGGCGGCGGCTTCAAGGTCGTGCTGCGCGGGCCTGCAGCGGCGGGCTTCACCACCAAGGGTGCCGAGGCCGATCTGCAAGTCACGTTCACGTTCACGGCATTCGAGTAGTTACGGCCCTGAATGCGACGGCAAACGCTCCGTCAGATACGCATATGACGAAGCGACTCCTCCTTGCCTCCGCGATGGTCCTCGGCGCGTGCGCGGACGAGCCGGTGACGTACTCCGAGCCCGTCGGCATCCGCCTGCAGGCCAGCTCCGCGTCCGCGACGAACGGCATCGTCACCGACGACAAGCAGATCACGACCGAGCAGGGCAACCCGTACGGTCACTTCATGACCTCCGCGAAGGACCTGCTCGCCGGTAAGGCGCCGAGCGCGATCGTGATCGAGGGCGCGACGCTCCAGCTCGCGCCGAGCTCGACCGGCGTGGGCACGCTCGGCGAGGTGTTCACCGGCTCCGTGAGCGTCGACTTCCTGATCAACGACAGCAACAACAGCTACGGCGTCGCGAGCGGCGAGGTCGACGCGCAGACCGCCGGTACGGTCGAGCTCGACCCCCACTTCGACTCGGCCGCGCTCCCGGAGTTCGACTACCTGAAGCTGCTCGGCGGGAACTTCAAGGTCGTGGTGCGCGGCACCGCGGCAGGCGGGTTCGCCGACAAGGCGGCAAAGGTCGACCTCGACGCCACCCTGACGTTCAGCGCGTTCGAGTAGTGCGATAGTCGCGGGCCATGGTCTGCGCCCCGCGCCGTGGCTGCGCCTGTCGATCGCCGCGGGCGGGGGCCTCGTCTACGGCGTCGAGCAGCGGATGAACATCGGCTCGAGCGCGGCCGCGCCCGCGGGCTACCTCGGTGCGCGCGCGATCGTCACGCCGGTGGCGTGGCTCTACGTCGGGCTCGAGGCGGGCGTGATCGCGTCGGGCACGCTCGATCTGCCCGACGACATGCAGCTCCGCGGCGGGCTCGCGAGACTGTTCGCGGGGCTGTCTCTCTAAGGCTCGCACTCGCAGATCGCGAGCTGCATGGTCGTGCACGGCAGCGACTCGAGCTTGCCGGTCGCGGTCTCGGCACCGACGCAGTCCTGGTTGCCGTTGTTGTCGGGCTCGTTCATCGCCCACGGCAGGAACGTCGCGATCTGGCCGCGCACGGTCTGGAACGTGCCCTCGGTCGCGCCATCGGAGATGCCGACCCAGACGTCGGCGCCCGCGAGCCCGAGCAGAGCGCCGAGCTCCGCGGTGGTGTCGGGGATCGCGAGGTAGGCGTTCGCGCCGTCGGTCGCGCACGCCGTCATGTGCGTCTGCCAGCTCGCGCTGGTCGCCGCTCGCTTGTACAGGTGCGGACCGGCGCCCGGCAGCGTGGCGTAGCCCGCGGGGCAGGTGGCCATCGGGGTGTCGCTCGGTGGCGCGTCGGTCATCGGCGCATCGGCGGTCGGCGGTCCATCGGGGAGGCGCGCGTCGGGGATCTCGCCGACCTCGTCG
>JAEUJX010000675.1 GCA_016794545.1 Myxococcales bacterium
CATCGGATGGCCGGCGGACTCGCGCACGATCGCCGCCGTCGGGTCCGCCCCCGGCGCTCCGCTCGCGGCGAACAGCGCCCGCGCGAGCTGCGCGGTCTCGCACTCGCCGAGCGGCCGCAGCTTGATCCGGCGGAGATTGCCGCCGAACTCGAGCGGCAGCTCGTCGTCGCCGCGCGGCCACGCCGTCGACACCAGCATCAGGCACGGCGCATCGGGCCCGCGCACGACCATGTCGAGCAGCGCGAGGCTGTCCTCGTCGGCCCAGTGGAGGTCGTCGATCAGCAGGACCAGCGGATAGCGCGCGCCGATCCGCGCGAGCAGCTCGCGCACGGCGGCGAACACGCGGCGGCGCTCTTCCTTGGGGTCCGGAACGTGCGCGACCGGGGGCTGCTCGACGATCGTCCTCACGCCCTTCAGGACCGGGAACACCTCGGACAGCAGGTTGACGTGGAACGGCAACAGCGCCGCCGCCGCCTTGTCGGGCAGCCGCGCGAGGAACCGACTCAGCGAGTCGATCACGCCGTCGACGCCCTTGTATGGCACCGACTCGCGCTCGTAGCAGCGCCCGCGGAGCACGACGATGTCCCGCCGATCGAGCCCGGCGACGAAGTGCTCGGCGAGCGCGCTCTTGCCCATCCCGGACTCGCCCTCGATCAGGAGGTTCACCGTCGCGCCGCTGTCGCACTCGGCGAGCGCGTCGCGCAGCACGGCGAGCTCGGTCTCGCGGCCGACGAACGTCTGGCGCGGGATCGGCGTCAGCAGCGTGCCCTGGGCCACCGCGGGCTGCGAGCCCCGCCTCGCGGGCGCTCCGAGCCGGCGCAGGATCTCGCCGCGCGCCGGCCGCGCCGCCGGATCGATCTGCAACAGGTCGCGGCAGAGTGCATCGAGATCCGGCGGAACGCCGTCGGCGATGGTCGACGGCGCCGGCGGCACCCGCTTCTGCTTCTCCAGCATCACCTCGAGCGCGTGCCCGTCGATCGGCAACTGGCCGGTCAGCGCCTCGTACAGGATCACGCCGAGCGCGTAGAAGTCGGCCTCGGGGCCCGTCGGCCGCGAGCTCGCCTGCTCGGGCGCCATGTACGCCGGCGTCCCGACGGTCTCGGCGTCGCGCATCGACAGGTCATCGCTGTCGTGACGCGTCGCGAGCCCGAAGTCGACGAGCACCACGCGCGCGCCGGTCACCAGCACGTTCGACGGCTTGATGTCGCGGTGGACGCGCCCCGCATCGTGCAGCACCCCGAGGCCGGTCACCAGCTGCACGAGCGCGTCGCGCAGCCGCTGCTCGTCGCCAGCGCGGAGCCACTCCATGAGGCTGACGCCCTCGATCAGCTCCATCGTGAAGAACCAGTCGCCGCGCGATTCGAACAGCGCACCGAGCTGGATCAGATTGGGATGGTGCAGCCCGGCGAGCGTCCGGAACTCCTGCTTGAGCAGCAGGATCGCGGGGCCGTCGACGTTGCGCAGCGTCTTCAGCGCGACCGTCTCGCCGCTCTCGCGATCGACCGCCTCGTAGACGATGCCCATCCCGCCCATGCCGAGCTGGCGGATCAGCTGGAAGCGCTCGGTGCCCGAGAACTCGCCATGGCCGGACCGCCCCGGTCCGGACGAGGGATCGGGCAACGTGGATGGCTCCCTCCGCCGCACACACCCATCATGCCTGGTTTTCCAGTCGGTGCGGGTCCGCCGGCGGTCCGACCTTGTCAGCGATTGGTACGGTCACACCACGGCGAGCTTCGCGAGCGCGACCGACGTGTTCCAGTTGCGGATCGTCAGCTCCCGGTAGATCGGCTTGCTCGTCAGCCGCACGAGGTGGCTCTGCGACGCCTTCGCGGTCAGCCGCCGCAGGTACACCACGTGCGTGCCGGCGGCGATCGTGTCGACGCCGTCCTTCGGCGCGAGCACCGGCAGCACGTCGCGCGCCACGACCGGCGGCCGGACGAACGCGACGTCGTAGCGATACTTCGCGGGCTGCGAGCCGAACCCCGGCGGCGCCTCCTCGATCACCTGCGCGAGCTGCGCCGCCGTCAGCAGCACGACGCGCGCCTCGTAACCGAACGCGTCGCGCAGCGCCTGCTCGATCGTCGCGGCGAGCTTCACCGGCGACGCCCGCTTCGCACCGAACACCACGTTGCCGCTCTGGATGTAGGTCGTGACCTCCGCGAACCCGAGCGCGGCGAACCGCGCGCGCAGCTCCGCCATCGGGATCACGTTCTTGCCGCCGACGTTGATGCCGCGGAGCAGGCAGACATAGCGATCGGAAGGCACGGTCCGATCATGCCTCACGGTGGTTTCACCGCGCGCCACGCGACCGCGTGCTGTTTGCCGGAGTTTTTCGGCGCGTCTGCTCTACGCTCTCCCCATGCGAAGGGTGATCGCGTTCTCGGTGCTGTACGCGTGCTCGAGTCCGCTGCCGCCGCAGCCGTGGCCGGCCGGCAGCTACTGCGTGCTGCGTGATGGCGAGCGCTGCCCGCGCGCCACCAACGGCGAGTTCGAGCCAGGTCAGATCGTGATCGACACCGACAACGGCATGACGCTCGACGGCGCGCACGGCTCGTCGAGGCAGCTCCGCGACGACGACAACGATGGGCTCCTCTCGATCGAGGTGTGCTGCGGCACGTTCGAGGACGCCGGCGAGGCCTTCCCGCGCGAGTCGTTCGTCGTCCTCGCGGGCGGCACGCCGGGCGGCGCCGTGTCCTGCCCGGCGGGCTTCACGCCGGGCAGCGTGTTCGTGGACGCCGAGGACACCGAGGCCCTCGGCGACGACGCCGAGAGTCACACCACCGGCATCGTCGGCGCGACGACGATCACCGTGCAGCGCAACGTCGACCTCATCGTCTGCGAGTCCGGCCCGAGCCTCGACGGCTTCGAGATGCCCCGCGCGAACTACTGCGTGTTCGGCGGCCGCGGCGACTCGTGCCCTGCGGGGTTCGCCCGCGGCGTGATGACGACCTACGACGAGGCCTCCGGGAACACCAACGAGCTGACCGGCACCGTCGGAGGCATCACGCAACCCGGCGCGAGCACGGAGTTTCCGGTCTGTTGCTACTGACGGTACAAAGCGTTCCTAGCAGGAATCCCCTGCCCGCTTGGCCGCTTGACGAGCGCGGGATGATCCGCACGTTGGGCGGTGATGCAGGCACTGGTCGCGATGGTCCGGTCCCTGAGTGCGAGGCTCGCGAAGCTCGAGGACGGGAGGCCGTGCCCGGGAGACTGGCTGCGGCTCGAGGCGGCGGTCGCGCGGGTCGCGATCGCCGTGCGTCACGAGCTGGCCGGCATGTGCCCGAGCCTCGTCGATCGCGACGCGGTGGGCGAGCTCATGGACGAGCTCCGCTACATCAAGCTGTGCGCCGAAGGGCACCTGTTCGAGCTGGCGGGCAGCGAGACGCACGGCTGAGCCGGTGTCACGACCCCGCGGCGGCGAGCTCGGGCTTGCGCGAGCGCGCCCGCAGCGCGTCGAGGCTGAACGCGCCGGCGCCCGCGTGGACGAAGTACAGCGCGGCACCGATCAGGGACACGTTCTTCATGAACATGATCTGCTGCAGCTGCGCCATCATCGGATCGGAGACGGCCCAGAACTTGTGCATCGTGAGCGTCACCGGGACGAGGAACGCGACGAGGGCGGCGGCCCCCCAGCGCGCGCGGTAGCCGGTCGCGACGCTGAGCGCGCCCGCGATCGCGAGCAGACCCGAGGCGGGAACCAGCAGGTTCGCGAGCGGCACGCCGGAGGCCGCCGCGTAGGCGACGGTGTCGGGCTTGAAGTGCCCGAGCGCGGCGACGATGAACAGGAGAGCGAACAGGATGCGACCGACGAGAGCGATGGGCTTCATGCAGGAGACTTCGAGCAAGGCGCTTGCCACGAGCCAAGCCATCGAAACACCTCGAGCGTCGACCGCGCGTGGCGCCACACGCTCTCAATACGAGAGCGCCGGCGTCGCAGAACGAGAGATGCTCACGAGCCGCCCGTCACGCCGTACGCCGCGAGCTTGCGGTAGAGCGTCGCGGACGAGATGCCGAGGTGCGCGGCGGTCTTCGCGCGGTTGCCGCCCTGCGCGTCGAGCACGGCGAGGATGTAGCTCTTCTCGACGTCCGCGAGCGAGCGCTGATCGCCCGGCGTCCACGACGCGGCCGACGCCGTGCTGATCTCGCCCGGCAGGTCCTCGACGTCGATCCGCGTCGTCGAGGCCATCACGACAGCGCGCTCGATCGCGTTCTCGAGCTCGCGGACGTTCCCCGGCCAGCGATAGCGGTGGAGCTGCTCGACCGCGCCTGGCGTGAAGCTCGTGACCTTGGACTTCATCCGCGTCGCGATGTTGGCGAGCAGGAGCCGCGCGAGCGGCAGGATGTCCTCCGCCCGCTCGCGCAGCGGCGGCACCGCGATCTCGACGACGTGCAGCCGGTAGTAGAGGTCCTCGCGGAACCGCCCGGCCTTGACCTCCTCGAGCAGGTTACGGTTCGTGGCGGCGAGCACGCGCACGTCGACCTTGCGGTTCGCGTTCTCGCCGATGCGCCGGACCTCTTGCTCCTGCAGCGTCCGCAGGAGCTTCACCTGCATCGCGGGCGACACCTCGCCGATCTCGTCGAGGACCAGCGTGCCGCCGTCCGCCGCCTCGAACAGGCCGGGCCGATCCTGCGTCGCGCCGGTGAACGCCCCCTTCATGTGCCCGAACAGCTCGCTCTCGAGCAGGTTCTCCGGCAGCGCGCCGCAGTTGATCGCGACGAGCTCCCGGCGCGCCCGCTCCGAGCGCTCGTGGATGAACCGCGCGAGGCGCTCCTTGCCCACGCCGCTCTCCCCCGTGATGAGCACCGTCGAGTCGACGTGCGCGACGCGCTGCGCGAGCTCGAGCACCTTGCTCATCGCGGGGCTCTTCGCGGTGATGTCCTCGTCCTCGTCCTCATCGACGCGATACGCGGCCAGCTTCTGCTTTCGCGACTTGAGCTGGCGCTCGGCCTTCTTCAGCGCGGCCGTCGCGTGGGCGAGAGCCTCGTCGAGGCTCGCCTTCGCGTAGAACGGAAGCAGCTCGGAGAGCGCGTCGCCGCACTCCTCGCGCGGCCGGCAGATCATGTGGCAGACCGCATCGCCCTTCGCGCGGCAGCGGGTCTCGACGCAGTAGATCTCGCGCCCGTAGACGTAGCTGAGGTGGCCGCTCGCGAACCCGCACTGGCTCCAGCACACGGGGATGTCGCTGCGTCCGATGTGGATCAGGTGCTGCTCCGCCTCGTACGAGTCGTGCCAGATCGACTCCACGAACTCCGAGGACCCAGCCACCTGCTCGGGGATCACGAAGCCCTGGAGCTTGTGCAACCGCGCGCCGGCGATCTGCCACTCGCGCGTCGAGTCCCACGGGAACGCGTCCTTCATCACGATCGCGGTGCGGTGCCCGTGCGCGTACCCGAACTGCGTGAGGATGCTGCGTGCCCCGTTCGTGCCGAGCGTCTCGATCAGGGTCCGCCGCAGGAGGCCGAGCGCGACCGTATCGAGGATGACCGCCCGCTGCCCCGCGAAGCGCATGATGCCGCCCTGCGGCTGGAGCTCGAGCAGATCGCGGAGATCCAGGTCATCGATGCGCATGTCGAAATGAGAGCATGGACTCTCGATTTGAGATATTCGGTGGGGCGCTCATCGCGTAACCGACCTGAATCACTGGCACCGAACCGCGGCACGCGTCCTGCTCTATCTCGGGTCAACAAGGAGCGTTGCCCATGACCCGCTATCAGATCGACACGACCCACTCCAGCATCGAGTTCTCCATCCGCCACCTCGTGATCGCGAAGGTCCGCGGCCGCTTCACGAAGTTCACCGGCGCGATCGAGCTCGAGGAGGACCTCGCGCGGTCGTCGGTCTCGGTCGAGATCGAGGCGGCGAGCATCACCACGAACGAGGACAAGCGCGACGCGCACCTGCGCTCGGCGGACTTCTTCGACGTCGAGAGCTTCCCGCTGCTCGCGTTCACGAGCAAGCAGGTCGAGCTCGACGGCAGCGACCTCCGCGTCACCGGAGCGCTGACCATCCACGGCGTCACCCGTGACGTCGTGCTGGTCGCCGAGTCGCTCGGCACCGCGAAGGACCCGTGGGGCAACGAGCGCATCGCGTTCACGGCGAAGACGTCGATCGATCGCAAGGACTTCGGCCTGCACTGGAACCAGGTGCTCGAGGCGGGCGGCTTCATGGTCGGCACGAAGGTCGAGATCGGGCTCGACGTCCAGGCCGTGAAGGTCGCGGCCGCCGCGGCCGCGTAGGCTCACGTCGCGCTGATTCAGGGCGAGCCGAGATCGATCGTCTTGATCTCGGCGAGCTCCCAGCGCTTCCCTTTCTTGAGGATCGCCGTCGGGGTCTCGCCGTAGCCACTGCCCCGGTAGATGTGGAGGTTGTTCCCCTTCTTGTCGACGTGGAACGGTCCGGAGTCCGCCATCCAGCCGAGATAGTTCTCGGCCCACGCCTGGGGACCCTCGAGCGCGATCTCGTCGGTCATGACGATCGCCTTGACCGACTTCTTCCCGACCTTCACGGTCTTGCCGACGAAGCCGGCGAGCAGATCCGGGCCGTCCGCGTGCGGCGTCGACGGATCGTCCCAGTTCGTCACTCCTCGCGCGAACTCGAGCGCGGCCTTGCGCGCGTCCTCCGGGAGCTTCGACAAGGCCGCCGCGTCGTACAGACCGCCCGTGTCGACGGCGCCCGCGGGTGCTGGCTTCGCCTCCGCGGCGTCCGCCGAGGCGATGCTGAACAGCACGCGCTGTAGCTCCTTCTCGTACTTCTCGTACTTCCCCTTGACGCCGATCGAGATGACGATGACCACCTTCGAGCTCGAGGCCGGCAGCACCGCGAACAGCAGGGAGACCGGAGCATCCGAGATCGTGCCCGTCCCCGTCGAGATGAAGCCCTTCATCGAGCCGATCGCGCCGTCCTTCTTGGGCCCCAGCGCCGCGTCCGCGACCATGCCGGCCACCTGACCTCGAACGGCGTCGTACGTCGCCGACAGCGCCGCGCCGCCGACTCCCTCGGCGGTCACCGAGGTGACGGTGACGACGGCCATCTGATCCTTGGTCATGAGCGTGACGGTCGTCCCCTTGACGTCCGTCACCCACGACGCCGGGACCTCGACCTTGACGCCGGCGGCGTCGAACGTCCGAGCTCCGGCGTGAGCCTGGAGCGCCACACACGACAACAACACGCTGATCGTGACACGGTTCATCGGATTCCCCCCATCCGATCCACGGTATCACGCTGCCGGATGCCCAGGGAAGCTCGTCAGAGGTCGCGCGACACGCGCGACCAGCGCGGGTGGTAGATGTTGTTCGCGTTCGGCCGCGGCTGCGTCCACGCGATGTCGCCCACATCGGGGCGGTAGTCGAGGTGGATGAAGCCCGCGCCCGGGTACCAGCCGACGCCGATGTGGCGGTGGCCCTTCCACATCGCGTCGCGGACGTCCGCGAGCTTCGCGCCGTGAACGCGGAGATCGATCGCGCGGCCGTCCCAGTGGCGCGAGTGCGGTACGCCCTGGCGGGTGCGGTCCGGCTCGGAGCGCACCGCCGAGATGATCTCGATCTCGTGGCCCGGATAGCGCGCGGCGACATCGGCGAGCAGCGCGAGCGTGCCGCGGTGGATGCGGCGCGTGCGGCCGGTCTTCGGGTCCGCCATGATGCGCGCGATCGCGTCGGCCAGCTCCGCGGAGACGCGGCCGTCGAGCGGCAGATCGATCTCGAGGCGTTGCGCGCCACGAAACAGCACGACGTGAACGGTCGGCGGCGCCACCGGCTCCGCGGGGATCGCGAGCACCTCGATCGACGGCGCGCTGGCCGCGAAGATGTTGATGGTCAGCGCGTGCGGCGTCGGCTCCGCGGTCGCCGGGAACAGCATCAGGAGGCACAGACAGACGCACGGCACGAGGCCGCGGAGATGACTGGCTTTCATGGCGGCGGGGAGGAGTACAAGAGCCATGCCGCGTGCAGGTGCGCGAAACACCTGACCTTCGGCTCTCGCGGGGTCTCCGAAAATCGGAGACCGCGAACCGAAATCGAACAACCGCCGCGGATGTCCTACGATGTGCAGGTCGCTTGGCGTCCAAACCATCGAAGAACGATCAGACGCTGACCCTCGCGATGCCGAAGCCGCGCGATGCGGCCGCGGCGGTGCTCGTCGTCGCACCGGGCACGCCCGACGAGCGACGCATCGAGCTCGGCTCGCGCGCGCTCACGATCGGCTCCGATCCCGACGCCCACATCCGCGTCAGTGACCCGCACGTCTCGCGCCGCCACGCGGAGGTCGCGCGCGTCGATGCCAGCGTCGTCGTGCGCGACCTCGACAGCCGCAACGGCACGTACGTCGACGGCATCGCCGTCAAGGAGGCGATCCTCCACGACCGCGCCACGATCCGCATCGGCGCGACCACGCTCCGCTTCGAGACCGAGACGAAGGCCGCCGGCCCCACCGGTCCCAGGCGCATGGGCGACGCCATCGGCGCGTCGCCCGAGATGCAGCAGGTGTTCGAGGTGCTCGAGCGCCTCGCGCCCTCCGACCTCACCATCACGATCCTCGGCGAGACCGGCGTCGGCAAGGACGTGCTCGCACGTGGTGTCCACGCGGCCAGCGCGCGAAGCGCGGGCCCGTTCATCGTGTTCGACTGCGGCGCCGCCACGCCGACGCTGATCGAGAGCGCGTTGTTCGGCCACGAGAAGGGCGCCTTCACGGGCGCGACCGCCGCGGTCGCAGGGGCGTTCGAGCGCGCGGACGGCGGCACGCTGTTCTTCGACGAGATCGGCGAGCTCCACCTCGATCTCCAGCCCAAGCTCCTGCGCGCGCTCGAGCAGCGCAGGATCCAGCGGATCGGCTCCACCATCGAGATCCCGGTCAACGTCCGCATCCTCGCCGCGACCAACCGCGATCTCGAGGCCGAGGTCGCCGCGGGTCGCTTCCGCCAGGATCTGTTCTTCCGGCTCTCCGCCGCGGTGGTCTCCGTCCCTCCGCTCCGCGACCGCCTCGCGGATCTGCCCGAGCTCGTCGACACCATCCTCGTCGCCGAGGGCCGCCGGCTCCGCGTCACGCAGGACACGCTCGACGCGCTCACGAGCTACGACTGGCCCGGCAACGTGCGCGAGCTCCGCAACGTCCTCTCCGCCGCCGCCGCGATGGCCGACGCCGACCTGCTCGAGCCTCGCCACCTCCTGTTCTTCAAGACGAAGCGGCGCGACCCGACGCTCGCCGACGCGCCGCTCGCGGGTCGCACGCTCGAGTCGATCGAGCGCGCCGCGATCGTACAGACGCTGAAGGTCGCCGACGGCAACAAGACCAAGACGGCCAAGGCGCTTGGCATCGCCGCCTCGACGCTCTACGAGAAGATGCGCCGCTACGGCATCGAGTGAGGCGTCCCGGTCTTCTTGCGGTATCGTCGGGACCATGACGTTGCGTGTCCGCGACCTCATGACCCCCAACCCGACGACGGTGCCCGCACACACGTCGCTGCTCGACGTGCAGGAGCTGCTCGTCGTGGCGCACATCGGCGGCGTGCCCGTCGCCGAGCCGGGCGGTGCCGTCGTGGGTCTCATCAGCGCGAGCGATGTCCTCGGCGCGGTGGCGCAGGCGCTCGACGAGGACCAGGACGAGGGCGAATCCGAGGACGTCCTGGAGCGGTTGACGTCGATCACGGCGGGCGAGATCGCGTCGCCCGAGGTCACCTGGGTGTCGCCCGACGCCTCGGCCACCGAGGTGGCGCGGCTGATGCGCGCGGAAGGCGTCGCGCGCGTGCTCGTCGGGACGCGCGATCGGCTCGAGGGGATCCTGACGGCCTACGACCTGCTTCGCGCCCTCTGACGGATCGACGCACCATGCCCGGACCGCCCAGACGTCACACGAGGCGCGGCGACGACCAGCTGTCGCGACGCTACCGGCGGATGCGCCACGAGGATCCATCGGCTCACGACGAGCTCGACGAACAGCCGTACGACGTCGACGAGTTCTGGGATCCGGGGAACGCGGCCGGGCCGCTCGACTTCCATCTCCAGCGGATGTGGGAGCAGGTGCTGTCGGTGGCGCTCGCGCCCTCGCTCGCCGAGCTCTTCCCCGACGCGGAGCGCGCCGCCCGGACGCCGCCCGAACCGCCGGCGGCGACGCGGGAGCTCCCCGTCGCCGATCTTCCGGCCGCGCTCCATCGCCACCTCGACACCGCGATCGCGAGGACGACCCGCCGCGACTACCTCGAGCAGCTGCGCCAGGCCGGGGCGCTCGACGACATCCGGGCCGCCGCGCAGGCGCACCCGGTGCTCGGCCGCTGGTTCGCCGCGCAGCGCGGTCCGGCCGTGATGATGCTGGTCCTCGCGCCGTTCTGGCTTCGCCCGCTGCGTGCGTGGACGCCACCCGCGACGACCACCGACCTCGACGACGTGACCGACTCGCTCGTCGATCATCTGTTCGCGAAGTACCCGCTGCCCGCGCCGCTCTATCACGCGTGGAGCGGCTCGAGCCTCCCCACGCTCAAGTGGGCCTGCTGGACCGTCCTCCTCGGCCACGGTGCGAGCCTCCACAAGGCGGCGCCGCTGTTCGGGTGGCAGGTCACCACGCGCTTCACGCATCACCTCCTCTCGGCTCCCGCCAACTACGAGATCGCCGACGCCGTGATGTGGGCCGAGGTCGCGCGCCTCGGCGGTTCTGCGCGCGAGTACGACCGGCTCGCGGCGCACCCCGCGTATCGGAGCGATCCGACCTCGGGACCGGCGGCGCCCGCCTCCGACGACGTTCGGTGGGACGAGGAGCGCACCAACACGACGCCCGCATTCTGGCGCGCGACCGTCGGCTGGCTCGCGCACCACCGCGACGAGATCGACGACGCGGAGTGCCAGCGCCTCCTCGACTGGGCGATGCACCGCCACACCGAGGACCTCGCCGCGGCGCGCGACGAGGCCGCGTGCTTCAGCTGGCACGGGCGCGTCCCGGCCGCGGCGCTGGCCGATGCGATCCGGTACCAGGACTTCCTCCAGGGCCGCACTCGCGCGGGCCGCGCGGGGAGCGCTCCGCTCGCGTGGAAGCGCCGCGGCTGGGACTGGGAGCAGGTGCAGGGCGACGTGACCTGGTCGGTCCGCGAGCTCGTCACGGACAAGGAGCTCCTCGACGAGGGGTGGACGATGCGCCACTGCGTCTCGTCGTACTCGTACGCCTGCTCGCGCGGCGAGACGACGATCTTCACGCTGCGCCGCGACGGCGCGCGCTGCGCGACCGTGCAGGTCGATCCGCAGACGCGCGAGATCATCCAGGCCCGCGGCGTGCGCAACCGGAACTGCGCGCGGGACGAGCTCGAGGTCCTCACGACGTGGCTCGCCACGCTCGCGCCGTGACCGGTTCCCCTGCCATTCCGCTCGCTTGTAAAAAGATCGCGAGGCGTGTCGATCGACGGGCTCGCAATTCGTCGTCAGGCCAAGGAGTCACCCATGCGTTTCATCATGATGCACAAGCACGATCCCCAGACCGAGGCCGGTGAGCTGCCGCCGCCCGAGCTCGTGGCCCAGATGGGCGCCTTCATCGGCGAGTACGCCCGCGCGGGCACCTTCATCGACGGCGCCGGGCTCGGCGCGAGCAAGACCCGCACGCGCCTCACCTTCAGGGGCGGCCGGTGCACGATCCAGCACGGCCCGTACACCGGCGAGCGCGAGCTCCCCGCCAATGTCCTCGTCCTCCAGGTGAAGACCCGCGACGAGGCGCTCGGGTGGGCCGAGCGCTACGGCAAGATCCTCGGCGATGGCGAGCTCGAGCTCGGCAAGGTCAACGAGCCGTGGGACCTCGGGCTCATGCCGGAGCCCGCCGACGCACCGCTGAACATGCTGCTCGTCGACAAGGCCGATCGCGACACCGAGGGCGCGGGCCGCAGCACGCAGATCAAGAGCGCGCTGTCGCGCCTCCAGGCGGAGATGGCAAAGGCCGGCGTCCTGCAGCGCGGCTACGCGCTCGAGCCGAGTCGCAAGGGCAAGCGCCTCCACTTCACCGCCAACAAGCTGCGGGTCGTCGACGGTCCGTTCACCGAGGCCAAGGAGATGATCGGCGGCTTCGCGATCATGAAGCTCGACTCGATCGACGAGGTCATCACCCTCTCGAAGAAGTACGCCGAGATCCTCGGCGGCACGCTCGAGATCGATGTCCGCGGGATCTCGGACAGCGAGTAGCTGCATCGAGTACGTTCGCGCGATGGGATTCCGCTGTCGGTGGCTCGCCACGCGAGGACGCGAACGAGACGTCGTTCTCGCGCGCCTCGAGCTCCAGATCGTGGCCGAGCTCGCCGAGGAGGTCTACGACACCGGGCTCTACGCGCTCGAGGTGGACGACTGGCTCGTCGTGATCGGCGACGGCTTCGATCACATGAACGTGGTCAAGCGCGCCCAGGCCGCGAGCCTCTCCGACGACGGCGACGTCGTCTACCTGTACACGGACGACTCCGCGATGGCGTTCGAGCTGACGATGTTCGGCGGTGGCAAGCCGCTGTGGTCGATCACCTACGACGGCAGCGACGGCGTCACGGCACCGGTGTTCGACGGCAAGGTCCCGTTCGCCGCTCGCACGCTGCTCGCGACGCTCGAGAAGGAGCAGGCGAAGGCCGGCGGCCCCAAGGCCGACGTCGATCACATCTACGACCTCGCGCCGACCTTCGCCGAGCAGCTGACGGGGTTTCGGCACGACACGTCCCTCAGCAGCGGCGACCACGTCCCGATCTGGCCGCTCGCCGCGAGGTGATCCGGCTGCCTCAGCCTCGCGCTTCGACGCGCCGCCGGAGCTCTTCGAACCGCTGCTTCTGCACCTTGGCCACGCCGCCGACCGCCAGCAATCCCGCGGTCACGGTCACCGTCAGCTCGGTGGACTCGCCGACCGGCTCGATCGCCACCTTGACGGTGAAGCCGGAGCCCTGCCCGGTCCAACCGAACGGCAGATCGTTGTCGACCTCCTCGGCCCCTTCGTGGAACAGCTCCGGGTTCCACTCGCCGAGCGCCCCCGCGTAGAACTCGTCGACGAGCGCATCGCGGGGTGCGGCGATCATCAGCTCGAAGGTCCTGCTGGCCATGAGGCATCCTATGCCGGTGAACGCGCATCTTATTTGACTTGCTGCGTTAATTGCTAAATCGGCTTTACTCACCGGGAGTTAGAAGAGGACAGCCCGCGGTTCTTGGTTGACTGTTCGCGCTGATTCCCGCACAGCTGGAGCATGGTGAAACCGATCCGCAATGTCGTCGTCCTGGGTGCCAACGGCGCCATGGGATCGGGGAGCGGGGCCGTGTTCGCGGCTGCCGGCATCCCGACCGTCTTCCTGGCGCGCACCCGCGAGAAAGCGGAGGCCGGTCGCGCGCGCGCCGAGTCGATGGTGAAGTCGACCGCGATCTCGAGGTTCATCACGACCGGCACCTACGAGGACGATCTCGAGCGCGCCGTCGCCGCCGCGGACCTCGTGTTCGAGGCGGTCGCGGAGGATCTCGAGACCAAGAAGACGTTCTTCTCCCGCGTCGACCGCGCGCGCAAGCCCGACGCGATCGTCGCGACCGTGTCGTCCGGCCTCTCGATCGCAGCGATGTGCGCGGGCCAGAGCGAGTCGTTCCGCCGCCACTTCCTCGGCATCCACTTCTTCAACCCGCCCACGGTGATCGTCGGCTGCGAGCTGATCCCGCACGCCGGCACCGATCCGGCGGTCACCGCGTACGTCCGCGAGCTGCTCGCGGGTCCGCTCGGCCGCGAGGTCGTCGAGACCTCGGACACGCCGGCGTTCGCCGGCAACCGCGTCGGCTTCAAGGTGCTGAACGAGGTCGCGCAGCTCGCCGAGGAGCACGGCGTCGCGTTCATGGATCAGCTCGTCGGGCCGCACTCGGGCCGCGCGATGCCGCCGCTCGTCACCGTCGACTTCGTCGGCTGGGACGTCCACAAGGCGATCGTCGACAACCTGTACGCCCACACCAAGGACGAGGCGCACGCCGCGTTCCAGCTGCCCGCGTACATGCAGCGCGGCATCGACGCCGGCCGCCTCGGCAACAAGACCAAGGGCGGGTTCTTCAAGAAGGACGCGGCCAAGAACGTGCTCGTGCTCGACCCGGCGCGCGACGACTACCGCCCGCTCGCCGAGGTCACGACCGCGCTCCCCGCGTTCGTCGATCAGATGAAGGCGGCGATCCACGTCGGCCGCTACGAGCGCGCGATGGACGCGTTCTGCACCGCGCAGGGCAAGGAAGCGGACCTGCTGCGCCGCGTGGTGCTCGGCTACATCAGCTACGGGCTGGGCCGCGTCGGCGAGGTCGTGAAGCACGCGCGCGACGTCGACCGCATCATGGGCTTTGGCTTCAACTGGGCCCCGCCGAGCGTGCTCGTCGACGCGATCGGCGCCCGCCGCACGATCGGCCTGCTCGAGCAGGCCAAGCTCGCCGTTCCGCGCGTCCTCGTCGAGGCCGCCGAGAAGAACACGAACCTATTTCACGAGCCCGAGGTCGATCGCGGGCGTTTCTTCTTCGCCGCGTAAAAGGAGACGACCATGGTCTACATCCTCGGAGGCTTCCAGACCGACTTCGCCCGCAACTGGACGAAGGAGGGCAAGCACATCTCGGCCATGATCCGCGAGGCGGTCGCGGGCTGCCTCGCCGCGACCGGCGTGGCTCCCCAGCAGATCGACGTCGGGCATGTCGGCAACTTCGCCGCCGAGCTCTACGCGATGCAGGGTCACCTCGGCGCGTTCCTCGTCGACGTCGACCCCGCGTTCTCCGGCCTGCCGACCGGCCGCCACGAGGCCGCCTGCGCCTCGGGCTCGATCGCGCTGCTCGCCGCCAGCGCCGAGATCGAGGCCGGTCGCTACGACTGCGCGCTCGTCGTCGGCGTCGAGCAGATGAAGACGGTCTCCCCCGCCGTCGGCGGCGACTACCTCGGCACCGCGGCCTGGTACGAGCTCGAGGCCAAGGGCGTCGAGTTCCCGTTCCCCAAGCTGTTCGGCAAGCTCGGCGACGAGTACGACCGCCGCTACGGCCTCAAGGACGAGCACCTCGCGCACATCGCCGCCGTGAACTACGGCAATGCGAAGAAGAACCCGAAGGCGCAGACCCGCACCTGGTACATGAGCGAGGCGCACGCCTGCGAGACCTCGAAGTACAACGCCGTGATCGGCGGCCGTCTCAAGATCAGCGACTGCTCGCAGGTCACCGACGGCGCCGTCGCGGTCATCCTCGCGTCGGAGAAGTTCGCGACCGCCTACGCCAAGCAGCGCGGCACGAAGGTCGAGGACCTCGCGAAGATCCAGGGCTGGGGCCACCGCACCGCTCCGCTCCGGTTCGACGACAAGGTCGCCGAGAGCGCGAAGGACCCGTACATCCTGCCGCACACGCGCCGCGCGGTCCTCGACGCCTACAAGCGCGCCGGCATCGCCGACTGCTGGGCGCTCGACGGCATCGAGACGCACGACTGCTTCACGACCTCCGAGTACATGGCGATCGATCACTTCGGCCTCACCGCGCCCGGCCAGTCGTGGAAGGCGATCGAGGAGAAGGTCATCGACTTCGACGGCAAGCTGCCGATCAACCCGAGCGGCGGCCTGATCGGCGCGGGACACCCCGTCGGCGCCACCGGCGTCCGCCAGCTCCTCGATGCGACGCTTCAGGTCACCGGCAAAGCTGGCAACTACCAGGTGCCGAACGCGCGCCGCTTCGCGACGCTCAACATCGGCGGCAGCGGCACGACGAGCTGCGTGTTCATCGTCGGTCGCTGAGCACGCCGGGCGACGCGGAACAAGCGCGTCGGCATCGCCGATTGCGCCTCGATTTCCACGGGAACCATCACCGCAAAGGGCAATATAGGCGCCGTGGCGGTCATCAGCGTCGCACGGAATAGCGAGCGCCTCGCCCGGATCGGGCTCGTGCTCACCAAGCACGGGCTCGGCGAGCTGATCTCGCGCCTCCCCCTCGGGCCACTACGACCGTCTCCGCCGCAGGATGCTCCGCCGCGGACCCTGGCCGTGCGCCTGCGCGAGGCGCTGGTCGAGCTCGGGCCGTCGTTCATCAAGCTCGGGCAGGTGTTGTCGACGCGCACCGACCTGCTCCCCGAGGATCTGGTCCGCGAGCTCAGGAAGCTCCAGGACAGCGTCCCTCCGATGACGCCGGAGGAGGTCGACGAAGCCATCGCCGCGAACTACGGCGAGTCGTTCGACAAGCTGTTCGCGAGCTTCGACAAGAAGCCGCTCGCGTCCGCGTCGATCGGCCAGGTCCACCTCGCGAAGCTGCGTGACGACGGATCCGAGGTCGACGTCGTCGTCAAGCTCCAGCGCCCGGGTGCCGGCGACACCGTCGCCCGCGACCTCGATCTCATGTACATGTTCGCGCGCCTCGTCGTGACGCACATCCCCGAGTCGAAGGTCTACTCGCCGATCCAGATGGTGGCGGAGTTCGACCGGGCGATCACGGCCGAGCTCGACTACCGCGTCGAAGCGGACAACGCGGCTCGATTCCGTCGCAACTTCGCCAACGAGACAGGGCTCGCGCGCTTCCCGCTCACCTACGCCACGGCCTCCGGCAAGCGAGCGCTCGTGATGGAGCGGTTCGTCGGCAAGCACCTCGATCGATTCATCGCCGACCACCCCGAGGCCGGCCCGCGCATCGCGCGCAACGCGCTCAAGGTCGTCGCCAAGATGATCTTCGAGGACGGGTTCTTCCACGCCGACCCTCACCCCGGAAACATCATCATGCTCGGCGAGGCGGCGACCGCCCAGATCGGGCTGATCGATCTGGGCATGGTCGGCCGGCTGTCCGAGGAGACGCGCGACGCGGCGGTCGGTCTCCTGCTCGCAGCGGTGACCGCCGACAGCTATGGGCTCGCGGACGCGCTGCTCTCGATCGGCAAGCCGAACGGCCGCATCGACATGCGCGCGTATCGCGCGGAGGTCGCGGCCCTCTCGGAGAAGTACCTCGGGAAGCCCCTCAAGGAGATCGAGCTCTCGGGGCTGATCCGCGACCTCGTGCAGGGGGCGGTCAAGTACGACATCGACATGCCCGCCGAGCTGCTCATGGTGGGCAAGGCGCTCATGACGATCGAGATCATCGGCCGCCGCCTCGATCCAGATATCGACATCTGGACCGAGCTGCGTCCGTACTTCGTCGAGCTCGTGAAGCGTCGCTACACGCCCGAGCGCATGGGCAAGATGTTGATCCGCGCCAGTCGGGCGCTCACGACCGGAGCCATCGCGCTTCCCGGCCAGATCCACGACATCCTCGAGGACGCCCGAGCCGGCCGCCTCTCGATCGTCACGACCGACCCGGGCGCCGCGGCCGCGACCGACCGGCTCGGCAAGCGGATCTTGTCCGCGGCGATCGTGGCGAGCTGTGTCGCCTCGGCGACTGCCCTGCTCGTCGCCGATCGTCACCCCTCGTTCGCCGTCCTGCTGTACGCGATCGCGTTCCTCCAGGTGACGTGGCGGATCTGGGCCGATCGCAAGCGAGCTACGTCCTAGCAGACGGTGCGCAGCGCGGCGTGGACCGGGATCGCGAGGAACCGCGCTCGCGCGGCAGGCTCCGAGAACGTCGCTGCGGCCGCGTCGACGCGAGCGAGCGCGACATCACGGGCCGCGGCGGCGGCGGTGAGGTCGCCGGTGGCGACGAGCGCCCGGATGTGGGCGAGGCGCACCTCGACCTCACCCTCCTGCAGCCCGGTGCGCTCCAGGATCTCCATCGCCGTGGTCGAGGCGGCGAGCGCGGCGGAGGCGTCGCCGCGCTCGAGCAGTGCGCGGGCGCGCAACCCGAGGGCATAGCCATGGACGGCCGGTGCGTGGGCGAGGAGCGCATCCGCAGCGTCGAGCTCGTGCAGCGCACCGGCGAGGTCGGCGCGATCGAGGAGGATCGCGGCGCGGTACACGTGAGCGAAGCCGCCGAGGTCGCGATTGCCCTGGGCGAGGGCCGCGTCACGCGCCGCGGTGACCTCGGCGAGCGCATCGTCGAGCGCGCCGACGGCATGATGGGCCTGACCGCGATTGAGCCGGGCGTGCGCGCCCATCGAGGGCGCCCGCAAGCGCTCCGCCTCGCGCTGAGCGTCGGCGAGGAGCGCGACGGCCTCGCCGGCGCGCCCGGCACGCACGAGCGCGTCGCCGCAGGCGATGGCGAGCGCGAGCGCGCGACGGCGGTCGCCGGCGCGCAGGTACGCCGCGTACGCGGCCTCGGAGCTGACGAGCGCGGCCGCGGGATCGCCAACGAACCGTGCGCGCATCGCGTGCGCGTACGCCGCGGCAGCCGCCACCATGGCGTCGTCACCAACCGCGGCGCGCCCACGGTCGGCGAGCGCGAGCAGCCGATCGGCGTCATCCACGGCACCGACTCGGCGCAGGCAGTCGGACGTGACGTACGACGTCCGCAGGAGCGGGGCGGTCCACGGTGCGCTCTCGCGCTCGGCGGCCCGTGCCGCCGCTTCGACCTCGGTCGCGAGCGCGCGCAAGCGGACTCCGCTGCCGGTGCGGTGCGCGGCGCGGATCGCCTCCTGGATCGCGGTGCACCACGAAGCCGTCGCAGGTGCGAGAACCGCCAGCGCGGCGCCCGCCGCGACCTCGACGGCGGCGAACTCGCCCGTCCAGCGGTGCGCCTCGACCTCGACGACATGCAGCGCGCCCAGCGTCGCCGCGGCCGCGCCCGCCGCGACGCCCGCACCCGCGGCCGCGATCGCACCGGG
>JAEUJX010000679.1 GCA_016794545.1 Myxococcales bacterium
CGTCGCTGCCGGTGACCACGCCGTCGCGGCGCGGATCGACGACCGGCAGCGGCTCCGAGGCGTTCGTCGCGACGACGCGCGCGCCCGCGATCGGCTTGCCGGCCTCGTCGATCACGCGGCCGCTGATCGCCGCGCCACGCGCGAGCACGACCGCGACGCGCTCCGCGGACTCCGGCGCCCCGCTCGTGCTGACCATCACCGCGTTCGGCGCGAAGCCTGGCGCGCGCACCGCGAGCGGCGCCCAGCCCGCGCCGACGCCGCGCACGCGCGCGATGCCCTGCGCGTCGGTCGTCGCCTTCCACGTCAGCGCCGAGCGCAGCTCGACCTCGGCGCCGGCGACCGGTGCGCCGGTCGCGCGCTCGGTGACCGCGACCTCGAGCGTGCCGCCCTTTCTGAGGCGCAGCGTCACCGGCTCGGGCTTGTCGCCGAGGCGTAGCCGCGCGGGTCCGGCGTAGCGCTCGTCGGCGGTCGCCTCGAGCCGGTAGTCGCGGCGGATCAGGCCCTCGAACACGAACGCGCCGTCGGCCTCGGTCTCGACGATCATCGGCGGATTCGAATCGATCGCGACCGTCGCGCCGGCCACGGGGGCGTCGCGCTCGTCGATCACCTGGCCCTCGAGGCGCAGCGTGCCGCGCGGATCGTCGTCGTGGATCACCGGCTGCTCGCGCGGCGAGGCGGCGCTCGCCGAGGCCGGCGCGGTCGCGACCGGCGTCGTCGCGGCCGGTGACCGCGGCGCGGCGGCGGGTTGCGGTGCCTCGCTCGACGAGCCGCCGCCCCACAGGCCGGCGAGGCGCGTGCCGGTGACGATCACGGCGATGAGGACGATGACGATCGCGATCTTGGTCTTCACGAGCAAACCTCCAGCGAGCGCGGCGGGCAGGGGGACGAGCAGCCGCACCCAGGTGCTGCGTTCCCGACGCTCGAGGTCGAGCGTCGCGCGGATCCGATCGAGCGCATCCTTGAGCCGTGCGCGCACGGTGCCGCCGGGGATGCCCTGCGATCGCGCGATGTCGGCGGCGGACATGCCCTCGACGTAGCGCAGCAGGACCGTCGAGCGCAGCGGCTCCGGCAGCTCGAGCACGAGCGCCCCGATCCGCTGGTACAGCTCCGCGCGCGCGACGACCTCCTCGGGCGACGGCGGCTCCGCCGCCTCGGGCAGCGCCTGCTCCCGGCGCTCCCGCCGCCGGCGGCCTCGCGTGGCCATGCGCGCGAGGTTGCGCGCCACGCCGCCGAGCCACGGGCGCAGCGGGCCCGGCTTCGCCGGCGGCTTCGCGAGCGCGACCTCGTAGGTGTCCTGGACGACGTCCTCGGCGCCCGCGTCCCCGACGAGCGCCGCGGCGAGGCGGGTCAACCACTCGCGGTGCGCGAGGAGGTCGTCGTTCAGGGGTGCGGAGCCGGCCATCTCCCCCATCTTGCCGCCCGGCCGCGAGGTGTTGCCGGGACCTGTCGCTTTTTCAGGGCGCCGTTATGCTCCGCGCCCGGTGCCCTCTCCTCACAAAGCGCTGCTGGCGCTGGGCCTGGCCATCACGATCTGGGTGTTCGCGGTCGCGCCGCGCGGCCTGTACTCGGGCGATTCGGGCGTGAAGCTGGCGCAGACGTACGCCCTGTGGAGCTCGGGCTTCACGACGCGCGCCTTGCCGGCGCACCCCGAGCTCGATCCGGCGGGCGACTTCATGGCCTACGGCGAGTTCAAGCGCCGGGTGGACGGCGAGTGGCAGGGCATCTACTCGCTGACGTTCACCGCGCTGTCCGCACCGCTGCTCGGCGCCTTCGGGATGACCGGCCTCCCGATCCTGCCGCTGCTCGGGACGCTGCTCGTCCTCGCCGGGACGTTCGCGCTCGCCCGGCGCATCGGCTGCGCTCCGTGGTGGGCGGTCGCGATCAGCGCGGTGACCGTGTTCGCGACGCCCGTCCTCCTCTACTCGTCCCAGCTCACCGAGCACACGCTCGCGACCGGGCTGGTCACGTGGGCGCTGGCGCTGGTCGTTCCGGACCGCTCGACGGCCTCGCCGCGGCGCGACCTCGTGGCCGGCGTCCTCGTCGGCTTCGCGGCGACCGTCCGGCCGGAGTGCTACCTCGCGATCGCGGCCATCGGGATCGCCTCGATCGTCCCGCCCTGGACGTCGCGGTCCGTCGCGATCCAGCGCGGCGCGCTCTACGCCGCCGGCGCGCTGGCGATGCTCGTCCCGTACTGGCTCCTCAACCTGCGGCTCTCCGGCACGTGGGATCCGCTCGTCACGTTCCAGGAGGGCGCAGCCGCGAGCTGGACCACGCTCGGCCTGTTCCTCGTCGGTGCGACCCGGGCTCCGGTCACCGGCATCTACATCGCGTTCGCGCTCTGCCTCGTCTCCGGCGCGCTGCCGGCGTCGTGGCTCCGCCGGCTCCACGTTCAGCTCGCGACGACGCTCCTGCTCGCGGTGGTCGTCGGGCTCTCGATCATGGTCGCGCTGAAGAGCTGGCACGGCACGACCGGCCTGTTCCACGTGACTCCGCTCGCGATCGTCGGCCTGTGGGCCGGTGGGCGGAGCTCCGCCGCGCGGCGCCTGTGGATCGGCACCGCGCTCCTGCTCGTCGCCGTGCTCGTGCTCAACCGCAGCAACGACGCCGGCGGGCTCCAGCTCGGCTCGCGCATCCTCATGCCCGTGCTGCCGGCGCTGCTCTGCCTCGGCGGCGCGCATCTGCAGGCGCTCCGGGAGGAGAGGCCGAGGCTCGCGCTGCGCTACCTCCATCT
>JAEUJX010000097.1 GCA_016794545.1 Myxococcales bacterium
GCGCTCGCGGGCGTGCCCGCCGACAAGACCGCCGCCGCCGCGGACAGCGTGCTCGCGATCGAGCTCGAGGTCGCGAAGCTGACGAAGACCGGCGTCGAGCAGCGCGACCTCCAGGCCGCGTACAACCCGACCGACGCGAAGGGCCTCGCGAAGCAGGTCAGGACCGTCGACTGGAAGGCGTACTGGAAGGCGCTCGGCATGACCCCGAGCAAGAAGATCGTGGTCGGCACGCCGAGGTTCTTCGCCGCGCTCGACAAGCTGCGGGCGCGGTTCAAGCCGGGGCAGTGGGGGAGCTACTTCGCGTATCACCTCGTGCACGCGTATGCCTTCGCGCTCCCGAAGCAGTTCGACGACGAGGCGTTCGAGCTCGACCGCGCGCTCACCGGCGTCGAGCAGCGCCAGGACCGCAGCAAGCGCTGCATCGAGGCGACGCAGGACGCGCTCGGCGAGCTGCTCGGCCAGCAGTACGTCGCGAGGTACTTCCCGGGCTCGAGCAAGCAGACCGCGACGCAGCTGGTCGAGGAGATCGCGCGCGTCATGCACGACGAGATCAGCCGCCTCGAGTGGATGAGCGACGCGACGAAGCAGATCGCACAGCAGAAGCTCGGCAAGCTCGTGCGGATGATCGGGTTCCCCGACAAGTGGCGGACGTACGACTACGAGGTGAAGCGCGACGACTTCGCCGGCAACCGGATGCGCGCCGCGGCGTTCGAGGTGCGGCGGCTGAGCGCGCGCGCCGGCAAGCCGGTCGATCGCAGCGAGTGGAAGATGAACACGTACCGGGTCGACGCCTACTACGACCCCACCGCGAACACCACCGCCCTGCCCGCCGGGATCCTCCAGCCGCCGTTCTTCGGCCAGGACCGGTCGGTCGCCGTGAACCTCGGCGGCATCGGCATGATCATCGGCCACGAGCTGACGCACGGGTTCGACGATCAGGGCGCGCAGTTCGACGGCGACGGCAACCTCAGGAGCTGGTGGGGCAAGGAGGATGCGCAGAAGTTCGCCGACAAGGGCACGTGCGTCGCCGAGCAGTACAGCACGTTCGAGGCGATGCCGAAGGCGTACGTCAACGGCAGGCTGACGCTCGGCGAGAACATCGCGGACCTCGGCGGCGTGAAGATGGCGTTCAAGGCGTACCGCGCGCTCCGCAAGGACGCGGCGAAGGTCTACGTCGCCGACGGGTTCACCGAGGACCAGCAGTTCTTCATCGCCGTCGGCCAGGCGTGGTGCGCCAAGGAGCGCCCGGCCGAGACGCAGCGCCGGCTGATCAGCGACGTGCACTCGCCCCCGAAGTTCCGCGTGTACGGCTCGCTCCGCAACCTCCCCGAGTTCGCCGAGGCATTCTCGTGCGCACCCGGCACGCCGATGCATCCGGCGAAGACCTGCTCCGTGTGGTGATCAACATGAAGACGTCTCTCCTCCCGCTCCTTCTCGTGACCGCCGCGTGCGGCGGCAGCAAACCCGCTCCGGCGCCCGCGCCGACGCCCGCGCCGCCGGCCAGCGACCCCGCCCCGATGAAGCCCGACCCCGTCTCGGTGGCGGGAACCCAGCCGGCACCACCCGCACCGGTGCCACCCCGCGCGCCGGCCGACCAGGAGTTCCTGAACCGGTGCCGCGGCGCCCTCGAGTCGGCGAAGCAACAGCTGCCGGCGATCCTCGACGTGAAGGACAAGCGCACCGTCGCGAACACGTTCGAGCCGTTCAACGAGCTGTCGCGGTTCATCGCGAACGGCGCGAACATGGCGCAGCTCCACCGCGAGGTGAACCCCGACGGGAAGATCCGCGACGCGGCGCGCACGTGCGAGCGCGAGATCTCGACGTTCGTGTCCGAGCTCCTGCTCGACAAGCGGGTGTACGACGCGATCAAGGCGGTCGACGTCGGCAAGGAGGACGCCGACACCAAGCGGTTCGCGATGACGACGCTGCGCGACTACAAGCGCGCCGGCGTCGCCCTGCCCGACAAGCAGCGCGCGCGGATCAAGGAGATCGACGACGCGGTGACCGAGCTGTCGCAGCAGCACGCGAAGAACATCGCGGAGGACACGCGCTTCCTCGAGGTGACGGATCCGAAGCGGCTCGACGGCATGCCCGCCGACTGGATCGCGGCGCACAAGCCCGTCAACGGCGTCATCAAGATCTCGACGGACTATCCGGACTATGTCCCGTTCGTCACGTACGCGAACGACGACGAGCTGAAGAAGCAGATCTACATCCTGTTCCGCAGCCGTGGTGACGCGCGCAACGAGGAGGTGCTGCAGAAGCTGCTGGTGCTGCGCGCCGAGAAAGCGAAGCTGCTCGGCTTCAAGGACTGGGCGGACTACGTCGCCGACGACAAGATGCTGAAGCCCGGCAAGGCCGCGAGCGCGTTCATCGAGCGCGTCACCAACCTCGCGAAGAAGCGCGCGGCGAAGGACTACGCCGAGCTGCTCGCCCAGCTGAAGAAGACGGATCCGAAGGCCAAGGCGGTCGGCGACTGGCAGAAGGCGTGGCTCGAGAACCAGATCAAGAAGGAGGCGTACGCGGTCGATTCGACCGAGGTGCGCAACTACTTCCCGTTCGAGCAGACGCTCGCGGGGCTGCTCTCGATCACGTCGCAGATCTACGACATCCAGTACAAGCCGGTGACCAGCGTCGAGACCTGGCATCCGTCGGTCAAGGTGTTCGACGTGATGCGCGGCGACGAGAAGCTCGGCCGGATCTTCCTCGACCTCCACCCGCGCGCCGACAAGTACAAGCACGCGGCGCAGTTCGACATCCTGACCGGCGTCACCGGCAAGCAGCTGCCCGAGGGCGCGCTGGTCTGCAACTTCCCCGATCCGAAGGACGGGCCGGCGCTGATGGACCACGGCGACGTGGTGACGATGTTCCACGAGTTCGGCCACCTCATGCACCACGTGCTCGGCGGCAAGCACCACTGGATCCCGCAGAGCGGCGTGGCGACCGAGCGTGACTTCGTCGAGGCGCCGTCGCAGATGTTCGAGGAGTGGGGCTGGAGCTACGAGACACTCGCGAAGTTCGCGAAGCACCACAAGACCGGCGAGGTCATCCCGCAGGCGCTGGTCGACAAGATGCGCAAGGCGAACACGTTCGCGCGCGGCACCTGGGTCGTGCAGCAGATGTTCTACGCGGCGATCGCGCTCCAGTTCCACCAGGCCGATCCGGCGAAGCTCGACCAGCTCGCCACGGTGAAGAAGCTGCAGGCCAGGTACACGCCATTCGCGTACGTCGAGGGCACGAAGTTCCACACCTCGTTCGGCCACCTCGTGGGGTACTCGTCCATGTACTACACGTACATGTGGAGCCTGGTGATCGCGCGGGACATGCTGACCCCGTTCGGCAAGACCGGCCTGCTCGACACGAAGGTGACGTACCGCTACCGCGACAGGATCCTCGCTCCCGGCGGCGCCAAGCCCGCGGCGGACCTGGTCGCCGACTACCTCGGCCGCAAGTACGACTTCAAGGCGTTCGAGAAGTACCTCGCCGAGTAGCGCGGCGCCGCCGCCGTGGCATGATCGGAGCCGGATCATGCTGCGCGCGGGGCTCGCACTCCTGACTCTCGTCGGGCTCGCGCACGCGCAGAGCAAGCGCTATCCCGCCGCGCCGGTCGACAAGGACCAGGAGAAGGCCGACAAGAGCGCGCTCTGGGAGTCGGCCACCAATCCGAACCAGCTGCCGTACCGGAACCTGATCGCGCAGGCCAAGCAGAGCATCGAGATGCGCAGCGCGCCCGGCCTGGCCGACGCCGTGGCGGTGCTCGGCGATGCGATCAAGCTGATGCCGCGCGAGGCCGAGGCCTACCGCTGGCGCGGGGAGGCGCACTTCTGGCTGAACCACTGGGCGGACTGCGCCGCGGATCTCAAGCAGGCCGCGCAGCTCGCGCGACGCGCCGAGACCGACAAGAAGTCCGCCACCGAGCTGCAGCTGCGGCTCGGCAACTGCCAGGCGCGCGGAGGCAAGCTCGCCGAGGCGGAGCGCACGCTCGCCGAGGCGGCCGCCGCGGGCACGAGCACCGGCGAGGTGCTGATGCGCCTCGGCGAGGTCCGCATCGCGATGGGCAAGCTCGACGAGGCGATCGCCGCCCTGACGGCGGCGCTCGAGGTGCCCGACGTGCAGCAGGCACAGACCCGGTTCCTCCTCGCGTCCGCCTACGACCGCGCGCGTCGCCCCGCCGAGGCGGTGGCGGAGGTCAGAAGCGCCGTCCGCTACGACGGCCAGCTGACGCTCCTCGACAACCCGAGCCTCCCATTCCTCGGCGCCGGCGAGAAGAGCTACCTGCTCGGCCTCGGGTGGTCCGCGAAGGAGCCGCCGCGCGCCGAGTACGCGCTGATCTACTTCCGCCAGTACCTGAAGGAGGCGCCCGACAGCCAGTGGCGCAAGCGCGCCGAGGAGCACCTCCGCGAGCTCGCCGGCTCGAAGCTGCCCGAGTCGATCGACCGCGTCGCCGGTGGTGCGGCCCTCGACCTCGACGCCACCACCGCGCTGGTCCGCAAGGGCATGCCCGCGATGCGCGCCTGCCTCGCGAAGCTCCCGACCACCGTGATCGACGTGCGTGTCACGCGCTCCGGCCCGCGCTCGCCGACGCCGCCCGCCGTCAGTCCCGCGCGCGGCGGCTACATGTACCGGCCGCGCGCGCCGATGGTGCCGCCCGACGGCGCGACCATCAAGGTCGACAAGAACGCCGACGCGTTCTCGCGCGCCGAGGCCGACGCGGCCGTGCGCTGCATCGAGCCGCTGATCGGCAAGCTCGGCCTCCCGGCGGTCAAGGAAAAGGACCAGTACTGGCAGATCGCGTTCCGCGTCGTGGGGAGCTAGGGACGGTCTCAACATACTCAACTTGAGATCGCGAACCTCGCGATCTTCCTAGGTGCCGGCGCCCGTTCTCAACGTCGTCTCGCGCGAGCACCGGAAGTGACGGCCCTCGTGGTCGATGGAGGTCGCTGCGAGACGCGCTCGCGGTGCCGCTCGTTGAGTCCGTCCCTGTGCACCCAGCGGTTTCGCACACTTGCCGACCGCAAGTTGTCCAAGTTGAGACCGTCCCTATTTCAGGAACGCGACGGTCACGCCGTCGCCGCCTTCGCTCTGCTCGCCGGCGCGGAACCTCTCGACGCCCTTGTGCAGTCCGAGGTGCGCCCGGATCGCGGCGCGGAGCGCGCCGGTGCCGTGGCCGTGGATCACGAAGATCGTGTCGCGCGCCGCGATCAGGCTCTCGTCGATGAACCGATCGACGACGGCGATCGCCTCGTCGGCGCGGCTGCCGCGCACGTCCACGGTGGTGTCGACCGTACGCGCGCCTGCCCGGCCGCCGGCGGGTGCGCCGTCGACGAGCTGGACGTCCGACGCGGCTGACGGAGCCGGGGCGACCTCGCGCGCGCGGCGCTGCTGCTCGGCGCGGCGCGCGCGGTGCGTGTCCATCAGCACGTCCTTGATCGGCAGCGCCGCGCGCATCGAGCCGACCCGGACCTCGACCTTGTTGTCGGGGAGAAGCGCGACGACCTCGGCCCGGCCGAGGCGAGGCACGATCACGGCGGCACCCTGCACGAGCTTCTCGGGCGTGGCCGGTGTGCCGGGCGGAAGAGGGCGCTGCGGCTCGTGGCGCGCGACCTGCGCCCCCGGCGTGACGAGCCGGCGGTTCGCCGCGCGCACGTCATCCGCGGTGGCCTGCTCGGCGGCGGCCTTCGCGCGCAGGGCACGGCGCACCTCCTCGATCTCGCGGCGAGCGGCCTTGAGCTCCGCGAGCGCCTCGCCGTGGACCGCGCGCGTCTGCTTCTCGAACCGGGCGCGCGCGCTGTCGCGCAGCGCGCGGTGGGCGGCGCGCTCGGCCTCGACCGCCTCGAGCTCGGCGAGCAGCGCCGCACGCTCGATCTCGATGCGGCGCTGCTGGTCGGCGACGGACGCGAGCAGCTCCTCGACCTTCACGACGTGCGCACCCATCAGCGAGCGCGCGCGCTCCACGACCGGAACGGCGATGCCCATGCGCTGCGCGACGGCGAGCGCACCCGAGCTGCCGGGCGTCCCGAGGTGGAGCTTGAACGTCGGCTCGAGGCGCGACAGATCGAAGCCGACCGACGCGTTCGCGAACCGCGCATCGGTCGCGCCGAGCGCCTTCAGCCGCTCGTAGTGCGTGGTGACGATGCTCGTGACGCCGGCATCGGCGAGCGCCTCGAGCACGGCCTGCGCGAGAGCGGCGCCCTGCTCCGGGTCGGTGCCCACCGCGATCTCGTCGATGAGCACGAGCGAGCCGCGGCCCGCGGTCGCGAGCAGCTCGCGCAGGTTCACCATGTGACCGGAGAACGTCGACAGATCCTTCTCGAGGCTCTGCGCGTCGCCGATGTCGGTCCGGATGTCGGGGAACCAGCCGATCGCGCTGCCGCTCTCCGCGGTCAGGTGCAGCCCCGCGCGGGCCATCAGCGCGGCGAGCCCCACCGTCTTCAGCGCGACGGTCTTCCCGCCCGCGTTCGGACCGGAGACCAGCAGCGTCTGCCCGGCGTCGACCGTGACGTCGTTCGCCACGCACCGCCGGTCCGCGAGCAGCATCAGCGGGTGCCGCGCGTGCAGCAGCGCGACGCGCGGTGCGTCGTCGAGGATCGGCTCCGCGCTGACCGTGTCCTCCGCCATGATCGCCGCGGCGCCGATCACGTCGAGCTCCTCCGCCGCGGCGAGCGACGCCTCGAACGCGTCCGCCTCCTCGGCGACCCAGCCCGAGAACTTGATGAGGATACGGCGCTCCTCGTCGAGCACCTCGGCCTCCGCGAGCTTCGCGCGGTTGTTGAGGTCGACGATCTCCTCGGGCTCGATGAACAGCGTCTGTCCGCTCTGCGACGTGCCGTGCACGATGCCGCGCACGAAGCCCTTGCCGTCGGTGCGCACCGGCAGCACGTAGCGCTCCTCGCGCTGCGTGTAGTACGCGTCCTGGAGGTACGGGCTGAACCGCTCGTCGGTGAGCAGCCCCTGCATCCGCTTCTCGAGCTGCGCCTTGATCGCCGCGAGCGCACGGCGCAGCGGTCCGAGCGCATCGCTCGCGTGATCGACGAGCCGCCCGTCGGCATCGAACGCCTCGAGGATCGGGTGATAGACGTGCCCGAGGTCGCCGATCTGCGCGCCCTTGCCCGCCAGCCGCGGCGCGATGGCCGCGTGATCGCGCAGGTGCGTCCTCAGGCGGCTCAGCGCGCGACCGGTCGTCGCGACCGCGACCAGCTCCGGCGCTTCGAGCGCCGCCGCCTTGCGCACGCGCGCGATCGCCGCCGCGATGTCGCTGATGCTCCCGAGCGGCAGCGCGAGGTC
>JAEUJX010000753.1 GCA_016794545.1 Myxococcales bacterium
CGACGAGGCCGACGACGTCGCGCCACAGCACGAGCTTGGTCGAGCCGTCCTCGCGCCGCGCGTCGATGCCGGCGCGTGAGATCTCGGCGGTCACCGCGACGTACTTCAGCTTCTTGCGCAGGTGCTCGGGCAGCAGCGAGATCGGACCGCTCGTCGGCTTCGGTCCGAGCGCGCTCGCCGGCGGGGACGACGTGTGCTTCTGCGGGATGGCGGTCGCCGTCGGTGCGGCGGGCAGCGCGGTCGCCGCCGGCAGCGCGACCGGCGCGAGCGGCTTGTACTCGCCCACGTCGTCCGAGGTCTGCAACGCCGCGTAGTAGAGGATCGAGATCGCGAGGACCATCGCGGCGAAGAACAGCAGAGGCGCGAGCGTGCGCTCGACCTCGATGCCCATCACCTCCGCCTGCACGCCGGTGACCTGCGGGTTGAACAGGAACGAGGCGGTGAACGCGGTGCCGAACAGGCCGATCGCGCCGAAGTAGCCGAGCTTCGACAGCGAGCCGTTCGCGAACCCGGAGGTGACGCGCGTGATCGCCTGGTAGGCGACGAGCAGCGTGAACACGATCGCGCCGTAGAACGTGATGAAGCCGACCGTGCCGTAGAACCCTGCCTGCAGCCGGGACAGCGAGAACGTCATGCACGCGCCGTCCGACGAGCACAGCGTCGCGTGGCGCAGGTCGATCCCCATCGTGCCCGCGGGCATCGCCGCGACGAACCAGTCCTGGAGGAACAGCGTCCCGACGATCAGCGCGAGATACACCGCGAACAGGAGGACTACCCGCGCCCGATCACGATCCATTCAGGCCCATGCTATCACGGCGGCGGCGGCGGCCCGAAGTCCACGGCGACCGTGCCGAGATCGAGCGTCTTGCCCGCGACGAGCTCGAGGCCGCGCTTCGTGAACGGGCGCGGCGGCGTCATCGCGAGGAGGATGCTCTTGCCCGCCTTGCCCTCGAGCCGGAACGAGCCATCGGGACCGCTGGCCGGCGGCGGCCCGTCGAGCGACAGCCGCACGCGGCCGTCGCCGGTGTCGGGGATCAGCGTCACCCCGACGTTCGCGAGCGGCTTTCCCTGCGGATCGACGAGCTTTCCGACGACGACCGCGTTGGCGACGAGCGTGACGTCCACCGTCGCCGGCTTGCCGGGCGCCACGACGACCTCGACCTCCGCATTCCCATCGCTACCCGAGACCCGGAGCTTGTAGGTGCCGGGGTCGACGCGGCCGAGCTGGAATTTTCCATCCGTGAACGTCCGTGCAGCGCGTGTCGGCCCCTCGAGCTCGATCGTGAACAGCGCGGCCGGCCCGCCCGCACCGGTGACGGTGCCCGACAGCGTGGTGACACCCGAGGCCGTGATCGCGACGGTCGCATCGGGCGTGATGTTCTGGACGCGGCCGCGCAGCACGCCCTTCTGCGCCTCGGCGACCACCTCGTACGTCGCGTGCGGGAGGTTGCCGATCGAGAACCGGCCCTGCGCGTCGGTGAGCACCGGCGGGAACCCGCCGCCACCGCCGCCCTCGCCGCCGCCATCGTCGCTGGTCATCGTGATCATGCGCGACTCGCGCGACTCGCCCGGCGGGCCGTCGCCGCCGCGCCCGCCGCGCTCGCCCATCACACCCTCGAGCATCGCCTCGAGATCCTGGTGCACGCTGACCCACGCGTCGGCGAGGGGTTTGCCATCGGGGCCGGAGACGACGCCCTTGATCACGCCGTTCGGCCGATCGATCGCGACCTCGATGCCGGTCTTCTTGTCCGTCGCGCCGACGGTGATCTCGACCGGCTTGCCGCGCAGGCGCACCGGGCGGCCGCGATCGAGCACGCGCAGCTGATAGGTGCCCGCGGGCAGTGCGTTCAACAGGAACGTGCCGTTCGCCGAGGCGAGCGCCTGCACGCCGCTCGTCACCATGCCGTTGACGATCATCGTCGACTGCGAGGGGCCCTGCTTCGTCGCCATCACGGTCACGCCGCCGACCGCCTTGCCCTCGCCGTCGACGACGCGCCCCGCGATCGATGCGCCGGCCTTCACCGGGAGCACGACCTCCGGCATCCCGACCGTCACCGCGATCGGCAGCGCGCCCTGATCGCCGTTCGCACACCGCGCGGTCAGCGTCGCCTTGCCCGGCGACGCGGGCCCGATCCGGAACACGCCATCCGCGCCGGTGGTCACCGGCGCGAGGAAGCGTGGCATGCCCATCCCGAATTCGGCCGGATCGATCTCGTGGCTCACCACGCAGACCTGCCGCGGCTCGACGTGGCCGACGATCTGCGCCGCGCGCCGCACCTTGACCCGCAGCCCCTTCACGTCGGTCTCGGCGAGCTCGAACGGCGTGAAGCCATCGGGCACGAACGTGTCGTCGGTCGCCATCGCGACGTAGCGCCCCGCGGCGAGCCCGGTGATCGCGAACTCGCCCTTCGCGTTCGTCGTCTCCTCGGCCCCGGCGCCCGGCCCGTCACCGTTCGCGCTCACCGCGATGTTCGGCACCGGCGCGCCGGCCTCGTCGACGACGACGCCCGACACCGTCGGACCCGCGCTGATCAGCACCTCGACCTCGGACACCTGCTCGGCGACGCCGATGCCGACGACCGTCGGCGCCTTCGACGACCGCACGTCCGCCGCCGCGCCGAGCTCGTACGCGCCCGGCCGCAGCCCTCCGAGCCGGAACCGGCCATCGGCGCCGCTCTTCGTCACGCGCATGCCGCCCTCGGCGAGCCGCATCATGCCGCCGCCGTCGCGGCGCGCGAGCACGACCGCGCCGCCGACGACCTCCTTGGTCCGCGCGTCGCGCACGATGCCTTCGATCGCACCGCCCG
>JAEUJX010000766.1 GCA_016794545.1 Myxococcales bacterium
GCGCGCGACATGCTGAAGCAGATCGTCCTCGGGCTCGAAGCCGCGCACGCCGCCGGTGTGGTGCACCGCGACCTGAAGCCCAGCAACGTGCTCGTCGGCGAGCGCGGCGCGGTCAAGATCATCGACTTCGGCCTCGCGACCACCGCGGTGGGCGAGGGGCTCACCGCGACCGGGGCGATCCTCGGCACGCCGCACTACATGGCGCCCGAGCAGGTGCGCGGCAAGCCCGTCGACGCGCGCACGGACGTCTACGCGCTCGGCGCGCTCGCGTACCACCTGGTGTGCGGCCGCCCGCCGTTCTCCGGCGACAACGCGATCGCGATCGGCTTCGCGCACCTGTCGGAGTCGCCGCTGCCGCCGCGCCAGATCCGTAAGGACGTGCCGGCGAACCTCGAGGCCGCGATCCTCGCCGCGCTCGCGAAGAGCCCCGACGAGCGCCCGGCGAGCGCCCGGGCGTTCCTCGACAAGGCGACCGCGGCGAGCGCCGCGTAGCCCCGGTCACTCCTTCGGTGCGGGGCCGATGTACGCGAAGTTCGCGTGCACGAGCTTCCAGTCGGCGCCGGTCTTCTCGTAGATCGCGAACAGGCGGTACGGCACCGGCTTGTCCTTCGGCTTCTTCGTGCTCGTCGAGTCAACGTTCGCGGCGATCCAGACGACGCCCTTGCCCGCGGGCCCGGCCTGGATCCCGTCGCGCACCTTGAACGCGAGCTTCCAGGCCTCGAGCTTCGCCTTGACCTTCGCGCCGCCCACCGTGCGTTCCGCCGGCTCGTTGCCGAAGAGCACGACATCCTTGCGCGTCGATACGGTCGCGGCGAACGCCTTCGGATCGCCGATCGTGGTCTCGAACAGCTTCACCGCGTCCTCCGCGCCTGCGTCGACCCTCTTCGCGATCGCCTCGGGCATCAGGCCCTGCTTGATCCCGGCCGCCTGTGCCTTGCCGGGGTAGGTCGGCGCGACCGCGAACGCGACGAGCTCCCAGTCCTTGCTGACGCGCCGCCACAGGAAGCTCGCGTGCGCCCGCGCGGGTGGCGGCGGAGGCGGCGGCGGGCAGGGCTCCATCCCGCAGCCGATGACGAACTCGGTGAGGTCCGCCGTGATCCAGTACGCGTTCTTGTCGGTCGACATCGCCTCGACCTGTCGCGCCGTGACCTCATCCGAGAGCGAGTAGGCCGGATACTCGACGTCGAGCACGGCCTTGAGCGTCTTCGGCGAGACGTGCGCCTTGGGCCCCATGAACGCGAACCGCGGCGGGTTCGAACCCTCGTAGAGCACGCCTTCCCCGCCAAGCGCGGGCGTCCCGTCCTCCTCCGCTCCTGCGGTTCCGCACATCACCATCACCATCACCAGCGCTGCGATTCGCATGTTCGGCCTCTCGATTCGGTTTGACGTACGTGAGCTTGTCGACGGAGAAGTGCGCTCGGCGCTCGCGCTGCCGCCGAGCCGTACGAGCAGGGCGACCAGACGCTGCATCGGCCGACCCTACCGCGGAGCGAACCGGTAGTGCGCGACGATCCACTCGCGGCCGGTGCGGAACCCGAACAGCTCCGCGCACGCGAGGAAGAACACGCGCCAGCGCTGGAACCGGCGGGGCGCGTCGTCGCCATACGCGGCGGAGAGCACGCGCATGACGTCCGCGCGACGCGACATGAGGTTGCCGTACCAGGCCTCGGCGGTGCGCGCGTAGTGCGTGCCCGCGAGGTGCCACTCGGCCTCGAGCGCGAGGTCGGTCTGGAAGTGGTGGAGCAGCTGGGCGCTCGGCATCAGGCCGCCGGTGAAGAACTCGCGGGCCATCCAGTCGGAGCGGCCGGCGTCCTCGAACGGGTAGGCGTGGCGGCGGTGCGCGAACACGTGAACGAACAGGCGGCCATCGGGCCGCAGCCAGTCGGCGATCCGGCGGAGCAGCAGCTCGTAGTTGCGCATGTGCTCGAACATCTCGACCGAGACGACGCGGTCGTAGGCGCGCGCGGCGAGCAGCAGCGTGCGAACGTCCGCGGTGCGGACAGTCACGTTGGAGAGGCCTCGCGCGGCGGCACGCGCCTCGATGAACGCACGCTGCGCGGCGGAGTTGGAGACCGCGGTGATGCGGCTCGCCGGATAGCGCTCGGCGGCCCACAGCGCGAAGGAGCCCCAGCCGCAGCCGAGGTCGAGCACGTCCTGGCCGTCGGAGAGCTGGGCGCGCTCGGCGGTGAGCGCGAGCATGGAGGCCTCGGCCTCGCCGAGGGACTGCGTGCCGGCCGGCCAGTAGCAGCTCGAGTACTTGAGGTGCGGCCCGAGCACGAGCGAGAACAGCTCGGCCGGCACCTCGTAGTGCTGGGCGTTCGCCGCGGCGGTCTCGACCGCGATCTCGCTGCGCTTCAGCTCGGCGACGAGCTGCGCGTGGCGGTCCTGCTCGTCCTCGACGGAGCGGCGCTCCTGGCGCAGGCGCAGGGCGCAGATCGCGCGGATCCCGGCCCGCAGCAGCGGCTCGGGCACGAGGCCACTGTCGACGATTCGCTCGAGCACGCCGGATCGTACCCGAGATCGTTCCACCGTTGCCCCGGCGGCTATGAGACGCTGAGCGGCGGGGGGGACCTCATGGCTACGAAGAAGAAGCCTGTCGCGCCGTCCAGGACGAAACCGAAGGCCGCGGTGCCGGCGCCCGCACGGACGTCGCCGGGCAAGCTCCACAACCTGGCCGCGCGGCCGTCGTACACGGACATGAACGACGACGAGCAGCTGGTCGACAACAGCGGCGTGTTTCGCGTCACCACGGACATCGCGCGCGCGCAGATCGGCCACGACGAGGATGACGATCGCTTCGCGAGCGACAGCCTCGTGATGAAGGCGCAGCAGGACAACTTCCGCGAGGAGGGTCCGACGCTCGAGCAGGCGGTGGACGACACCGCGGTCGAGGACGAGGCGTTCCAGGCGCAGCGCCGCGAACGGCTGCGCACGCTCGCCGCCCGCGCCCAGGCGCGCCGGCCGACGCGGCGCTGACGGGGGTTACTTCGCCGGGCGGAAGCTGCGCACGTAGTACGCGAGCGCCCAGCGATCCGCCTCGGGCAGCTGCGGATAGCCAACCATCCTCGTGTTGGGCAGGCCGAGCGTGATCGTCGTGAAGATCTGCTCGACGCGGTCGCCGGCCTTGAACGGCTCGGTCTTGAAGTTGCGCGGCGGCGGCTTGATCGCGAACGCGACGGGCCCGTTGCCCTCGCCGGTCAGTCCGTGGCACGCCGAACACCCGGCGGTCGCGCCCTCGTAGACGATCTTGCCGCGCTCGAGGAGCTGCGGGCTCGGTGGGGGCGTCTTCGCGAGCGCGCGCGCGCCGAGGGCGAGGAGAGCTGCGCCGGCGACGAGCCTAGCGGGCCCCATGCCTGTCGTCGGAGTAGATCCCGAGGTAGATGCCCGCCATCCAGCCCGCCTCGCCGGGGACGGCGTTCGCGCCGATCACGCCGCCGAACGAGACCTGCGGGCCGAGCCACAGCTGCCCGCGCACGCGCGGCTCGAGCGCGAGCGAGGCGACGTCGTCGGCGCCGAGCTCGTAGCGCACCCAGCGGCGGCCGGCGATCAGCTCGACGGAGAGCGAGCCTCGCTCCGATGCGGTCTCCGCGCCGGCGACGCCGTACGCGCCGCCGAAGAACGAGCCCGAGCGGGTGAGCGGCCCGGCCTCGACCTCGCCGCCCAGGTAGAAGCCGCGGCGGTTCTCCATCGTGAACTGCGCGCTGCCGGTCACGCCGGTCGATGCGATCGCCGGATCGTCGGTCTCGCCCGGGGTGGTGGTGCGTGCGAGCACGCCGCCCGCGAGCTCGCGCTTGGGCGGCTCGGTCACGACGCGACGCGTGTTGAACCCCATGTGCAGGCGCGCCGGCTTGTCCGCGGCCTTCTTGTCCCAGAGACATCCGGCCGTGGTGCACGCCAGGGCGACGAGGGCGAGCGATTTCCCCATGGGTGAGAGCGTAGCCGAGGGGCCGCCCCTTGCAGCTGGAAATCGTTGGAACCAAGGCTGTGTGCCACCGGCGCACACGGGAGCGAAGGACCGGAGGCGGTTGCGACTCGCGCGCCGATGATGAGCTTCGCGATCACCGCGGTGTTCCACCGGTTCGGCTTTCGCAGTGACCGGAGATCGCCGAGGAGCGCTGCGCCCTCGACGCCCGGCTCGCGCAGCTCGACAGCCGCGGCGCTGACGACGCCGATGCTAGAGTCCCCGCGTGGGGGAAGCGCCGCGACCGCAGGACGTGGAGACCGTGACGGTCGCTCCACCCTCGGATCTCCCCACGCGCGCCGGCCTGCCGCCGGTCGCCCAGGCGCGGCGCCAGGCGGCGCGGTCGGAGCCCGGGGCGCAGATGTCGCAGCAGATCGCGCTCGCGACGATGCGGGACGAGGAGGTCGGCACGACGCGATCGATGATCCGCGTCGGACGCCTCGTGGGTCTGGCGGCGACGGCTCCGCTGCCGTTCCTGCCGGGCTCGGCCGGCCTGCGGATCGCGATGGCCTCGACGATCCTGTTCGCGCTCGGCGTCGGGCTGTGGCTCGATCGGCAGCTGCGGGAGGCCTCCGCACCGACGGAGCGGATGTCCGTCGTGCTGGCGCTCAGCGTGTGCCCGGCGATCTTCGTGGCGGTCGTGTACTTCGGCATCTTCTCCGCCGCGCAGCTGTTCCCCGCGCTGTCGCTGTACTTCTTCGCGCGGCGCGAGGGGTTCCGCTCGGCTCTCGCGCTGTGCGTGCTGAACGCCGTCGCGCAGGCGCTGTTCGCCGCGCTCGTGATCGCGGGCGTGCTGGAGGACCCGGGGCTGATCCGCGGCGACCGGGCGCCGGAGGTCCTCGTGGTCGGGCACGTGCTCCTGCAGATCGCCTTCGTCGGGGCGTTCCTGCTCGGGCGCGGTGGTCACAACGCGTCGAAGGTCGCGATCGCGAACATGCACCAGGTGATGATGGTCGCGAACCAGCGCGCCGCGCTGCTCGAGGAGGCGCGTCAAGATCTCGATCGCGCGCTCGCGATCGACGCGCCCGGCCGCTACAGCGATCAGATCTACGGCGACTACCGGCTCGGCAACGTGATCGGGCGCGGCGGGATGGGTGAGGTCTACGAGGCGTTCCACACCGGGACCGGCTCGGTCGCGGCGGTCAAGCTGCTCGCGGCGCGCGAGCTCGGCGACATCCACAGCGTGCAGCGGTTCTTCCGCGAGGTGCGCGCGATCGCCGGGCTGACGTCGAAGCACGTCGTCCAGGTGCTCGCCTCGAGCGGTGAGGACGCGGTCGTGCCGTACCTCGTGATGGAGCGGCTGCGCGGCCACGATCTCGCACACCATCTGCGCAGCGGCAAGATGGCACCGGAGGCGCTCGGCATCATGCTCGCGCAGATCGGCGCCGCGGTGGAGGAGGCGTGGGCGCACGGCATCGTGCACCGCGACCTCAAGCCGAACAACCTGTTCCTCGTCGAGCAGGACGGGGCGCCGGTGTGGAAGGTCCTCGACTTCGGGGTCGCCGCGCTCGAGGAGAGCTCGGGCACGCTGACGGAGGGCAAGGTCGTCGGCACGCCCGCGTACATGGCGCCCGAGCAGGCGCGCGGCGAGAAGGTCGATCACCGCGCCGACGTCTACGCGCTCGCCGCGATCAGCTACCGCTGGCTCACCGGGCGCCCCGTGTGCTCGGGCAAGGACATCCACAACGCGCTCTACCAGACGGTGCACGTGATGCCGCAGCAGCCGTCGACGCTCGCCGAGCTGCACGCCGACGTCGACGCCGCGCTCGCGATCGGGCTCGTCAAGGACCCGGCGGATCGGTTCGCCACGGTCGCCGCGCTGCGCAGCGCGCTCGTGGCGGCGCTCGCGGGGCAGCTGCCGGAGGCCGACCGCGAGCGCGCCGAGGGCATCTTGCGGCGACATCCCTGGGGCGCCGTCCGCCAGTAGACGCGGTAGGCTTCCCGCATGCGCGTGCTCGTCGCGATCGCGGTGCTCTCGATCGGTTGCTCCAAGAAGGAGCAGGCCAAGCCGGTCGAGCAGCCGCCGCCGAGGCCGGCGGACCCCGCGCCGAAGCCGGCCGAGCCCGCGCCGAAGCCGGCCGAGCCCGCGAGGACCGGCAGCGTCGACGAGCTCGCCGCCAGGATCGGTGCGAAGGTCGTGGCGCGGGGAGCGGCCGAGCTCGACGACAAGCCCGGTCCGGATCGCTGGGCGCAGCTCGACGGCGGCGAGCACGGCCAGTACGTGATCGAGACGTCGGGCAAGGTCTTCCTCGCACAGTACGAGGCCGACGGCCGCACGCAGCCGTGGCCGGGCGACCCGGCGGGCAAGGCGATCGCGCACCAGCAGGGCCATCGCGCCGGCTACCAGCGCTGGGAGCTCGCGGTGCGGGGCGGCGAGCTGGTCGTGCTGCGCGAGGAGTCGGTCGACGACGCGCGCGCCGGTGACGCGCCCGTGAAGAAGGACTACGGTGACTGCGTGCCGTCGTGCCCGAAGGCCGGCGAGCGCGGCTTCACGGTCTCGAGCGGCCCCACGCTCGCGGATGTCGGTACGATGGGGCGATGAAGTCGAAGGCCACCCAGGACCGCGCGAAGCGGCGCGAGGTCGAGACCGCCGCCGTTCGCGGGAGCCGCGAGCGCCAGCGCGACGGCGAGCGGGCGTGCGGCACGGAGCCTCCGGTGGGGATGCGGCGCACCGGCGCGGTCGCCGTCGACGACGCGCTGCGCGACCCCGAGACCGAGGACCAGAGGCTCCTCGACCGCCCGCCGCGCGACGACTTCCGGCGGGCCGACAGCTGGCGCGTGCTGCGGATCCAGAGCGAGCTCGTCGAGGGCATCGACGCGCTCGGCACGCTCGACCGCGCGGTCTCGATCTTCGGATCGGCGCGGACGTCCCCCGACGATCCGATGTACAGCGCCGCCCGCCGGACGGCCTCGCTGCTCGCGGGCGCCGGGTTCGCGATCATCACCGGCGGCGGGCCCGGCATCATGGAGGCCGCGAACCGCGGCGCGCGCGATGTCCAGGGCCGCTCGATCGGCTGCAACATCGAGCTGCCGTTCGAGCAGGCGCCGAACCCGTACATCGACACGCTGGTCTCGTTTCGCTACTTCTTCGTCCGCAAGACGATGTTCGTGAAGTACTCCGACGCGTTCGTCATCTTCCCCGGCGGGTTCGGCACCCTCGACGAGCTGTTCGAGGCGCTCACGCTGATCCAGACCGGTAAGATCTCGCACTTCCCGGTCGTGCTGTTCGGCACCGACTACTGGCGCGGCATGTACGACTGGTGCCGCGATCGCCTGCTCGCCAGCGGCAAGATCGGCGCGCCCGACCTCGAGCTCGTCCAGCTCACCGACGATCCCGAGGAGGCCGCCGAGATGATCACGGCCGTCCACGCATGATGCGCGCGCTGCTCCTGGCGCTGGTCCTCGCCGCGGCGCCGGCGTGCCAGGAGGGCGCGCCAGCGAACAGTCCACCATCCGCGATCGAGCCGATCGATCTCAACCGGGCGACCGTGAAGCAGCTCGAACGGCTGCCGCACATCGGCGAGAAGCTCGCGAGGAGCATCATCGCCTCGCGCAACGCGCGCGGCGGCCGGTTCCGTTCCGTCGACGAGCTCCTGCAGATCGACGGCATCGGCGAGAAGACGCTCGCCGCGATCCGGCCGTACGTGTACGTCCGCTGATCTTACTTCTTGTCGTTCGCGGTTTCGGCCGCGAGCTTCAGCTCGTCCATCGCGAGCTTGATCGCGTCCTTCGCCTTCGCGGCGTGCCCGCCGAGATCGTACTCGTTCGCCTTCTGCGCGGCGGTGATCTTCTCGTACGCGACGTCGAGCGCCTTCGCGGCGGCCATCATGTTCGGGTGGCCCTTGAGCGCCTTGCCGCCGCCTCCGGCGAGCGCGCCGAGCGGGAGGCAGACAGCAGCGGTGAGAATGACAGTACGAAGCTTGGACATGACGGTCTCCTGTGGGTGAAGGCCGCCAGCGTCGCGGGAGCTTCGTGCGCCGTCAAGTACCCGGCGCCAAGATGCGCAGCTAGCCCTTCGAGTACTCGCCGCTGTCGAACGAGTCGAGCCACATGCGCTCGAACTTGTACGACTTGAAGGTGGTGTCCTGGTAATTCGCGAGCAATTGCGCCTTGAGAGCCGGCCAGCTGTGCGCCCATGCGGTGCGGTAGATCAGGGGAACGAGAGCCGGCTTTGCCTTGACGGCCTCGGGGAACGCGCCCGCCGGAATCCCGAATGCCTCGGAGAGCGTCGACCTCACCTTGTTGGCGAGGTCCGTCGAGCCAGCATTGACATCCATGCCGAACAGCGTGACCGCCACGTGTTTTCCGGTCAGCGCCTCCTCGGCAGCCATCTGACAACGTGCTCGATGGCTCTTGATTCGAGCCTGGACCTCGTCGAATTCGTGCCCGGCTCTCGCCCAGCCGGCCAGCATGACTCCGAACGTGACGAACGGAGCCGCGATGAGCGCGGCGGACGTCGCCGCCCCCGATGCGATCATGGGACCGACCTGCTGTCCGATCCACTTGCCGATCTCGACCCAGTTCGGCTCGATCTCGACGGTGCCTTTGAGCGCCACCGAGACCTGATGCCCGTAGAACTGCTGCTCCGTCTGGGCACTCGCTCCGACTTCGAGCTCGAGCGTCGCGATCTTCGGCTTGCCTCCGTGTTCCCACTCGAAGGCCTTGAAGTTCGCCGCGAACGGACCGACCTGCTTGTTCGTGAGCTTGTACCCCTCGTGTTCGAGGCCGAGCCCGATGTTGGCCTTGGGATGCCCGTTCTTGTCGAGCTCCGCCTCGCCGAACATCTTGGGCTTGATGCCCCACTTCTCGCCGCCGAACTCTTTCTCGGCGGCGATCTTCACCTTGTCCTTGTCGGCGCCGACCTTGACCTCGACGGGATGCCCGGCGTCCTTCTTCTCGCCCTTCTGTTCGTCCTTCTTGTCGTCCTTCTTTGCGCCCCCCGCACCAGGGGGGCCGCCGGGCTTCAGGGATACCTTGCCGCCGAGCTTGGTCTTGCCCTTGAATGGCCCGAGCTCGACCTCGGGAGCGCTGACCTCCACGATCGGGATGTCGATGCCCTTCAGAACCACGGGACTCTCACCTTCCTTGCGGTGAATCACCGAACGATCCAGTCCCGTCGAGCTGCCAACGCTCGCCGGTGTTCCGGCGACCATCGAGTCTGCAGCGCGATCTGCTTCGCGCTCGTGTGCGTCCCCAGACGAGGAGACCTCGAGCTTGAACTGCATGCGCGACGCGCCGCCGGCCTGTTGCACCGTGTGCGCGACCTCGTGTGCGATGAGGTGCTGGCCGCCCTGCGACTCAGGGTCGTACTGTCCGGCACCGAAGTGAATGTCGTTGCCAACCGTGTACGCCCGCGCGCCGACCGCGTCGTTCGCGGCAGCGGACTCCGCGCCGGTGTGCACGCGCACGCCGGAGAGGTCCGCGCCGAGCGAGGACTCGAACTTCCGCATCAGCGTGTCGGGCAGCGGAGAGCCGCTCGAGGACGACGCGGCGGCGACCGCGGACTCCGCGCCCTCGGCGACACCGTTCGCATCGCGCGCCTTGCGCGAGAGCAGGCCGGAGGGGACCGCGTGATCGGGCTTGCGCATCAGCGCGCTCTTCGACGAGCGGCCGGGCGTCGGGCCGTCGTGGTCGGCGGTCGCGGATGGGGCGTGGGCCGAAGCGTGCGCGTGGTCGAGCTCGTGGGTCATGCGGTCCTCAGTCGATGGTGCCGCCGGTCGAGAGCTTGCCGAGCTCGGCGAACTCGAGGGCGACGGCGCGTTCGAGGTGGTGCTGGGCGAGCGCGGTCTCTTCCTGCGCGGCGAGGAAGGCGGCGCGCAGGCAGGCGTTGCGGATGTAGCCGCCGGAGATCTGGTACTTGCGGGCGAGCGCGTCGAACACGAGCTCGCCGGCGCGGGGGATCTCGGCGGGGAGGTGACTGCGCCAGAGCTCTGCGCGCGTGTCCTCGTCGGGGAACGGGAAGGAGAGGCGGAACGACAGGCGGCGCTTGAACGCGGGATCGATCGAGCCGCCCGAGTTGGTGGTGAGGATCGCGATGCCCTCGAAGGCATCGAGGCGCTGCAAGAGGTAGTTGACCTCGAGGTTCGCGTAGCGGTCGTTGCTCGAGCGGACCTCGGTGCGCTTGGCGAACAGGGAGTCGGCCTCGTCGAACAGGAGGATGACCTGGCCGTCCTCGGCGGCGTCGAAGATCGCCGAGAGGTTGCGCTCGGTCTCGCCGATCCACTTCGACATCACCTTCGAGAGGTCGACCTGGTAGAGGTCGAGGCCGAGCTCGCGCGCGATCACGCCGGCGACGAGCGTCTTGCCGGTGCCGGGCTGGCCCTGGAACAGCGCCGTGAGGCCGCGCGAGGTGGACATCGTGCGCGACATGCCCCAGTCCTCGAACACGGTGCGGCGGTGGCGCACGCGGCCGATCAGCTCGCGCAGCGAATCCATGATGTCGGACGGCAGGACGAGGTCGCTCCAGCTCGCGAGCCGGTCGACGCGCCGCGCGTGGTCGGCGAGGCGGACGTCGCGGATCTGGCGCAGGAACGCATCGAGGTGATCGTCGGCGGGCTGTGCCGCGTCGTGCCCGTCGAGCGAGGCGACCGCCCGGTGGATCACGCCCGCGCCCACCCGGTAGCGCGCGGCGATGCCGGCGGGGTCGCGCAACCAGCACGGCGTGGCGGCGAGCGCGCGGGTCCAGGTCGCGGCGCGCTCGGACTCGTTCGGCGGCGGGATGTCGACCACGGCGTGACCGACGGGGAACGGCGGCGTGGTGCCCGGGGGCGAGATGACCGCGAGCGGACCGGGATGAGCAGCGAGCGCCTCGTGCGCGAGGGTGTGGCCGTCGCGATCGCCGAACACGATCGCCTCGAGGCCGTGCACGACGGGGAGCATCCCGGCGAGGTGCGCGCGGCGCACCGCGACCGAGAGGGCGCGCTGGAAGCGCTCGGCGTCGCGCGGGAGGACGGCGGCGTCGATGAGGCCGAGCGTCCGGTGGGCGAGCTGGCCCACCGCCGCGAGCAGCGTGCGGCGTCCGGTGCCGGCGCGGCCGCGGACCGCGAGCCGCAGCGGGCGCTTGGCGGCCCGCAGCGCGGCGGTGAGCTGCTGGGCGACCGAGGGAGGGAGCTCGAGATCCGCGAGCGTGCGATCGGCGGTGCGCGCGATCGGGGCCGCGCCGAGATCGGGCAGCTCGCCGCGCAGGCGCGCGAGGATGACCGGATCGACCTCGAGCGCGACGAACGGCCGGCCGCGCCCGGGCCGCGCCTCGATGATGCCGAGCGCGAGCAGCGGCGCGCGGGGATGGAGCTCGCTCGCGATGTCGTGACGCTCCACGCGGCCGGCGAGCACCTGCTCCACGAGCTGCGGATCGACCGGCGCGCGTGCGGCGTCGTTCGCGAGGATGCCGTAGAGCCGCGCGACCTCGCCCGAGATCGCCGGCGCGGCGACGACGAGCAGGATCTCGAGCGCGTCGGCGGAGAGCCCGAACTCGTCGGCGAGCTCCCCGAGCGGCATCGCGGCCGAGCGATACGACGCGCACGCCGAGAGGGCGCGCTCGTGATCGGCGAGCGCGTCGGCCGCCGACTCGACGTAGTCCCTCGCGAACCCGCCGTTCATCCCGACCAGCGCCGCGACCTCGTGCTCGTAGGGATGGGCGCCCTCGTTGCCGTAGCCGAGGCGCCTCGTGTCCCAGGCGCGCGCGATCGCGCCGAGCGTCCACAGCGTCACGCAGCGCAGCTCGCGATCGAGCTCGGCGAGCGCCTCGCAGCGCGAAGCCCGCGCGCGCCACGCCCGCGGCTGCAGCATCGCCACGTCGAGCCCGTCCCAGGTCGCGCGCGGCGGCTCGCTCGCGCGCGGCTTGACCCGCAGCGGGGCAGGGGCGGCGGGCGCGATCGGTGCGACCGTTATGCTCGCCGACGACAGCGCTCCGGTACGCGCCGGTGCGAGCGCCGCAGCGGCCAGCTGGGCGACCGCGTGCACCGCCACCTCGCCGCTCGCGGTACGGGCCGCGAGCGTGAGGCCATCGGGGTCGATCGCGATCTCGACGACAGACGGATCGAGAGGCAGCTGACCCAGCGGTCGCCCGAACCTCAGGTCGACGAGCGCGAGCCGATCGGGGGCTTCGCGCACCATGGCCGTCGCACGCCGAGGCGCGACGACGAGCGCGCCCGCGGGAAGCGGCGCGGTCTGGATGACCTTGCCGCTCGACAGCCCGATCACGATCGCCTCGCGGTCGCTGCCGCGCTCGGCGATGACCGCCACGGCGGTGCCCTCGAGCACCACGGTCGCGCCGAGGATGCGCGAGCCGGGGAGCAGAGCGACCGCCGCACCCGAGGGCAGCACGACGCGATCGCGCGCGCCGCGTACATACCGGCGGCCGGCGATCGGGGCGAGCGCATCGGGCTCCGCGGCGATCGTCGCGAGCGTGCCGAGGTCGTCGACGAGCAGCTGCGGCGCGTCTCCGAGCACGAGGGCGGCGGCAGGCCCGACCGGCGCGGCGGCGATCGCGGTCGCCTCGAGCGCGCGCTCGTCGAGGATCCGGCCGCCGAGCGTGGAGCGCACGAGCCGACCCGGCGCGGCGATCCACAGCTGGTCGCCGGCCATCGCGATCGCACGCGCGCCGGCGAGCGCGATCCGCTTGCGGGACGGCCCCGCGAGCACCGTGATCCCATCTTCGTCGGCGCACGCGAGCGCCCCGCCGGTGCGCGCGAATGCGAGCCTCGCCTGCATGTGGCCACCCTACGCATCCGCCGAGGCGCGCGGCAGCGCATGAACATGCGCCCTACCGAAGAATGCCGTGCTTGAGCGCCTTTGCGACCGCTTCGGACTTCGTGTGGACGTGCAGCTTGTCGTAGATGCTCCGCACGTGATTGCGCACGGTGTTGATCGTGATCCCGAGCGTGTGCGCGGCGTTGAGGTAGCTGTGTCCGTCGGCGAGCAGGGCGAGCAGCTCGATCTCCTTCGGCGTCAGGCCGTGATCCGACTGCGCCGGCGGGCGCGTCTGGCGGAACACCTGGATCACCTTGCTCGCGATCTCCGGTGACATCGGCGCGCCGCCGGCGTGCGCGTCGCGGATCGCCTCGACGAGCCGGGCGCGCGGCGCCTTCTTGAGGAGGTACCCGCACGCGCCGTTGCAGATCGACTCGAACACCTTGTCCTGCTCCTCGTACACGCTGAGCATCAGCACGGCGGCACGCACGTGCTTCTCGCGGAGCTTCGCCACGCCGACGGAGCCGAGCATCCCGGGCATGTGGATGTCGAGCAGGATCACGTCGGGCGGCGTGGCCGGCCTCGCCGCGAGCGCCTCGGCCACCGTGCCGTGCTGCTGCGTGCAGCGCATGTCGGCCTCGTCGTTGATCAGCGATGCGAGGCCGCCGCGCAGCACGGTGTCGTCATCGACGAGGGCGACTTCGATCATGAAGTCTCCGTAACACGCACAGGTCGGACCGCGTAGCGCATGTTCATGTCAGATCCGCAGCACGACCTCGGTGCCGCCGTTCGTGTGGATCTCGAGGGTTCCGCCGGCCTCCTCGGCCCGCGCGCGCATGTTCCCGAGACCGTTGCCGGTGCCGGGGAGCGCCGCCTCGTCGAACCCGCGGCCGTTGTCGCGGACCGAGGCCACGAGCCCGGTGCCCTCGGCGCGGATCGCGACGTCGACGCGGGTCGCGCCGGAGTGCTTGGCGGCGTTGTTGATCGCCTCCTTGACCACCAGGTACAGGTGGCGCCGTCGCTCCGGGGCGAGCTTGATCCGGCCGGGCTCGGTCGGAGCCTTGACCGACCACGCGACGCCGCGCGCCTCGAACACGTCGGCCGCGAAGGTCCGCAGGCGAACGATCAGGCTCTGCAGGTCGTCGCGCCGCGGATCGGTCGACCACACGATGTCGCTCGCGACGTCGACCAGCTCGCGCGCGCTCGTGCCGATGATCTCGAGCTGGCCATCCGGGTCCTTGGTCCTCCGGGCGGCGACCTCGGAGAGGATCGCGATGCGCGACAGGCTGGAGCCCAGCTCGTCGTGCAGGTCGGTCGCGATCCGGCGGCGCACGCGTTCGAGCGCGAGCATGTGCGCGATGCGGCGCCGGTACCACGCGTACGCGAGGAGCGTGATCGCGAGCGCGCAGGCGGCGAGGAACCACCAGCGCCGCCACACCGGCGCGAGCACGCGGAACGCGACCGTCGCGCTCGGTGAGACGACGCCCTGCGCGTCGACGGCGCGCACCTCGAGCTCGTAGTCGCCGGGCGCGAGCTGGGCGAAGTGCAGCGTCTGCTCGTCGACCGGCGCGCTCCACGCGTCCCCGAGGCGATACTGGAACCGCACCGCGCGGCCGGTCGCGAACTGCGGGCTGGCGAGCTCGATATCGATCGTCGCCTCGTCGTGCGCGAGCTCGATCGAATCGACCCGTTGCTCGCCGCTGGCCGCGATCGCGAGCGGCGTGCCCGCGGTGTGCACGCGCATCAGGTAGATCCGCGGTGGCGCTGCCGGCCGCTCGACCTCGGGCACGAGCCGCGCCATGCCACCCTTGCCGCCGAACCACAGCGCTCCGCGGGTGTCGCGCGCGGCCCTCAGCACGTAGTCGTTGCGCAGGCCGTCGGCGAGCCCGTAGCGCACGATCTCTCCACTCGCGGGATCGATCCGCGCGATGCCGCGCGAGGTACCGACGTAGATGCGTCCGGCCAGATCATCCACGAGCGAGAGGGCCTGGTCCGAGCCGAGCTGTGCCGCGCGGTAGTGCACGGGCATCGGCCTGTCGGGGTCATCGAGCCGCACGACGCCGCCCTCCGTCGAGGCGATCCACAGCCGCCCGGCTCGGTCGAACAGCAGCGACTCGATGTCGCCGCTGACGAACGCGCGCCGGAGCTCGGGAACCCCGTCCTTCACGCGCACCAGCTCGCCGCGGAAGCCGATCCACAGGTTGCCGGCGGCATCCTCCGCGAAGGAGCTCGCGAGACTCGTGGGCCACCCGTCGCGCAGCTGGGCCAGCGCGTTGCTCGCGCGATCCCAGCGGACCAGGCTGACCCTGCTCATCGTCGAGATCCACACGTCGCCGCGGCGATCCTCGAACATGCGCACGATGTCGTTGCCGGCCGGCATCGCCAGCGTCTCGCCCTGCGCCGTCGCGAGCGCGGCGAGGTCGACCGCCGGAAAGCGCGCGACGCCGTTGCTGGTCGGCCACCACCAGCGGCCGTCGCGGGCGTGGACGATCTGTTGCCCCCATCCCCAACCGCCCGTGTTGGCCGGCAGCGGCGGCATGATCGGGACGTAGCGGTCGCCGTCGCGCCGGTGGATCCAGTGGCCGTCGGCGAGCGAGACCGGGTACAGCTCGCCGCCGTCGCGCACGAAGTCGTAGACGTGCAGCGAGCGGAGCCCGTCGCTCGTGTCGTACGAGACCAGGCCGTCACGCGCGAGCCGCACGACGCCGTGCGTGTCGGTGCCGAACCACACGTTGCCGGCGCTGTCCTCGAGGCTCGGGCCGGGGGCGCCCTCCGCGCCGATCTGCGTCGACGACAGGCGCTCGAGCTTGCCGTCCTTGAAGCGGTGCAGGTGCTGCGACGTGCCGATCCAGATCGTGCCGCTCGCGTCCTCGAGGAAGCGCCGGCGCGCGAGGCCGTCGGGCTCGAGGTGCAGGCCCGACGGCGCCTCCCACAGCGACGGGCTCGGCGCGATCGGCGTCTTCAGCGCCAGCACGCGCTTCTGCGCGTGGCCGATCCACAGCGTCCCGTCGCGCGCGAGCATCAGGCCGAAGACCCGGTCGTCGGTCTCGTTCGGTGGCGCGACGCGATACGTCGTGAGCTCGCCGTTCTCGCGCCGATGGATCAGGCCCTGGAAGCTGCCGAGCCACAGCGATCGGTCGCGCGCGTCGTAGGCGATCGAGATGACGCCCGCCGGGATGCGGGCGCCACCCGGCAGCGTGAGCACCTCGAGGACCTCGATCGTGCGCGCCATGTCGCCCTCGACGCGCACGAGGCCGCCGAACGTCCCGGCCCACACGATGCCCTGGGGATCGACGATCACGCTGAACGCGGTGTCCGTCGTGACCGCGCGAAACCGAGGTCGGACCGCGCGCGCGTCGGGATCGAGGACGGCGAGGCCGCCGTTGGTGGCGACCCACACGCGACCATCGGCTCCCGCCGCGACGTCGTTCGCGGCCGCCGCGGGGAGCCCGTCGGCGACGCCGAAGCTCTCGAACCGGCGGCCATCGAACCGGCTCACCCCTTCGCCGGTCGCGAACCAGAGAAAGCCGCGCGTGTCCTGCGCGCCCCGCTCGACGCTGTTGTTCGCGAGCCCGTCGGCGGTCGTGAACACGCGCACCGGTAATCGCTCGGCGCTCGCGGTCCCGATCGTGACCGCGAGCACGCAAACAACCAGGGCACGCACGGAGGGTGGAGGGTAGCGGATTTCCCGGCGGACGTGACGAGGATCGGCGACACTGGGGCGGCAGTGTTCGCCCGCCGTCTCGCGTCCGTGATCGCGCTCGCCGCCTGCTCGTCGTCCAGCGACCCCGCCGAGATCCGGATCTCCGAGGTCATGTACCACCCGGTCGCCGAGCGCGCGTACGACGACGTGCACGAGTTCGTCGAGCTGGCGAACCTCGGCACCGGCGAGGTCTCGCTCGCGGGCTGGCGGCTCGTCGCCGATCACGTCGACTTCGCGCTGCCGGAGGTCTCGATCGCCCCCGGTGGCTACCTCGTCGTCGCGAGGTCGGCGGCCGGCATCGCCGCCGTGTGGAACCTCGATCCGGCGAGCGTCGCTGGCGACTACGCCGGCAACCTCGACAACGGCAAGGACGACGTGCGCGTGTTCGATCCCGACGGCGAGATCGTGGATCGCGTCGCGTACGAGGACACGATCCCGTGGCCGATCGCCGCCGACGCGCTCGGCGCGGGCGCGGCGTGGCTGCCGCCGAGCATGCTGCCGCTCGAGGCCCACGAGAACCGCGGCATCTCGCTCGAGCGGGTGTCGCTCGCCCACGACGGCAACGATCCGGCGAACTGGGTCGCCTCGCCGCTCGACGGCGCGACACCGGGACGCGCGAACGCCGGCGCCGCGGCCGAGCCGCCGCCGCTCGTGATCGGCATGGAGCGCCGCGGTGCCGACATCGTCGCGGTGACGAGCAACCACCCGGGCATCGCCGGCGTCGAGGTCGAGTGGTTCGTCGACGACGTCACCATCACCGGCGAGCCCACCACGCGCACAGCGCTCGCGGGCGGTGAGCTCGGCCGCTGGTCGGCCACGCTGCCCGCGTTCCCCGATCACGCGATCGTTCGCTATCGGTTCCTGATCGACGGCGCCGTCGTGTCGCCGCGCGCGAGCGATCCGTTCGCGTGGCACGCGTTCGCGCAGGTCCCGCCGGTCGCGACGGCGACGCGCGTCTACTCCCTGTACATCGCACCCGCCGAGTGGGGCCGCCTGTGGACGAACCTCCAGGGCGGGCGAGACTCCGGCTGCACGCTCAACCCGACCTGGGATGACGAGGTGCCGGCCGTGCTCGTCATCGACGGAGAGGTGTTCGACATCACCGCGCGCTACCAGGGCTCGCGCTACAACCGCACGAACGGGCCCGCGCTGCCCGCGTGGCCGTACGCGGGTCCCGCCGCCGGGCCAAACCCACCACGCGCGCTGTCGTGGCACTTCTCGTTCCCCCGCTACCACCGCCTGAAGGGGCGGGACTCGGTCACGCTCAACAAGAACTTCCAGGGCTGCCCGGGCTACTCCGCCGGCGCCGGCTTCGCGCTCTGGGGCAAGGCCGGGCTCCCCGCACCGGAGGTCGATTACGCGCAGCTCCACATCAACGGCGGCTACTACCACTACATGGTCGACATCGAGCCGCCGGGCGCCGCGATGATGGAGCGCTATGGCCCGGTCGGCCGGTTGTACAAGGCCGCGGGCCACGTCGCCGACGGCGGGGCACTCGGGCCCGCGGACGAGCGGCCGCTGGCGGCCGCGTGTGGCCTCACGCGCGAGCAGCGCTACGAGCTGGCCTACGACGAGCACTCGCACGACTGGGAGTCCCACGCCGCGCTGATCGCGCTGACCGACGACCTCGCGACCGCGCGCGCGGGCGGCGTGCCCGCCATGCGGCAGTTCTTCGCCGATCGCTTCGATCTCGACGCGATGCTCGATCACATGGCGATCATGAACTGGGCCGTCCCGTTCGATGACATGTGGCAGAACCACTTCCTCTACCAGCGCCGGGACGGCAAGTGGATCGTGTTCGCGTGGGACCTCGACCTGAACTTCGGCGGCTGGAAGGGCGCCGGCGCGTCGCTGTACATCGGCGAGGAGGGCGATCCGGACAACCGCAGCGGCTGGTGGAACGTGATGAAGGACAGCTTCATCAAGGCGTACCGCGCGGAGCTCGGCGCGCGGATGCGCACGCACGTCTCCGGCATCCTCGCGCCCGCGGCGGTGGCCGCCGAGGTCGACAAGGTCACCGGGAAGGCGAACCCCGCCGAGGCCATGGCCGCACCGGTCGGCCTCGGCTGCAGCTTTCCGGATGCGGCCGCGGCGTTCAAGCAGTTCGCCGTCGATCGCAAGGCCGTCGTCGAGCAGCGCACGCCACCGTAGCGGAGCCGATGTAGGCATCGCGCTTCGTGATCTGCCGCACCGGCGTGCGACCTCCAGGTGATCCCCACCTCTGGGTGGTGTGACCCTCGGAAAGACGACTCGCGTGGCGGCGGACAAGCGCCACGACCAGCTCCCGCCGGAGCTCGCGACCCCGGGCAAGGCGACGCTGACCGACCACCGGCCTCCGGCGGCGGAGGGCAAGGCCACCGGCAAGCTCGAAGCAGCCGTCCCCGCGGCGACGCCGCTCGAGGAGCTGCAGCGGCTGCTGTTCAAACCGGTGGTCTCCGACAAGGCTGCGCTCGACGCGCTCAAGGCGCTGCCCGACAAGGCCTGCGTCGACGATGCGACGATCGTGGCCGCGATCAAGAAGCTGAGCGCCAAGGCCGCGAACAGGATCCGGCTCGAGGCTGGAGCGCGCTGGAGCGACGAGATCGTCGACGCGATCCTCGCGCAGAAGTCGAAGAAGTCCGGGTGGCACGCGGAGCTCGACCACCTCGCCGAGGAGATCGCGACCGCGTTGCCCGGCGATCCCCGTTCGAAGCTGTTGGCGCTCGTGACCAGGCCGATGGCCGGCTACAAGCCGGAGGTCGGCGCGTTCGATCACGTGCTCGCGGTCGGCAAGCCGTTCACGCTGGCGCTGATCGAGAAGGCGATCGAGAGGGTCTATCAAGGTCAGGAGAAGGTGGCGAAGCACGTCTGGTTCCGTTGGAGCCTCAGCACCGAGCCCGGAGCGTTCGAGCAGCAGGCGTACTGGCCCGGCGAGGAGACCATCTACACCTCGCGGCCGACGTTCGAGGTGACCGCGATACGACCCGGGGAGACCGTCGTCGAGGCCGAGGGGATCATGCTCAACGAGAACGGCGTGCTCGCCAAGTTCGTCGCGCCGATCACGCTCAGCGTGTTCGATCAAGAGGCCGATGGCGACGGCTACTTCGAGGCGCGCTTCCGCGAGCACTTCGCGCCCGCGCTGAAGGCGGACTGCTTCGCGAAGGAGCGCACCGAACCCGGCGCGGTGGCCGCGCTGTTCAACCCGTTGCAGCGAGCGCGGCTGGAGGACTACCTCGACACGCGGCTGGTGCCCGCGACGCTGTTCGAGAACGGCAACATCGCCACCGGGACGCAACGGGAGCTGATCGCGTCGCACATGCTCACGTTCGGCAAGATCCTGCTCGGCGACGAGGAGATGGACGGCGTCCAGTGGGCCGCGTCGTGCTGCGGCGGGTGGGTGCAGGGCGTCCGCGTGTACGCCGGTATCAACGCGGCCGTGGGCTACGGCAGCGACAGCGTCGAGCAGTCCGGGATGCCTACCGGCGGCAAGAGCTACGGCAGCGGTACGTCGGATGTCGACCCGAACAGCAACAAGATGATCCCGGAGGTCTCGAAGCTCGAAGGTCCGATCAGGAAGCGGATCAGGGATGCGGCGAAGGCGAAGAAGGCCGCGAAGAAGGTAAAGGACCAGAAGGGCGTCGATGCGGCGCAGGCGGTGATCGACAAGGCGAACGCCGAGCTCCTGGAGCTGAAGCCGCAGCGCGAGTCCGCGCGCGTCGCTGCGGGGTCCGGCCCGAACAGCTCGGGTCACGTCAACATGCCCGCGCAGTACCTCTGGGACACCATCCGTCCGGGCGACTGGCTGTTCATCGACAACAACGGAGCGGCGGGACACAGCGTGATCTTCGCGTCGTGGGCCGACGACGGGCCGACGACCATGACCGAGATCGACGTCGACCCCGACCCCTTGAAGGAGGGCAGGCAGCACGCGATCGATCTCGAGATGGCGACGACGCGAACGATCACGTACCGCACCGCGAATGTCTACAACCAGCCCGTGGCCGGGGGCCGGTACAACCCGACGCGCATCGGCTTTCCGCACTCGAGTGCGATGGGCGTCTCCGGCGTCTACGCGATCACGCATGCCAGCGACAGCGCGGAGCCCGCCGCGACGGTCGAAGCCTTCCTCGCGTACGACCGACCGAAGGCGATGGCGGCGAACGCGGCGATCCTCGACGACACGAAGCACGGTCTGTCCCGGACGGCGGTGCAGAACAAGCTCGCCGGCGCCGTCCAGGCGGTGCTGGATGGCATCACGGTGAAGACGCGGGCCGACCAGGTCGGCAACGTGGCCGGGACGCTCTCGGACGGGCAGCGGGCGGTCGCGGAGTCCGTGCTGAAGGGGACCGGTGACTCCGACGCGGACATCGCGAACCTCGTCGCGCTCGGCCAGAAGCTCTCGGTGCTGTTGGTCATCCACGGGGACTCGATCCACCCGAACGGCAAGCTCGAGACGGGCGTGTCGACCTGGAAGGCGCCGTGGCCGGCGTGGAAGTCCGACCCGACGCTGCGCGTGACGGGCGGCGAGTGAGCCATACTGCCCGCGATGGACTTCGAGAAGCTCGGAGCGTTCTACCTCGGCTCGACGTACGACCCGGCGACGAAGACGATCGGGGACGCGCTGATGTACGACGCGCGCGACCTCACGACGCACGCGGTGTGCGTCGGCATGACGGGCAGCGGCAAGACCGGCCTGTGCCTCGCGCTGCTCGAGGAGGCGCTGATCGACGGAGTCCCCGTGATCGCGATCGATCCGAAGGGCGACCTCGGGAACCTCATGCTGACGTTCCCCGCGCTCGAGCCCGAGGACTTCGCGCCGTGGGTCGATCCG
>JAEUJX010000772.1 GCA_016794545.1 Myxococcales bacterium
CGCGTACTTCGGCGACGGGGGACCGGCGCTGACGGCGACGCTCGACCTGCCCGCCTCGCTCGCGCGCTCGCCGGGCGGCGACCTGCTGATCATGGATCAGGCGAACCAGGTGATCCGGAAGATCGACAGCGCCGGCGTGATCTCGCGGTTCGCCGGCAAGTGCGTGATCGACGCGCCGCCCCCGACCGGCGGTGGCGCGTGCGCGCCCGGGGTCGAGCCGACGCCCTGCCCCGCGCCGTCGGGCAAGTTCACGTGCGGCGGCATGGCCACCTGCGGCGCCCCGTGCACGCCGGGCTACGCCGGCGACGGCGGACCGGCGATCGACATGCGCATGGGGCAGCCGTTCGGCCAGTCGGCCGACCCGGCGGGCCGCATCGCGTTCGACCCGCAGGGCAACCTCTACTTCGCCGACACGGCGAACCAGGTGATCCGCAAGATCGACACGCAGGGCATCGTGACGCGCGTCGCCGGCACGCCGCAGATGGCGGGCTACTCCGGCGACGGCGGGCCGGCGCTCGCGGCGAAGCTCAACAACCCCGTCGACCTCGCGTTCGCGCCCGACGGCACGCTGTACGTCACCGATGTCTACAACCACTGCGTCCGCAAGATCGCGCCGAACGGCACGATCTCGACCGCGGTCGGCATCTGCGGCGAGAGCGGCTTCGCCGGCGACGGCGAGGCGCCCGAGGCCGCGCTGCTGAAGCGCCCGTACGGCCTCGAGCTCGCCGACGGCGTGCTGTACATCGCGGACACCGGCAACCACGCGATCCGCTCCGTCGTCCTGCCGTAGTCGCGATGCGCTGGCTGTCTCCGCTGATCGTCCTCGCCGCCTCGTGCGGTGACGAGGGCCCGTCGCCGGTGTTCCCCGAGAGCTGGGCGTCCTCTTACACCGAGGTCCGCAACTGCCGCTCGAGCGGCGATCACGAGCTCAACAAGGTGCGCGTGCTCGTCGATGCCGCCGCACTCGCGCCGTACATGACCCGCGCGCAGCCGTTCCCGGTCGGCTCGGTCGTGCTCAAGGCCGAGTACGACTTCGCCGACGGCAACTGCAGCGGCCCCCCGGTCGGCTGGACCGTGATGCAAAAGGCGGGCACACCCGAGAACCTCGGCTGGGTCTGGCAGAAGGTCGACGCCGGGCGCGGCGTCGAGAGCGAGAACGATCCGCAGTGCGTCCAGTGCCACACCGACTGCGGCGTGGCGCCCGACGGCTACGACGGCACGTGCACCGTGCCGTGATCGTGTAAGCGCGCTGCCGCTCCACGCCGCCGCTGATCGGCCCCCTGGTGAGTGGTATGACGATGCCGTGTTGGTCGTCCTGGTTGCCGGTGCGCTCCTCGAGCTGTTCATCGTCGCGTTCTTCTACGCCGCGTTCATCGCGGTCCTCTGGCACTTCGGTCCCGGCAATCCGAAGGAGCCGTACCGTCACTGCCCCGCGTGTCAGCGCGACGGGCTGTCCATCGTCGACGCGTCGCTCACGATGCCCGGGCGCCTGACGGTATATCGCTGCGTGCACTGCCACGCCGGATACCGCCTGCAGCTCGACGGAACGCTGGCGGTGATGACCGATCCGATCTAAGCGCCGAGCTCCGCGAGCAGCTCGTCGAGCTGATCGTGCTGAACGACCGCCCCCTCCTCCGCGCCGGAGGCACGCGCCGCGGCGAGCGCTTCCTTCGACGGGTGCAGCTCGCGTACGACGACGCGAGTCTGGCTCCCCAGATCCTCGAACGTCACCGTGGTGACAGCGCCGTCCTCTCCGCCCTCCTCGTTGGTCCATACCAGGCGCGAGCCGGGGACGACCTCGAGGTAGCGGCCGTGAAAGGCCATGGGCTCGGGAACCGCGGCATGTGCGAACACCAGGCGGTACGTGCCGCCGACGCGCACGTCCATCTCGCAGGACACCATCGACATCGGGGCCGCCTTCGGGACCCACCATCGCTTCATCAGCTCGGGCCTGGTCCACGCGTCGTACACGATGCGCGCAGGGCCGTTGAACGTCCGCGTGATCACGAGCTCGCGCTCGGAGATCTGCTCGACGGTCGTGAGGTTCTTCATCGGGCGCTCACTTCCTCTTCTTGCTTCCATGGGTCTTCTCCTCGCGCGTCAGTTCCTCGACCAGCTCGTCCAGCGCGTCGAAGCGCGCGTCCCACAGCTGGCGATACGTCTCGAGCCAGGCCGCGACATCCTCGAGGCGGCGCGGGCCGAGCTTGCAGGTACGCACGCGCCCGACCTTCTCGGTCGTGACGAGCCCGGCCTCCTCGAGAACTCCGACGTGCTTCTTCATGCCCGTGAGCGTCATGTCGAACGCGTCGGCGAGGTCGGTGATCGATGCGTCCGCGCGGCCGAGCCGCTCCAGCACACCGCGGCGGGTGACGTCGGAGAGCGCGCCGAACGAGGCGTCGAGCTGTCTCGCATACTGAACCATCTGGTTCAGTTTGTAACGCACCACGAGCGCGGGCACAAGTCCGATCGCTCACTACCCGCCGGCGACCACCTTGGCCCTGGCCAGCGTCGCCGGGCGCACGCGGCGCCTCCACCTCCGCACGAGCAGCGCGAGTGCGCCGAGCCCGGCGCCGAGGATGCCGAGCCCGAGCCACAGCGGGCGCGGGCGCGCCTCGTAGTCGATGATGATGAAGTCGTCGGCGAGGTTCAGGCCGAGCTCGCGCAGCTTGTCCCGATCGCGCGCGCTGCGATCGAGGCTGCGCTCGACCAGGCCTTCGATCGGGCGCGCGAGCTCGTCGCGCGCGGCCTCGGCCTCTCGGTCGCTCGGCATGCGCGCCCCGAGCCGGAGCAGCGGCCCGTGGTCCGCGCGGAGCACGAGCGTCACGCGCTCGTACCGCGGCTTCCCGGCGACGCTCAGCGGCAGGTACACGGCCTTGAGGTCGTCCGTGGTCCCCGACGGCGCGTTGGCGCGCCGTGACGTCTCGATCCCGATCCGCCCGGAGGCCGCCTCGCAGCCCTCGAGCCGCACCCAGTCCGCCTTCGCCGAGTCCGCGAGGAACTCCGCGCAGCTCATCGTCACCGGCGACCCGTTGGTCACCGTGCGATAGGTGGCGCGGGCACCCCACGCGATTCCGACCGCCGCGACGACGACGAGGAACGGGATCAGGAGCCAGTCTCGTGCGCGCCGCACCGGGCGCGGTGTACCGCAACCGCTGGTGCTCTGCACGCCTCGCCTCTCGTCACGGTCTGCGGCCACCCTGGCGTCCCATCGCGTACCTCATCGCAGCACCTGCTCGAGGCGGCGCAACAGGACAGGCGGGGGTGCGGTCTGCTCGAACAGCAGCGCGCCGTCGGTCCCGTAGACCTTGAGATGCGGGAGCGCGGCGTCCGCGGCGAGGTACGCCTTCCAGGCGGCGCTGTCGCTGTCGACGACGTCGAGCTTGCGGACCGCGAGCTTGTCGGGGTGTGCGCGCGCGAGGGCGGCGAGGCCGTCGTCGAGCTCGCGGCACGGGGCGCACCAGTCGGCCCACAGATCGAACACGGTGATCTTGCCGGCGACCGGGACGAGCGGCGCCGCGGTCCCGGCCGGGCCGACGATGTCGATGTCGGCACCGCGGTACGAGGCGCGGGGTGCGAGGTCGAACGACGTGATCAGGCCGAAGCCGGCGACGATGCCGTAGTCGGTCTGGTTGCCGGTGACGTGCGAGTAGAGGGGCACGCGGAGATCGGACGTCAGCGACCAGCGATCCGTCGCACGCCATACGGCCGTGACGCCCGCATAGATGTCGTAGCGGCCGCCGTTACCCTCGTCCTCGGGGATGACCCCGTTCCAGGTCTCGGCCGTCTCGGCGTGGACCTCCGCGGCGAGGCTGACCGCGAGCGTCTTCGCGAGCGCGCGCGTCGCGGTCGTGCCGGCGGAGATCCGGTGGCCGGGCTGATAGCCGTGGCTGTTCTCGTACGCCGAGAGAAACGCGACGCTCCACACCGCGGCGGTCCACGGCGCGAACCGGCGCTGCACCTCGGCGGCGACGAACGGCATGAACGTGCCGGTGCCGAGCTGGATGTGCTGGTGCTCCTGGCCGATGCTGCCGAGCGCGAACGGATCCTCGTGGACCGTCTCGGCGATCGGGAGGGTCGTGCCGAGCCGCGCGTACACCGTCCACTCGCCGCGGATGAGTGCGCTGCGGACGTGAAGCGACGCATCGCCGAGGCCGCGGATCACCTCGTTTCGCGCGTGAATACCGGCGAAGCTCGGATCGCGCTCCATGTTGGTCGACGGATCGGTGTAGTGCACGCCGACGTCGACGACGCGGTACGGCAGCGCACCGCCGATCGCGAGGTACTTCGTGATCGCGTATTCGGCCGCGAGCCGCGTCTCGAGCAGCGTCAGCCGCGAGTCGTAGCGCACGGGCCCCGAGACGTCGTCGAGCGTCTCGGTGCTCGAGACCGGGAGCACGCCGACCGTCAGGTTCAGCGACAGGCGGCCGGGCAGCAGCTCCCGCGACGCGGCGGCGCCGACGGGCACGCCCGGGTTCGAGCACGTGGCCTGCCCCGCGGTGCCGTCTCGTGCCAGCGCGGCGAGGAGGCCGCCGATCGCGAACAGCCGGAACACGCGATCGTCGTAGCACGCGGTGATACCGTCGATCCATGTGGAAGCTCGGGCTCGCGGTGCTCGCATGGTCGGCGATCGGTTGCGGTGACGATGGCGGCGGCGGTGGCGGCGGGACGCCGGACGCGCCCACGCAGGTCGACGCGGCGATCGACGGTGCGCTGATCGATGCCCCGATGGGCGCGCTGACCGTCAGCGGCACGGTCGCGACCGGTGGGCCGGCGACCGGCGTGACCGTCGTGCTGTGGCAGGTGACGTCGGGCTCGCCCGACTACACCTGGAAGTACGGCATGGGCACGTCCAGCGGGACGATGTTCATGGTGACGGTCGGCATGACGCCGCCGGCCGAGGCGATCAACAGCTACGGCGTCGGCGTCGGCATCGTGGGCCTCCTGCCCGCGGGCACGACGATCCCCGACGGCATGGTGACGAGCTCGCAGCTCATGACCGCGAGCTTCTCGGATCGCTACGCGATCATCTACAGGGCGCCCACCGCGAACGCCGGCGTCGTCCCGTGGATCACGCCGTTCCCCGAGGGCCTCTCGTGCGGGCGCTGCGTCGACGAGGCGACCGGGTTCGACACGTTCACGCCGGTGGCCTGCCCGATGGTGCAGATCATCCACGGCGCGCAGATGGTCTGTAACTGGACGTAGTGCTATCTACCGCCACCCATGTGGTCCGAGCTCGACCAGGCGCTCGCGAGCGACCACGTCGTCATCCTCGGTTCCACGCCCGGGTGGACGGCGTGGCTCGCGGCCCAGCTCGCGCAGCGCGAGCAGCTGCTCGTGATCGTCGCCCCCGACGAGGACGCCGCGGGCAAGATCGCCGAGGACCTCGCGTTCCACCGCCCCGCGGTCGCAGATGCCGCGAGCGCGCTCGAGGACGTCGCGCGGTTCCCCGCGATCGACATCTCCCCGTACGCCGACCTATCGCCGGACCGCGCGTGCATCGTCGATCGGCTGGCGACGCAGTACCGCCTCGCGGTGCCCGCGCTGCGGCCTTCGATCGTGGTGACGTCGGCCGAGGCGCTCGCGCGGCGCACGGTGGCGCCGGCGGAGCTGGTCGCGCGCGGCCGCACGGTGACCACGGGCGAGACCCTCGACCGGGAGGAGCTGATCGCGCTGCTCGTGGCCGGCGGCTGGACCCGCACGCCGGTCGTCGACGAGCCAGGCACGTTCGCCGTCCGCGGCGGCGTCCTCGACGTGTTCGCGCCGCTCGCGCCGCACCCGGTGCGGATCGAGCTGTTCGGCGACGAGGTCGAGTCGCTGCGCACGTTCGACGCGGAGTCGCAGCGCACGCTGCGGCCGATCGACCGCGTGCACCTCCACCCCGTGCGCGAGACGATCAACACCGGTGCGCGCGACGTGCGGCAGCGGCTCCGCGACTACGCCGACGAGATCGCGTTCCCGAGCAAGGCGACGCGCACGCTGATCGAGCAGCTGGAAGGAGGCTCGGTGTTCGTCGGGATCGAGGGCGTGTTGCCCGCGTTCCACGACGAGCTCGTCGCGCCGGCGGCGTACCTCCCCGCCGGCGCCCGCTGGCTGGTGATCGATCCCGATGCGTGCCGCCGCGCGATCACGGAGGCGTGGACCGATGCCGAGGTGCGGTACGCGCAGCGCCGCGCCGCGGACAGCACCAAGGACCGCGCGCTCGCGTACCCGCCCGAGCGCCACCTGGTCCCCGCCGACGACGCGGGGCCGTTCACCGCGCCGCGCCGGATCGAGCTGCCGATCCTCGAGCTGCTCGATCAGCCGGGGACGATCGTGCGCGTGCAGATCGACGATCTCCACGCGCTCGCGCAGCGGCTCGAGCACGCGCGCACGTTCGGCGACACCGAGCACGTCGCGCCGCTGGCCGGTGCGATCTCCGAGTGGACGCGCGACGGCCTGCGCGTGGTCATCGCGTGCGACTCGCAGAGCCGCATCGATCGCCTCCAGGGCGTGCTCGGGGCGCGCGGCCTGCTGAGCGATCGCGTCTCGATCGTCCCGGGCGCGCCGGCGCACGGCTTCGTGTCGCCGCGCGATGGCATCGCGCTGGTCACCGCCGCGGACGTGTTCGGCCAGCGGACGCACCACAGCAAGGCGAAGAAGCGGGCGAAGGACGCGCTCCTCGGGAGCGTCGCCGACTTCTCCCAGCTCGCCGCGGGCGACTACCTCGTGCACCAGCGCCACGGCGTCGGGCGCTACCACGGCCTCGAGCGGCTGAACGTCGCGGGGCTGCAGGGCGTCGAGGCGCTGAAGCTCGAGTACGACGGCGGCACGCTGTACCTGCCGGTGTACCGGCTCGGCGAGGTGCAGCGCTACGTCGGGGCCGAAGGCCACGCGCCGCGGCTCGACAAGCTCGGCGGCGTCACGTGGGAGGCGACGACCAGCAAGGTCAAGCGCCACATCCGCGCGCTCGCCGAGGAGCTCTTGCAGCTGTACGCGCAGCGCGCGTCGCTACCGGGCCACCCGTTCCCGCCGGCCGACGACAGCTACCGCGAGCTCGAGGCGACGTTCCCGTTCGACGAGACGCCGGATCAAGCGGCCGCGATCGACGCCGTGCTCGCCGACATGGAGTCGCCGCGCGCGATGGACCGCCTGGTCTGCGGCGACGTCGGCTACGGCAAGACCGAGGTCGCGATGCGCGCGATCTTCCGCTGCGTGCAGGGTGGCAAGCAGGCGTGCGTGCTCGCGCCGACCACCGTGCTCGTCGAGCAGCACTTCCGCACGATGACCGAGCGGTTCGGCGGCTTCCCGGTGAACCTTGGGAAGCTGTCGCGATTCCAGAGCAAGGGCGAACAGTTCGAGACGGTGAAGAAGCTCGCGGAGGGCAAGCTCGACGTCGTCGTCGGCACGCACCGCGCGCTGTCCGCCGACGTGCGCTTCAAGGACCTCGGCCTGCTCGTGATCGACGAGGAGCAGCGGTTCGGCGTCGCGCACAAGGAGCGGATCAAGAAGACCCGGACACAGGTCGACGTGCTGACGCTAACCGCCACGCCGATCCCGCGCACGCTGCACCTCGCGATGGCGAACCTGCGCGACCTGTCGATCATCGCGACCCCGCCCGCCGACCGGCGCGCGGTGCGCACGTTCGTCTCGCGCGTCGACGACGCGACGATCAAGGAGGCGATCGAGCGCGAGCTCTCCCGCGGCGGCCAGGTGTTCTTCATCACGCCGACGATCGGCCAGATGGGCCAGAAGGCGCCGGACCACCGGCTCCCGAACGACGACCGGCCGCAGAAGCGCACGAAGCCGCGCGACGACGACCGCACGATCGTCGAGTGGGCGGAGTACCTCCAGGGTCTCCTCCCGTCGGCGCGGATCGGCATCGGTCACGGAGCGCTGACCGCCGAGCAGCTCGAGAAGGTGATGGTGCAGTTCGTCAGCGGCGAGCTCGACATCCTGGTCGCGACGACCATCGTCGAGAGCGGCCTCGACATCCCGCGCGCGAACACGATGTTCGTCGCCCGCGCGGACGCGTTCGGGCTCGCGCAGCTCTACCAGCTGCGCGGGCGCATCGGCCGCAGCAAGGATCGCGCGTACTGCTACCTCCTGGTCCCGGAGCCGGAGCACATCACCGAGGAGGCGCGGCGCCGGCTCGAGACGCTCCAGCGGTTCACCGAGCTCGGCGCGGGCTTCCAGATCGCGTCGCAGGACCTCGAGATCCGCGGCGGCGGCGAGCTGCTCGGCGCGAAGCAGTCGGGATCGATCGCCGCGGTCGGCTTCGACCAGTACGTGCGCATGCTCGAGGCGGCCGTGGCCGAGCTGGGCGGCAAGCCGATCCACTCCGCGATCGATCCCGAGCTGTCGATCGAGACGCCGGGCTTCATCCCCGACGACTACGTGCCCGACCCCGGCCAGCGGCTCGAGCTCTACAAGCGGCTCAGCGCCGTCGACACAGATGACGAGCTCCAGGGCGTGATGACCGAGATCGCCGACCGCTATGGCCCCGTCCCCGGGGAGGTGGTGCTGCTCGGGGAGCTGATGGGCGTGAAGGCGCTGGCGCGCAACGCCGGCGTGCTCGCCCTCGAGATCTCGTCGGTGCGCGTCGCGATCGCGCTGCCCGAGACCTCCCCGATCGCGAAGCAGGTCCTCCGGGCCGGATGGCGCAAGTTGCCGGATGGGCGGTTTGCGATCGTGCCGCCGGCCCCTGGAGGCGCCGCCGGGGCGAGACGAGCGTTGTTGGACGCGCTCGAGCGTGCTATGTGAAGTCCTTGTGATGATTCGCGTTCCCGCCGTCATTCTTGCCCTGGCGCTGACCTCGTTCGGCTGCCAGAAGAAGTCCGACGGTACGACGCAGGCGCAGCCGTCGCAGAGCGGCGAAGCGCGACCGGGAGGCGGGGCGCCGCCGCAGAGCGCGGAGGAGCTGAAGGCGCCGCTCGCGAAGATCGACGACGTCACGATCACGCTCGGCGAGTTCCAGGAGCGCATCAACCGCCAGTCCCCGTACATCCGCGCCCGCTACACGTCGCTCGAGCAGAAGAAGGAGTTCCTCGACTCGCTCGTGCGGTTCGAGATCCTCGCCAAGGAAGCGTATCGCCGCGGCCTCGACAAGGATCCCGAGGTCGTCCGCACGATGAAGCAGGTGATGATCCAGAAGCTGATGCGCGACGAGTTCGACGCGAAGGTCACCGCCGAGAACGTGCCCGAGGCGGAGATGAAGGCGTACTACGACGCGAACCTCTCCGAGTACGTGAAGCCCGAGGAGGTCCGGGTCTCGGCGATCATCGTCAAGAACAAGGCGCAGGCGGACCGCGTCGCGCTCGAGGCGAAGAGCGATGCGGGCAAGACGAACAAGGGCTTCCGCGACCTCGTCATGAAGTACTCCGCCGACGAGGACACCAAGCTGCGCGGTGGCGATCTGCGCTACTTCGACGCGACCACGAAGGAGCTGCCGGCCCCGGTCGTGCGTGGTGCGTTCGCGCTGATCAACACCGGCGACGTCTCGGGTGCGATCGACGGCGGCAACGGCAACTTCTACGTGCTCAAGCAGACCGGCCGCCGCAAGGGCATGACCAAGTCGTTCGACGATGCGAAGGCCGCGATCCGCAACAAGCTGTTCCGCGAGAACCGGATCAAGGCGCAGAAGGACTTCGTCGACAACCTCCGCAACAAGTCGAAGATCGAGATCGACGAGGCGAACCTCGCGAAGGTCCGCATCGACACCTCGATGGCGCAGGACGACGGCCACGGCCACGACCTGACGCCGCCGCCGATGGGCGGCGCCACCACGCCGCCCCCGCCGCCCCTGGCCCCCGTCGAGTCGGGCTCGACCGGCTCGGGTGCGGGCAACCCGCCTCCTACCCCGTGAGTCCCATGTCCGTGCGGTCGCTCCCGTTCCTGTTGCTGCTGGTCCCTGCCCTCGCGTGGGCGGCGCCTGACGATTCTAACTCCGGCGCGAAGAAGCCGACGTCACCGAACGCCGGCAAGAAGGTGATCTTCGAGCGCGTGGTGGCGGTGATCAACGACTCGATCATCCTGCGCAGCGAGCTCGAGGCGCGCATGGTGCCGGTGATGGCCGACGTGCAGCAGATCGCGGATCCGAAGGAGCGCGAGCGCCGCGTGGAGAAGCTCCGCGGTCAGGTGCTCGACGAGATGGTCAACGAGGAGCTGATCGTCCAGGCGGCCGACGCCGCGAGGATCGAGGTCGAGTCCGCCGAGGTGCAGGCCGCGCTCGACGAGATCAAGAGCTCGAACAACCTCGACGACGCCGCGCTCGCGCAGGTGCTCGCCGCGCAGGGCTACACGCTGTCGAACTACAAGACCGACCTCCGCCGCCAGCTGCTGCGGCTCCGCGCGGTGAACCAGCTCGTCGCGCCGAAGGTCCAGGTCACGGACGAGGACATCAAGGCGCGCTACGACGAGCTGTCTCGCCGCAGCGCGAGCGTCAGCGCGGTCAAGCTCTCGCACATCCTGTTCAAGCTCCCCGAGCACCCGACCGAGCAGCAGCTCGCCGAGGCGAAGGAGAAGGCGGCGCAGGCGATGGCGAAGGTCAAGAGCGGCGAGGAGTTCGGCAAGGTCGCCAGCGAGGTGTCCGACGATGTCGGGACGAAGGCCACCGGCGGCGAGCTCGGGTGGTTCCAGCGCAACAGCCTGGCCAATCCCGACTGGGAGCCGATCGTGTTCGCGATGGAGAAGGGAGATGTGCGCGGGCCGGTCACCGGACCGCAGGGCATCCACGTGTTCTTCGTCAGCGAGGTCAAGAAGAGCGACCTGAAGCCGTTCCCGGAGATGAAGGAGCAGCTGAGCCGGGAGCTGCGCCGCCGCGAGATGGACAAGCAGACGCAGACCTGGATCGACGAGCTGCGCAAGAAGGCGTACATCGACATCAAGCTGCAGTGATCTGCGGCAGGTCGCGCCGCCACCCGATCCGGGAGGTGTGCGAAACGGCGATCCGGAGCCATCCTTTTCGCGTGGACGCGCTTACAATGGCCTCGAGGGATCATCGTGGCCGACAACCGCCGTTCATCCACCCGTCATGCCGTTACTCTGGCCGGCAAGATCGCGATCTTCGGGAACACGTACGACTGCACGATCGTGAACCTGTCGCTCGGTGGTGCGCAGATCGCGGCGAGCGCGAAGCAGCCGATGGGCACGCGGTGCAACATCGCGTTCAAGGTCCCCACGCTCGAGCACGACATCGAGGTCGGCGCGACCGTGCGCTGGTCGGACGACAAGAGCGTCGGCATCCAGTTCGACGGGCTTCGTGCGCGTGACGTATGGGGCCTCAACGAGTACTTCAAGCAGCTGTCTGCGGGCTGATCGCGGCGATCGCCGGCGCGACCGCGCACGCGAAGCCCCGCGAGCGCGTCGCGGTCATCGAGCTCGGACCGGCGGATAGCGGCGCGGCGCGGCGCGCGATCGCGGGTGCCGCGGTGAGCGCGGGCCTCGAGGTGGCGGCCGGCGACGGCCTCGAGGACGCGCTCGCCGGCGAGGTCATCGAGAAGGACGCCGTGCTGCTCGCGGCCGCGCTCGCGGAGGCACAGCGCGCGTTCGGTGCGCTCGACTGCGCCGCGGCGGCCACGGCGGCGAGGACCGCGATCGGACTCGGGGCCGCGCGGCAGGCAGCGGGCCTCGCGGTGCCGGAGCTCCCGCGCGCGTGGACGTACGTGCTCGAGTGCGCCGACCGCACGAACGACACCGCGGCGGCGCTCCACGCGGCGGCGATGCTGCGGGCCGTCATCGCGGCAGACGCCGCGGGAACGACGGCCTCGTCGACACGAGGCGGCGGCTCGGATCTGCTCGCGAAGTACCCCGACGTCGATACGACGCTCGATCGAGATCAGTACGCGCTCGAGATCACGACGGACGTGCCGGGCGCGGAGGTGTGGATCGACTTCCGGCGCGCCGGGACGTCGCCGGTGAAGACGTTCCTCGGCGCGGGCGAGCACGTGATCGCCGCCGCCCGCGGGACGCGCCGCGGTTGGGCCGCGGGGACCGCGCAGAAGGCGCAGAAGACCCTCGCCGTGCCGCTGACCGACCACGCGTCCCCGCACGCGGCGCTCGCGGCGAAGATCGCGGCGTGGAAGGGCTCACCGGCCGAGATCGCGGCGGTGCTCGAGGCGACGAACGCGCGCGTCGCGCTGATCCGCACGGGTGACAACGTCGAGGTGTGGGGCCGCAGCGGCAAGGCCGAGGTGCCGCGGCGGCTCGGCGGCGAGGACGGCGTCGGCACGCTGGCCGAAGCGCCGCGGCTCGCCGCGCTGATCGCCGATCGCGCGCAGACCTGGAACGACCGCGCCCCGGATCCCGACCAGCCGCTCCTCGTCG
>JAEUJX010000014.1 GCA_016794545.1 Myxococcales bacterium
TGGTACAGCTCGGGTGCCACGGCCGTGTACCCGGCGTCGGCGAGCCGATCGCACACGCTCTTCACGTACGCGTTGACGCCGTACGCCTCCTGCAGCACGACGACGCCCGGGTGGGGTCCGCGACCGGACGGAGCGTTGAAGTAGGAGCGCATCGGCCCGTCGGCCGTCTTGATCGTGATCCAGCGATCCATGCGCGGAGCTTGGGCACACTCGGTCCGTTCTTCAACTATTCAGCCGCGCCGCGCCGGCCTTCAGGTAGTAGCTCCAGTACCCGAGCTGACCGTCGTAGCGCCGGGCGATCGCGGCCCCCGAGAACGCCGGTCCGTAGACGAGCGCGGCATCGCGCGCGAACAGCGCGAGCGATGGCACCTCCTCCATCCGCCCGAGCCCGCGCAGCAGGATCGCCCCCGCGGAGAACGGGCCGATGCCGGGGATCGCGAGCAGCGCGGCCTTCGCCTCCGCGTAGGGTGCCTCGCGGAGCGCGCGCTCGCCGAGCGCCGCCACGCCGCGCACGACGTTCGCGATCGACCGTCCCTTCGCCGCGTGACGGATCGCGTCGCCGAGGTCACCGGCCTCGAGGTCGGCGAGCGCCGCGAGCGAGGGCATCGCCAGGAGCGTGCGGCCGGCGACCTCGACCGGCGTCCCGAACCGCGCGAGGAATGCGCGCTTCATCGCCGCCGCGCGGGCGATCGGCGTCCGCTGCATCATCACGCAGTACACGCTGATCTCCGCGAGCGACAGGAAGCGGACCTGATGGAGACCGTGGAGCACCGCGATCAGCCGCTCGAACGGCGCGTCGCCGCGGGCGGCCCGGTACAGCGCGCCGACATCGTCCGCCGCCCCGATCCAGCGCGCCGCGACCTCGGCGGCCGCGGTCAGGTCGGCGGCCCGCGGCGTCTCGACCGCCGCCCCCGTGCCCGCCCGGCAGACGGTCACCGGGACCGCGCGATCCCCGAGGGTGACGGCCGCCGTCACCGCGTCGTCCTCGACGAGGTACTCGCCCTGACACGGCGGAAACCGGCGGATGAACGCCAGCGTCTGGTCGAACGAGAACGGCTGCGACGTCGAGAGGAGCTGCCGGTGCATGTACTCGTGTTACGACGCGGAATTGTCAGCCTCCTGTCAACTTTGACGGGCTAGGATGCGTCGGCCGTGCAGAAGGTCCTGTTCCCGGTCCTGACCGGGCTCGTACTCCTCGCGATCTGGTGGGGCGCCCACGCGGCCGGCGCGTTCCCGACCGGCACGGTGCCGTCGCCACCGGAGGTCGCGACCGCGTTCGGCCAGGAGATCCGGTCCGGGCGCCTGTTCGACGACATCATCGCATCGCTCTACCGCGTCGCCTGGGGCTTCTCGGTCGGCGTCCTGGCCGCGGTGCCGCTCGGCCTGGTGATCGGGCGCTCGCTCCAGACGCGCGCCGCGCTGTTGCCGTGGGTGAACTTCTTCCGCTCGCTGTCGCCGATCGCGTGGATCCCGTTCGCGATCATCTGGTTCGGCGTCGGCGATCCGCCGGCGATCTTCATCCTGTTCATCGCGGTGTTCTTCCAGCTCGTCCTCGCGACCTCGGCGGCGGTCGCGACCGTGCCGAAGATCTACTACCGGGTCGCCGAGGACATGAGCCTGTCGCCGGCCGACGTGCTGTTCCGGGTGACGCTGCAGGCGATCATGCCGCAGCTCGTGACCGCGCTGCGCGTCGCGATCGGCGTCGCGTGGATGGTCGTCGTCGCCGCCGAGATGATCGCGGTCCGCAGCGGCCTCGGCTTCCTCATCATCGACGCGCGCAACGGTCTCCGTATGGACCTCGTCGTCGCCGGGATGATCACGATCGGCCTCATCGGCATCGCCCTCGACCTCGTGTTCTCGCGGCTCACCCGGATCCCGTCGGTGCGCTGGGGGTTCGAGCGATGAGCGAGATCATCCTCGACCTGTCCGGCGTCGGGTTCGACTACCCCGGCGTCAAGGTGATCGACGAGCTCGACCTGCGCGTCGCGAAGGGCGAGCTCGTCGTGTGCGTCGGCCCCTCGGGCTGCGGCAAGTCCACGCTGCTCTCGCTGCTCGCCGGCCACCTGCAGCCGACGCGCGGCACCGTCGAGCGCAAGGGCGCGAGCCGCACGATCTACCAGGACGGCGGCCTGTTCCCGTGGCTCACGGTCCGGCAGAACATCGAGCAGGGTCTGCCCCGCGACGCTCCGGTCGACTCGCGCGCGAAGAAGGTCGCCGATTGGCTCGAGATCACGCGGCTCGCCGAGTTCGCCGGCAGCTATCCGCACCAGCTGTCCGGCGGCATGCGCCAGCGCGTCGAGCTCGCTCGCGCGCTCGCGGCCGAGACCGACATCCTGTTGCTCGACGAGCCGTTCTCCGCGCTCGACTACCAGACGCGCACGCGCATGCGGCGCGAGCTGGTCGCGACGCTGGCCGAGCGCCCCCGCACCGTCGTGTTCGTGACGCACGACATCGAGGAGGCGGTGATGATCGCCGACCGCGTGCTGGTGCTCGGGGCACGCCCCACGAGCGTGCGAAAGATCCTGGATCTGCCCGGAGATCGGTCGCGCACGCCCGCTTCCCCTGGCGTCGCCGAGGCGGAGCAGGCCATCCTGGAGGAGCTCGGCCTGTCATGACGTACCGCCTCCGCCTCACGCTGATCACCGTCGCCACCCTGGTGGTGCTCACGCTCCTCCACAAGAAGCCGTGGCGCGGCGGCGGCGAGGCGGCGGCCGCGACGCTGGGTGTGGGCTTCCTGCCCGTCACCTGTCACCTGACCTGCCCGGTCACGGACTTCGCGACGAAGTCGACGACCACCGGGACGCGCTTCGAGTCGCAGCGCTTCACCGAGTTCCCGACCGTCGTCGAGGCGCTGAAGAGCCGCAAGCTCGACGCGACGTTCTTGCTCGCGCCGCTCGCGATGGTGCTGCGCGAGCAGGGCGTGCCGATCCGCATCGTGTACCTCGGCCACCGCGACGGCTCGACGGTGATCGTGCCGAAGGACTCGCCCGCGAAGTCGATCCGCGACCTCAGGGGCAAGACGTTCGCGCGCCCGAGCAAGTACTCGAACCAGTACCTCGTGATCACGAAGCTGATGGAGGACGAGGGCATGAAGCCCGAGGAGATCAACTTCGTCGACATGCCGCCGCCCGACATGCCGAGCGCGCTCGCCGCCGGTGCGATCGACGCGTACTTCATCGGCGAGCCGCACGCGGCCAAGGCGCAGCTCGACGGCACCGGCCGCGTCCTCTACTTCGCCAAGGACATCTGGCCGCGCTTCGTGTCCTGCGTGCTTGTCGTACGTGACGAGCTGATCCAGGAGCACCCGGAGGTCGTGCGTGATCTCGTCCGCGGGATCGCCGAGTCGGGCGAGTGGGCGGAGCAGAACCGCCTCCAGGCCGCCAAGGTCGCCGCCCCGTACTTCCGCCAGGACCAGAAGCTGCTCGAGTACGTCCTGACGCAGCCTCCGGACCGCGTCAGCTATCGCCAGCTCACGCCGACCGACGAGGACATGCAGGGGATCATGAAGTACGCGATCAAGGCCGGCATCCTGAAGGGCCCGCTCGACATCAGCGATCTCGTCGACCGCCGGTTCATCCCCGAGCACATCGAGCCGGCGAAGATCACGCCGAAGCCGTAGCTACGGCTTCGGCTCGATCGGCGGGAACGAGCCACCGCCCAGCGAAGGCAGGCCGCCGCTCGACGAGCTCGGCGTCGCCGCGGGCGGCGCGGGCGCCGACGGTGCGGCCGGCGGAGGCGGACCGGCCGACGACGGCGAGGACGACGACGTGGCCGGTGGCGGCGGCGACGCGGAGGTGCCGGTCCCCGCGCCCGGGCCGCCCGGCAGCACGAGCTGACCGAACCGCCAGCCGACGACCGCCCACGCGGTGCCGTAGACGAGGACCATCGCGCCCGCGACGCGGCCCATCTCGCCGGAGCTGCCCTTCGCGAACAGCGCCTGGAACGCGATGATCAGCGCGATGAAGCCGAGGAGCCCGGTGACGATCAGGTTGTATCCGGCGAACAGCCGGCGAACGCTCGCCGAAGTCGCATCGTTCGTGCGGCGCAGCAGCGAGATGTGCGCCGCCATCACGAGCCCCGCCGGCACGATCATCCCCAGCGCGAGGCGGTTGAACACGCTCTTGGTCTCCGATGGCGCCGAGGTGATCAGCGCCCACACGAGCAGCGTGATGCCGGCGAGCCCGAGCTGGAACGCGCTGATCGCGAAGTAGTGCAGCGCCACCTTGAGGCCGAGGTGGTTGTCGGACTCACCGCTGCGCGCTGCCTTCCACCGGGCGACGACGTAGAGGACGATCGGCACGAAGATCGTGATCGTGACCAGCATCGTCACCACCGCCGTCATCGGCCCCGCGAGCGCCCTCATGATGAAGAAGCTGGAATCGAAGTCGTCCATGGCGTCCACGGTAGCGTAGTTCTCCGGAACCTGCCGCCGCGGCCGCTGTCTCATGGCCATGCGCCTCGTGCCCGTGGCCCTGGCCGTGCTGTTCGCGGGAAGCGCTCACGCCTGGTCCCAGCGCACGGCGGACCACGACCTCGCGCCGCAGCTCGTGCGCGGCAAGCTCGAGGGTCCGATCGCGTCGCTCACCGCGCGGTTCGTGATCCCCGTCGAGGCCAGGCAGTACGCGCAGGCGTTCGGCGGGATCGCGCTGCCTCCGCTCGGCATCGTCACCGGTGCGACAGTGCGGCTGAACGGTGCCGAGCACGTGCTCGCGCTCGAGGCCGCGGAGACCGCGTCGCAGAAGTTCGACGCGCTCGGCATGGACGAGGAGAAGCCCGGCGAGAAGCGGTCCGCGGTGATGATCAGCGGCGAGCCCGGCGCGGTCACCCTGAGCGTCGCCACGGCGCACGGCGGCGTGCTCGCGCTCGAGCTGTCGGTCAGCGTGCCGACCTGCTTCGCGGCCGACCTGCGCTACGCCGCGGTGCCGGCGAGCTGGGTCAAGGTGTCCGAGCTCGCGCTGCGCGGGCGGCGGGTGAAGGCCGAGCAGATCGACGCGGCGTGTGCGACGGCCGTGCAGACGCACCGGGGCTCCACCGGCAACGAGGAGTGGATCGCGTTCCCGGCGCCCGAGGTCGCGAAGCGCCCGAGCGGCGAGCGGATCGGCGCCTTCGCGGGGCGGCTCGCGCTCGGCCCGGAGCACCTCGCGCGCGTCGAGCTCGATCTCGCGGCGCGCCTGTCCGAGGTGCCGCGCGACCTCGCCACCGTGATCCTCGTCGACGCCTCGCGCTCGATGTCGGCCGATGACCTCGAGGCCCAGCGGCAGCTCGTCGGGTCATACCTGCGCGCCGCGCCCGACAGCCGCGTGCAGGTCCTCGCGTACGCGCGGCGCTCTCGCGCGCTCCTGCCCGGCTGGACGACCGCCTCCCAGGCGGCCGCGCGCGTCGACCGCGAGCTCCGCGCGATCGCTCCGCGCAACGGCTCGCACTTCGACGCCGCACTCGCCGACGCCGCGAGCTGGCTCGAGCGCACGGGCGGGACCCGGCGCGTCGTGCTCGTCACCGACGAGCGCATGAGCGAGCGGCTCTCCGCGCTGTCACCCGCGACGCTGAAGCGCGTGCTGCCGGCCGGCACGCTCGTGCACGTGATCGCGCTCGGGGGCGGCGGCCAGCAGCCCGTCCGTGACGAGGAGGCGCACCTCGCGCCGCTCGCCGCCGCGACCGACGGCATGGCGGTGCGCGCGGGACACGTCGAGGATCCCGCGAACCTCGATGCGACGCTGCTGGTGCGGCCGATCTCGCTGGACTTCGTCACGGTGAAGGCACCGGGGTGGACACAGATCACCCCGCGCAGCGACTCGTCGTGCGGTGACCAGACCGACGTGATGATGCCCGAGGGCGCGTCGTGTACGTGGTGGGGTGAGGGCGATCCGTCGTCGGGGCCGATCGTGATCGAGGGCCTCGTGTGGGGCCGCCGCACGCAGCGGCTCGTGCAACCCGACGCGCAGCGCGGCACCGACGTGGCGCGCGAGCTGTCCGCGCTCGGTTCTCTCGACGAGCGACTCCAGCGCCGGGTCGACTTCGCGGCGCGCGGCGTGAACAGCACGTGGTCGCTCTACACGCAGTGGGGCGGCAGCGAGGGCTACGCGCTCGGCTTCGGCTTCGGGATGTCGGGCATCGGCGGCGGCGGGTGCGGTTGTGGCGGCGTGATCGACACGTTCGGCCGCGGCTCGGGGACCGGCGGTTATCACGAGCCGCCCGATCTCGCGCGCCAGCTCCGCCCGCTGCTCTCCGCCTGCCGCGTCGAGACCGTCGACATCCGCGCGAAGCTCGAGCTCACGTACCTGGAGATCGCGGAGCTCGCGGTGGAGCTCTCGCCGCCCGCGGGGACGAGCGCGGCCCAGAAGCGCGCCTGGCAGCAGTGCGTCGAGGACGCGCTGTGGGACGCGCAGCCGGCGCTCACGCACGTCGCCGCGCACCAGACGTTCGACGTCGAGCTACGCGCGACGAAGTGAGCGCCACGTCGCGAGGGCCCACGGCTCGTCCTCGACTGCGGCCTTGCACGTGATGATCGCGACCCCGGGTGCGGCGGCCATCAGGCCGTGGACGACGTGGACCGCGCCCTCGTCGTAGGCCTCGGCGCGGCCGCAGCGCGTGCCGTCGTCGATCCGCTCCCGGACCGGGTGCGCCTCCGGCGCGATCGCGAGCAGCTCGGCCGAGGTCTGGCCTCCCGTGGTCTCGAGACAGGTCACCTCGATCATCCGGTCCCCATCGGTCGCCCAGTACCGGTCGTCCTCCCACGAGCCGACGAACGCGCCCGGCAGCACGAGCGACCAGCCGCCCTCGAGCTCGGCCTCCATCGCGTACCGGCGATAGCCGATCGCGAGGCTCGGCGCGGTCGCCTTCGCGCGCAGCTCCTCGGCCTTCTCGTCGTCACCGAGGTGCTCGCGCAGCTCGGCCCACTCGGCATACGGCAACGCGAGCGCGCGGTCGGCCTTGCGGGCGGCCTTGAGGTCCCGGTCGACGCGCATCATCAGCGCGCGCTCGTCGGCGTCGAGGGGCTCGCGCCACGGCACCTCGAGCCACATCGCGAGCAGCG
>JAEUJX010000020.1 GCA_016794545.1 Myxococcales bacterium
GACGGGCGGTTCGTCGCCGACGCGTACGTCTCGACAGGCTCCGACGGTCAGGTCGCACCGACCTGTCCGTGACCTCAGCGGCAGCGATCGTCGGCGCCGGGGTGGATGATGCAGCCGTCGGGGCACACCCGGCGGTTGGTGCCGGCGCCGCCGTTGCAGGTGTAGAGCGACTGGGGATCGCCGGTGAGCTTGTCGCCGCCGCAGTAGAAGCCGCCGTCCTGGCACGTCGCCGGATCGGTGCACGCGTCGTCGTCGCCGGGGCGCACCGTACACGCCACGCGGCAGCGCCCGCGCGCGAGCGGGACGCCACCCGCATTGCACTGGTACAGCGTCTGCGGATCCCCGGCGACCTTGTCGCCGCCGCAGTAGAACGATCCGGCGGTGCACGTGTCCGGAGGCGCCAGCGCGATCTCGACGGTGCGGTGCTCGCCGGCCTCGAGCTCGACCGCGGCGGCGCCGGTGCCGAGGACGTTGCCGCCGAGCTTCCCCGCCGCGACGACCCCGACATGGGTGAGTGCGGCGAGCTCGAGCTCGATCGCGACGACGAGCGGCGGCGCGGTGGTCGCGCCCGCGCGCTGCGTGGTGACGGTGCTGTGGATGCCGCCGTAGAGCAGATCCAGCTCGAGCTGATCGACGACCTCGAGGTCGCCGTCGACGTGCAGCGCGATGCACGCACCGCTGCGCCCGGCGCACGGATCGTCGTCTCCGCACGCCGCGACGAGCGCGAGCACGAGGACGAGGCGGGTCACCGGCACCCGCTCGCGTCGCACTGGATAGCGGGCAGCTCGCTCGGCCCGCCGTCGCGCGTGGCGAGGAACACGGCGCCCGTGATCGCGAGCGCGCCGGCGCCGATCGCCGTCCAGAACCACCAGCGCGTCGCGACCGAGCGCTCCGGCGGAGGCGCCGGCGGCACCGGCTGCTCGACGACCGGCCGCGGGGCGATCTGCGGCACGCCCTTCTGCTTGCAGCCGTCGCGCGCGCGCACGAGCTCCGGGATCCGCGGATCGTCCGCGGGGACGCGCGCGAGGAAGCTGTCGACGTCGAGCCGCGCGTGCGCGCAGTCACCGTCCTGGATCTCGACGAGCGCGAGCCAGCGATACGGGTTCGGCTTGTGCGGCACGAGCTCGACCGCGGTGAGGAGCTCCTGCTTCGCGAGCGCGAGGTCCCCGGCGCCGAACGCCGCGATCCCGCGGTCGAGGTGCACCTGCGCGGCGGCCTCGACGTCGTCGGAGCGCGCCGCGCCGCCGGCGCCGGCGACGGCGGCGGCCGCGAGGATTGTCGCCAACGGCGCTCGCATCTCGTGCCACAGTATCTCGCGCGTCTCGGCCTCACAACGTATGGACGCTCCCCTGCCTCCCATCTCGACCATCGGTGACTACACGCTGGGCGCGCTGCTCGGGCGCGGCGGATCGAGCGAGGTCTACGCGTGCACGCACCGGGTCCACGGCACGCGGCTCGCGCTCAAGCTGCTCCGCGACGCGGCCGACGGTTCGTTCCAGATCGAGGCCGCCACGCGCGAGGTCCACCACCCGAGCGTGGTCCGCGTGCTCGACGCGGGGGTCGACCGCGCGAGCGGACGCTGCTTCCTGGTCATGGAGCGCCTCGACGGCCCCGATCTCGCCACGCACCTCGCGCGCGGGCCGCTCGACGAGGCGACCGCGCGCACGCTCCTCGCCGCCGTGGCCGAAGGCATGCAGGCGGTGCACGCGCACGGCCTCGTGCACCGCGATCTCAAGCCGGCGAACGTCATGCTCCACGCGGGCTCGCCGCGCATCGTCGACTTCGGGATCGCGAAGCTGCTCGGCGACAACGCCGCGCTGGTCACGAGCCGGAGGATCGGCACGCTCGCGTACATGGCGCCCGAGCAGCTCGTCGGCGGCCGGATCGCGCCGAGCGTCGACGTGTGGGCGCTCGGCATCATGCTGTTCGAGGCGGTGACCGGGCAGCGCCCGTTCGGTGGCTTCACCGACAGCTACTCGCCGCAGCTCGTCGAGACCGCACCGCGCGTGCGCTCGCTCGCGCCGGTGTCGGCCGCGTACGACGCGCTGGTCGCGCGCTGCCTCGATCCCGATCCGGTGCGGCGCCCCGCGATGGCCCACGTCGCGCGCGTGCTGCGCGGCGAGCCGATCGCGGACCTGCCCGACGAGCATGACGAGCGCGTGACCCAGGACATCGGCGCGATCCCGCCGGCGCCCATCCCCGCGTCGATCACCGCCTCGGTCCCGGCGCCGGCCGCGCCGACGCACCGGCGCGGCGTACTGATCGCCGCCGCGCTCGGCGCCTCGGCCGCGATCA
>JAEUJX010000026.1 GCA_016794545.1 Myxococcales bacterium
CGACGAGCTCGCACCGGGCGCCACGGTGTGCCTGCTCGAGGTGATGAAGACGTTCCACCGCGTCACGTACGGCGGCGCCGGCGTTCCGGAGCGCGCCCGCGTCCGCGAGGTGCTCGTCGCCGACGGCGCCGATGTCACGCAGGGCGACCCGCTGCTCGCGCTCGACGCGCTCTAGAAGCCCGTCGAGAACGTGACCACGCCGCCGCCACTCGTCGGCGTGACGGCGACCTCGCTCGCCGCCCGGCTCTCGCTCGGTCCGCCCGCGCTCCACTTGATGATCGCCACGGTGATCATCGCGAGGCCGACGCCACCGGTGATGAACGACAGCGTGCGCTCGGTCTTCGCGCGGTCGGTGAGCTTCTCGTGCTGGTCGAGCGTGCGCGCGTGCTTCGCATCGTCGAGCGCGCCGTTCGACGCGATGTAGAGGCCGACGCCGCCGCCGACCGCGAGCATGCCGCCGGCGAACAGCACCGTCGCGAGCGTGTCGCTCCGCGGGACGTCGCGCACGACGGTCTTCGTGATGATCTGCGGCGGCGAAGGCGGCGCGGGCTTCGCGCTGTCCTCCGGCCTGGGAGCCACCACCACCGGCGGCGGCTCCGGCTCCTTCGCGCAGAGCGCGAGGTTGGCCTGCACCGCCTTGATGGTCGGCAGGTCCTGCGACGTCTCGAGCAGCTGGTGATAGTGCACGGTCGCCTCGCGGCACCGCCCGGCGAGGCGCTCCGCCTGCGCCTGCGCGAACAGCGCATCGGGCCTCGGGTCCAGCTCGTACGACTTCGCGAGCGTCGCCGCGGCGGCGTCGTAGTTCTTCGCCTTGTACTGCTCGATGCCCTGCTTGAACAGCTCGCGCGCCTTCGCGGTGTCCGCGGCGGCGTCGCGCGAGGCGAGCAGACCGAGCGCGATCAGCTCGGCGGCAAGAAGGGCGAGTTTGGATCCCATGTGTCCTTCGGTTTCTTCGGCTTCACGGGTGGCTTGACCGCCGGCTTCACCGCCGGCTTCACCGCCGGCTTCTTCGGCGCCGCGACGACGTCCGCGGACGCCGCGCCCGCCTTCCCCGGCTCCGTGCTTGTCTTCGCGGACGCCGCACCCGACGTCGCGGAGTCCGTGCCCGCCTTCGCAGACGCCGCACCCGACGTCGCGGAGTCCGTGCCCGCGTTCGCAGACGCCGCACCCGCACTCCCCGGCTCCGTGCCCGACGTCGCGGAGTCCGTGCCCGCCTTCGCAGACGCCGCGCCCGACGTCGCGGACGCCGCGCCCGCCTTCCCCGGCTCGGTCGTCCCCGACCCGGTCTTCACGGGCTCCATCCGCACGGGCTCGGTCACGGGCTCGCCGCGCCGGGCCGGCGCGTCCTCCGTCTGACCGTTGTAGTAGAAGAACCCCGCCGCGCCGCCCGCGCCGATCGCGAGGAGCGCGAGCACGATCCACAGCCCGGTGCGCGACGGCCGCAGCTCGGGATATGCCATCGAACGCGACGACACGTCACCGCTCGACGACGCCACATCGCCCGGCGGTTCGACGGCGGCGATCTGCGCGCTCTTCACCGCCGGCATCTCCTGCGAGATCGGGACGAGGCCGGGGAACGCCGACGGCGGCGTGAGCAGCTCGCTCTTCGCGGTCGGCGACGTGATCGCCTCCGTGATGTGCTGGCCGAGCGTGACGCCCTCGCGCTCGGCCAGCTCCCAGGCGGCGATCTTGTCGTGGAACAGCGCCTTCATGTACTTGCCGAGCGCCTTGGGCGAGACCCACAGCCGGTGCGCGCCGATGAACGGATCGAGATCGTGCAGCATCGCCTCGGCGGAGCCGTAGCGATCGGCCGGCTTCATCGCGAGCAGCTTCATCACGATCGCCTCGAGCTCCGGCGGATAGCCGGTGACCACCGATGACGGCGGCGGCGCGCCCTTGTGGACGATCTGGTCCATGATCTCGAAGTCACTCTCGCCGCGGAACGGCCGCCGCCCGGTCGTCAGCTCGTACAGCACGACGCCGAGCGAGAACAGGTCGCTCTTGAAGTCGAGCGGCATGCCGCGGCACTGCTCGGGCGACATGTACGGGATCTTCCCCTTGAGCGTCCCGGTCTGCGTCTTGTGCGTGTGGCTCGACGCGCGCGCGATGCCGAAGTCGAGCAGCTTGACCGCGCCGTCGTAGCTGACGATGACGTTGCTCGCCGAGACGTCGCGGTGGACGAGCCCGAGCGGCAGCCCATCGGGCGCGGTCCGCTCGTGTGCGTAGTCGAGCGCGGACGCCGTGCCGTGCACGATCGCGAGGCCGATCGCGAGCGGCACGTGCTCGTCGCGCTGGCGCGCCGCCTGGCGGATGTGGCGCACGTCCTGGCCGTGCACGTACTCCATGGCGAAGAACGGCGCGCCCTCGAATTCGTCCACGTCGTAGACGTCCGCGATGTTCGGGTGCTGGAGCGTCGCGGCGAGCCGCGCCTCGCCGAGGAACATCTGCACGAACGTCGGATCCTCGGCGACGTTCGGCAGGATCCGCTTGATCACGACGAGCTTCTCGAAGCCCGCCGTGCCGCGCTGCCGCGCGAGGTAGATCTCGGCCATCCCGCCGACCGCGAGCTTCCGCAGGATCTCGTACTTCCCGAGCACCGTGCCGCGCGGGAGGTCGAAGACCTGGGGGATCGACCTCGGCTTCACGGGCAAGTCACTCCGGTGAGCGGCTCCGCGAGCCCGCGGTCGATCGTCTTGCCGTTGCCGAACTCGCCGCTGCGGCCGCGGCCCCAGCACACCCACGCCCCCGCCTCGGTGTGCGCGCACGCGCGCGGATACCGCGCGACCAGCCGGTCGACCTTCTCGAGCTTCTTCGCGCCCGCCGGCGTCCGCACCAGCACCTCGAACGGCACCTGCGATCCGGTCCCCGTGCCGGTCTGCCCGAAGAAGCTGTCGCCCCAGCAGCGCACGGTGTCGTCCTGCATCACCGCGCAGCTCATCGGGCCGCCGGCGACCACCGCCTTCGCACCGGTCATCGGCGCGCCACCCGGCTCGGCGAGGACCTTCTCGAACGTCCTCTGGTCGGCGCCGTTGAACGCGCCGCCCTCGCCGTTGCCGACCTGCGCGTGGTAGTTCGCGCCCGCGCACGAGACGCTCCCGTCGGCGTCGAGGATGCAGAGGTGGAACAGCCCCGCGCTCGCCGACGTGGTGCGCGCCGCCATGAACGGCACGAGGCGGTTCGCGGTCAGGTTGTCGCCGAGCTGGCCGTCGTAGTCCGCGCCCCAGCACCACAGCTGATCCGTCGCCTTGAGGACGCACGTGAAGTCGCCGCCCGCGAACAGCGACTGCGCCCCGGTGAACGGCGTGCCGCCCGACGCGTTCAGCACGCGCGTCGCGAATTTCTGGTTCGCCGGCGTGGTCGTGCCGTTGCCGAGCTGCCCGTTGCCGTTGCGGCCCCAGCACCACACCTCGCCGGCCTCGTCGCGCCCGCAGACGTGGCCGTAGCCGCCGTCGAGCTCGACGATGCCGGTCAGCGGCATCCCGTTCTGCATGACGACGCGCACCGGCAGGGGGCTCTGCCCCATCGCGGTGCCGCCGTTGCCGAGCTGGCCGTCGCCGCCGATGCCCCAGCACCACACGCTGCCGCCGGCGCGGATCGCACACGATGCGTCGTACGCGACGCCGAGCTTCGTGACGTCGGTGAGCGGGCCCATCGCGTCCGTGACCTGCGTCGGCGTCAGCTGATCGATGCCCGCCGAGCCGTTGCCGAGCTCGCCGTTGTCGTTCTCGCCCGCGCACCAGATCGATCCGTCGTACCTGGTCTGGCAGATGTAGCGATGGCCGATCGTCACGTCGGTCACGCACTGCTGGCACGTCCCGGCCATGCAGAACGTGCCGTCGCCGCAGGCCGGCTCGCCGCTGCAGCACGCCTGCCCGACCGCGCCGCACGCGTTCGGCGGCGCATCATCGCGAGGGCCGCCGCTCGTACACGAACCGCCAAGACCGCCACCGGCGTTCGGCTCGAACCGGCGCCCGCTGTCACAGCCCGGATCGGAGAAGCTGCAGAACCCTTCGGCCTCGCAGAACCCCTGCTGACCGCCGAGCACGCACTGGTCGGTGGCCGTGCACTGGTACGGGGAGCGGTTCGCGCACGCGGCGGCCGACGCGACGGCCACGGCGATCACGATGACGCGAGTCCCCCGCACCCCTCCAGGGTATCACCCCCGACGACGCGTCGCTCAGTACGTGATGTAGGGGCCGCTCCCAGCTTCCTCGAGCTCGTCGCCCTCGGCCTCGTCGTCGATGACTGCGGGGGACATGTGGTGCCCCTGCAGTACGAAAATCTTGACGGCGGATTGCGGGATCCGCGCGTTGGGCGCCACGCGCCGCAGGATCGACAGGATGTTCCGCTGGATGTCGTCGACCTCGGTCACGGCCGGTCCGGGCTTGATCACCTTCCCGATCCACCGCTCCTTGTCCTTCTCGTCCCCGATCTCGAGGATGCGAAGGAAGTCTTCCGAGCTGCCATCGAAGTACTTCTTGTCGCCGGGCTTCGACAGCGCGAGCCCCTCGCGGAGCTTGCTATCGATCTTCGTCGCAAAGAACAGAGAGCACGTCTTGTCGAGCTTCATGAACGAGGTCCCACCTGTCGTTCGGGGACAAGGATTCGAACCTTGATAGGGAGCTCCAAAGGCTCCTGTCCTGCCATTAGACGATCCCCGATCACGGGCGGCACATTAGCCCATCCCTCCCCACCTGGCGAGACATCTCCCCGAAATCCTTGGCACCTTGCGGACTTCCGGCCACGAGACCTTGCCAGATCGCAACGAGTCCTTTAGTTTCTGCGCCCTCACTTCTGCCGAGCATGCTCGGCAACCCCGGCGCGGTAGCTCAGTGGTAGAGCAGGGGTCTCATAAGCCCTTGGTCGGCAGTTCAACTCTGCCCCGCGCCACAATATATTGCAGACAAGTCGACTCTAGTCACCGACTAGTCACCGTGGAAAGCCGTCACAACGGGTGACTCGGCGCAGAACCACAGAAACCGGAAATTCTTCCGGGAGATTGCGTAGTTCCATCGCCGCGGACCGATGCGGGTCAATGTTGATCGCGGCGAACTCCTTCGCGGGGATCTTCTTCCCGATCGGAGCGACGTTTGTCAGGCGAGCGCGGACGAATGAGACCACCGCGATTCGACGTGTTCGCGATCACGCCGTCGCGTGTCGTGTCGATCCCACGCGATCCATTTCGATCGCGATTCGATCGACACGACCTCTCGCGGGCCCTAACTCACCTCGCCGTCAGCGTGCGTGACGCTCGTGAACATGAACCCGGCGGTAGAGTTCGGGCTTCCGGCATCGACGGCGTGATCGCCCACGGCATCCCGATCTACGAAGCGCTCGAACCGGTGGACATGCGTGAATCCGCGGAAATCTGAACCAGCCGGAGCACGCCTTGGGCTTCGGGCGGCGTGACGGCTTGTCCGCTTGTAGCGCGGCCCTCCGGCTCGAATCGCTATCGACGTTCTCCGCTCATCGATGTATTTAAATGTATCGATGGACGCTGGAGCCGGGAACCACCGCATGACGTACCCGACCGAAGCCGGATCCGCCTGCGTCATGAACATCGGAGTCCGCGAGCGGCGGAAGCGCATGAAGTTCGGTGTGACCCTCGTCGCTGCTAGTGGGCTCGTCGCGACCGTTCTCGTCGCAACGGGAGCGGATCGATGGTGGCGGCTTGCCCTGTTCTTGCCGTTCTGGGCGGGGGCGCTGGGCGTGTTTCAGGCCCGGGAGAAGACGTGAGTGGCGCTTGCGTCGCGCGGTCAGCGCGACATGGACACCGGGACAGAGGCCATCACCGAGGCCGCCGAGCTCGTCCAGGTGCGCAAGCAAGCGCGGCGAGTGCACGCGAAATCACTGGTCGTGGCGGCGGCGCTCGTGGTGGTGGCGTTGTCGATCCCGATGTGGGGAGTGCGATGAAGCCATGACAGGAACGAGGACTCGAACGACCCTCTCGGTTCTGTCCGGTCTGCTCGGAGTGTCGTATCTGATGGCGGGGCGGATCGAAGCTCGCGGGCGCGGAGCGGCACGTCCTGGGCTTCGGCCTCTGCGAATGGCCCGATCGGACGCGGCTCGTCGTCGGTACGGTCGAGGTGACGTCCGCGTTGCTTCTGCTCGTCCCGGGCGTCGCGTTCCTCGGCGCCTGCGCGCTCGTGCTGGTGTGCCGGGAACGACGTGTACGCATCTTTTCGCGCAAGGGTGAGGATGGCAGGCGTCACGCTCGTCCTGCGCGGCGCCCGCCTATGCACGGCGGCCGCCGGCGCTGCGCCTTACAGACCACAGATGTCTGTCTCGTGATCTCGACCGGGACGAATCAACAGCTTGGGATGGCGCACACCGCTCGAGCACACTCAGGAGAAGAACTTTGAGCGACAGGACGCTTGGCCCCTATCTCGTCACCGGCGGCTCCGGCCAGCTCGGACGCCTGGTGCTCGAGCGTCTGCTCGAGCGCAACATCGTACCGATCGTCGCGACGACGCGCACGCCGAATGAGCTCGCCGCCTACGCAGCTCGCGGCATCGAGGTCCGACAGGCGAATTTCCACGAGCCGGACCAGCTGAAATCTGCGTTCGCGGGGGCCCGCCGGATGCTCCTCATCAGCACGTCGGATCTCGCACCTGGCGAGCGGCTGAAGTCCAACCTCGCCGCCATCGACGCCGCCCTTGCCGCCGGCATCGAACACATCGTTTACACGTCGCTGACAAATCCGCGCCCAGACTCCCCGATCGGCTTCGCTCGCGATCACCGCGAAACAGAGGCACGACTCGCGCAACTTCCGATCACGCATACGGTGCTGCGCAACAACCTGTACATGGATCTGCTGCTCATGGCGGGAGCTCAAGCCGTCGCGACCGGTCAGCTGGTCGCCGCCGCGGGCAATGGCAGAGCTCACGGGTTCGCAGCCGAGGTCGGTGAGCGAGTTCCTACGAGCGAACGCAGATGCGTTGTCAGGGCGGCGCTCCTGACGGCGCCGAACGCAGCTCACGCGCGAGAAGCGGAGCTTCGTGTCGTCCAGTGGCGTGTTTCCGTTCACGCCGGACGAGGTCGAAGGCTCATGCCCTCGGTTGACGGATATCGACGTATCGACATATATCTATCTACCAGATGATTACGTGCGATCTCGATCATCAGCTGAACGCCCTGATCATCGCCGGCAAGTCGGTCGAGGCGCTGCGAACACTGTACGCCGAGGACGTCGTTGCCCAGGAAAACGACGAGCCGGAGCGCGTGGGTCGCGACGCGTGGATCCAGGCTCGTCAGACGATGGAGACCAACATCAAGAGGTTCCATGCGCGTGTTATCGCTCACGCCGCGCACGGAGATACGACGTTCTCCGAATGGGAGTACAATCTTGAGATCGAGGGGATGGGGCCACTCAAGATGAACCAGGTCGCAGTTCGACGCTGGCGCGACGGTTTGGTCGTTCGGGAGCGCTTCTATCATGAGTGAATGGTGACCGAGGGGCAGTCCACCGTACGCTCGCGTAGCCGGCGAAGACCGGGCAGCAGGACTCGCATCCTGGTTGCGCGAGCCATCGCGACCGGCGGCGGAGTTGGATACTCGCCAGTTGCGCCGGGGACCTGCGGAACGCTCGTCGCCGTCCCCCTCGTCTGGGGCTGTCGGTACCTCGACACGTGTCAGTACCTGGGTGTCGTGGCGCTTGTTGCGTTTTGTGGAGTCGTTGCTGCGGACATCGCCGATCGCTCCTGGACAACGCGCGACTCGCAGCGAATCGTCGTGGATGAGGTCGCCGGGTACTCGCTGACGATGGCGCTCGTCGATCGCGGCAATGCCGCTTGGCTGCTGGCGGGGTTCGTTCTGTTTCGCGTGCTGGATATTGCCAAGCCGGGACCTATCCGCTGGCTTGATCGCAATGTCCATGGTGGCCTAGGCGTGATGATCGACGACCTTGCCGCCGGTGTCACAGGTGCCTGCACCCTCTACGCGATCGACCGATGGTTGTGATCGTCTCGAAACCTATGCAAAAGGGCCTACGCAATGATAGCGCGTCCGGGAGTCACTCCTGGCAGTCTTCGTCGGCGTCGTCCGCGATCGCTCCTTAAGCGAGCTGTCATCGAACTTGCACGCGGCTTTCATCGCCCATGGAACGCATAAGCATTCTGGCACCGACGGCATTGTTGGCCGCGGCATTCGTTGGATGCCTCGCGTTCTACACGGTCCTGCACGCGCGCGGGCGTGTCCGTGGTCTAGGCAGCTACAAGTCAAACGACGTTCTTGGGCCCTTCTGGGGGGGGTTCATGGTGTGGCTCCTGCGCCCCGTGGAGCGAGCGTTGACGGCCGCACGTGTGACACCTACGCAGGTCACCGTTCTTTCGCTCGTGCTTTGCGTCCTCGCGGCCATCGCAATCGGGAGCGAATACTTGGCGACCGGCGCATGGCTGTTCATTGCAGGCGGAATGCTCGACATTCTCGATGGACGGCTTGCGCGCGCGACCAGTCAAGAGAGTCCCGCAGGAGCGTTGTTCGACTCGATCGCGGATCGCTGGTCGGAGCTGGCGATCTTCACCGGGCTTGCCTGGTACCTCCGCGACGGCGGAGTGTGGCTACTCGCCGCGATTCTCGCGTGCGGCGGCTCGTTCATGGTCAGCTACACCCGTGCTCGTTCGGAGGCTGTCGGGCTCGAGCTTCGAGGCGGAGCGATGCAACGCGCAGAACGGATCGTCTTGATCTCGGTCGGTGCGCTCGTCGCCGCGTGGTTCGCGGCCGATGACGGCACGGCCGTCCACGCCCACGATGTCCTCGGCCTCGCGCTCGCGGTCTGCGGCGTGCTGTCGTGCGTGACCGCCATTGGCCGCTGGAGTGCGGCCCACCGCGCACTGATGCGCGCAGCCGAAGCACCGAAACCTATCGAACCTGCGACCACGGTAGCCAAGAAGAGCGCTCTCGCCAAAAAGCGCGACGCGAATCATCACGGGCTTGGTCCCGTGCACTGACGAGGTGCAGTCGGTGACGCCCCGTTCGACATCTAAACGCTGGCGCGCGTTTGTGATCGCTGTCGGGGCCCTTGCGATTGTCAGCCTGGGTGGCGTCGTGTTCGTTCCGGCGTCGGCGGGACTCGTTTTGCTCGCCATCTACTGCATCCCCGCAAACTCGATCCTCCCTGTGCCACACGAACCGGGAGTCCTCTATATGGCGGCATTCTACCCGCCGCTGCTGGTCGCGGTCGCCGCCACCGTGGGCAGTCTCGTCGCGAGCGTTTCGGACTACGCGGTTGTGGAGAGCGCGTTGCGCAATCCGAGGATCGATCGCGTGCGCGAGCGCGGAGTGGTCGGCTGGGCGATCCGCGGGTTTCGGCGCGCGCCATTCGCCATCACGTTCGCATGCTCGCTCGTCCCGCTTCTCCCGATCTCGATCGTGCGAGCGCTTGCGCCTGCATCCGACTATCCATTCGGTCGTTATCTCGCCGCCGGGGGACTCGGTCGCCTGCCGCGGTTCTACGGGCTCGCATACCTCGGGCACACGATCGCCGTGCCGGCATGGGTGCTCGTGGTTGTCACCGGCGTGACCGTGGCCGTCGCGTGGGCGACGAGTCGATCCGCAGCTGCGGACGGTCCTGAATGACGCGTGCAGAGCGCTACGTCGAGTTCCTCGTTCGTCGATGGGCGACTCTGCTCGCGATCGGCGTCGTCGCGTTCGGCGCCTCGGTTTGGCTTGTCGCCTACCACTTGCCACTGCACGCGGATTTCTCAAATCTGCTTCCTGCGGATGCCCCCTCTGTACGCGACCTTCGCCGTCTCGAGGATCGGGTGCCGGCGCGGGACAAGCTGCTGGTATTGGTGGTTGCCGCCGATCCAACGGCCCGCGCGGTAGCAGCTGCTGAGATCAGCCGTCGCGCCCGCACGCTCCCACTCGAGCTGGTGGGGCGTGTGGAGGATGACGATGCGGTGGCTCGAGACTACCTGCGCGCACACCGACACCTCTTCGTGCCGCTCGCGGATCTCGAGGCAGCTCGTGATGCCTTGGCCGTGCGCATCCGCACGGCCAAGCTTGCCACAAATCCGCTGTTCATCGATCTCGATCCACCGAGCGACGACGAAGCCGCATCGAGCCAGGCACGTCTCGACGATCTACGCAGCCGTCAGCGCGAGGCCGAGGCCAAGCTGGGCCGCAGCGGTTTCGTGTCCCCGGATGAAAAAACGCAGCTGATCGTGCTCGATACGGGGTTTCCGAAGACCGACGTCCACGGCTGCGAACGCCTGATCGAGACCCTCGACGAGATTCGCACGCAGGTAGCAGCCGATCATGGAGTCGAGATCGGGTTCGCTGGAGGACCCGTGGTCACGCTCGCGGAGCATTCGGCGCTCGTGCGCGGAATGCTCTCGTCCGGTGTGGCGACCGCGTTGCTCGTCGGCATCGTCCTGATCGCCTACCTGCGGAGCGCGCGGTTGATCGCGCTGTTGGGGTTCATTTTGGCCGGCTCGACCACTCTCGCCTTCGGGCTCGCCGTGTTCACCGTCGGGCACCTGAACGCAGCAACCGCTTTCCTGGGCGCGATCATCGCAGGTAATGGGGTCAACTACGGGATCCTATTGATCGCCCGATTTCGGGAGGAGCGCATGGACCATGCCCCCAGATCCGCAATGGCGAGCGCGATCGCGACAACTCTTCGGCCAACACTGGTCGCATCACTCGCGGCAGCAGTCGCCTATGGCTCTCTCGCGGTGACGAGCTTTCGGGGGTTCTCGGACTTTGCGTTAATCGGCGCGGTCGGCATGCTCGTGTGCTGGGTCGCCTCCTATACACTGCTACCGGCGCTGATCCTGCGATGTGCATCTGGCCCGTTCCCGACTCGCCGGTTGCGTCTCGGCCCAGCTCTCGCGATTACGTTCGGATTTCGCAGGCCGCGGCGTGTCCTTGCTGCCGTGGCGGTGGTGAGCCTGGGCGCTGCCACCGTGACGACCATCTATCTCGCGCATGACCCCTTCGAATACGACACCACGCGGCTCCGGTCTGCCGGTACCGACGCGGTTCGTGCTCGCTCGTGGATGGCGCGTAGCGACGCCGCGTTCGGTCGCGGCATCACGGGGCAGACGTTCATCGCCGCCGACAACCTCGCGGACATCCCCGCGATCGTCGACGGGCTTCACCATGTCGATCGTCCCGGTCAACGTCCCACGATCGGCACCGTCCGCTCTCTGCTAGACGTGGTGCCTCCGGATCAACCCGCCAAGCTCGTCGTGCTCGACGAGATCCGCACCATGCTCGACGACGCCGCGCTCGCGGCGCTTACCGACGACGAACGGGCCGATCTCGCGATGCTTCGACCGCCCGCGGATCTCGCACCGATCACGCTCGACGGCCTGCCCGAGCCTCTCGCTGCGGTGCTGCGTGAACGCGACGGCCGACTGGGGCTTCTGATCAGCGTGCGTCCCCACCCATCGATCGACGAATGGGACGGGCGA
>JAEUJX010000028.1 GCA_016794545.1 Myxococcales bacterium
GTCGCGCCCGACGATGCCGAGCACCGTCCGCGTCGTGCAGTGCCGCGGACCGCCGCGCTCGCAGCGCGAACACGATCCGCAGCCGGCGTTGATCTCGCCGACGACGCGCGTGCCCGCGGCGAGCGGCCCGCCGCCCGCGTCCTCGATGACGCCGACGAACTCGTGCCCGAGCGTGCCGCGAAACCCCATGTATCCGCGGGCGAGCTCGAGGTCGGTGTTGCAGATGCCCGACATCGTGACCCGCACGATCGCCTCGCCCGCCGCCGCCGGCCTCGGGACCTCCTCGAGCCTCGTCCCGTCCGCTCCGACGCGCAGCGCTCTCACGCCCCGAACGTAGCGCAGCTGGGGAGCCGACATCACCTCGGGCAGCGTCGATCACTTCGTCGAGGGCCAGATCGCCGAGGTCATGATCTTCGACCGCGCACTCTCGGCGGCAGAGGTCACGACGCTCGCCCCGTAGGGCATACTGTCTCCTCGTGCGCCGGTACGTCTTCGCGTCCGCGGCGACCGCGATGTCGGGGGTCGCGGCGCTGTTCTACCAGCTCGCGTGGGTGCGCGAGCTGACGGGGGTGACGACCGCGGCGACGATCGCGCTCGTGCTCGTCGTCGCGGCGTTCATGGCCGGGCTCGGGTTGGGCGCGTGGCTCGGCGGCAAGCTGCTGCGGCGCGGCGCACGGCCGCTCGTGGCGTACGCGATCGTCGAGCTGGGCGCCGCGCTGATGTTCGTGCTCGGCGTGCTCGTGCTCCGCGGGTCGCTGGCGCTGCAGCACGTGCTGATCGACGGCGGGCTCTCGCCGGGCGCGGCGCTGGCGGTGCAGCTCGCGGCGGTCGGGCTGTACCTCGCGGCCGCGACGACGCTGCTCGGGATGGCGCTGCCGCTGCTCGTCGCCGGGGTCGGGGACGAGTCGGTCACCGCGGCGAGGCTCTACGGGATCAACACGGTCGGTGCGGTGGTCGGGGCCCTCGCCTGCGGGTACGTCACGATCGAGCTGCTCGGACTGCGCGCGAGCATCGTGATCGGCGCGGCGGGCAGCGTCGCGTCGGCGCTGTGCGCGCTGCTCGCGGGCGGAAAGCCGGCGCCGCGTCTGCCCGATGCGCCGGCCGAGCGCACGTCGCGGATCTCGGTGGCGAGGCTCGCGATCGCGGTCGCGAACAAGACGCCGATCACCGAGGAGTCGATCGCGGCGCCCGAGCCCTCGGTCACGACGCGCGCGCTCGTCGCCGCGGCGGTCACCGGCGCGATCGCGCTCGCGGCGGAGGTGCTGTGGGCGCGGATGCTGTCGCTCGTCATGCTGAACACGGTGTACGCGGCGACGCAGGTGCTCGCGTGCGTGCTCGCCGGCATCGCGATCGCGGGGCTCGTCGCGGCGCGCGTGGCGCGGCGGCCGCGCGAGACCATCCTGCGCGTCGCCGCGTGGGCGCTGGTCGCCGCCGCGGTGTGGCTCGCGTGCGTGCCGCTGCTCACGCGCACGCTCGCGGGCACCGACAGCTTCGCCGGGCTCGCCGCGAGCGGCCGCTCGCCGGTCGTGATCGCGAGCCTGGCCGCGATCCTCGTGCCGGGCAGCGCGCTGCTCGCCCTCGTGCTGCCGCTGCTCGTCGCCGCGACCGGCCGGCACGCCGCCTCGCGCTCGATGGCGCGGCTGTTCGCGGTCAACACGCTCGGCGCGGTCGCGGGCGCACTCGGCATGGGCCTCGTGGTCCTGCCGCTGCTCGGCCTCGCCGGTGCGCAGGCCGTGCTCGTCGGCGCCGCGCTCGCCGCGGTCACGCTCGTGCCCGGACGCACGTGGCGGATGCTGCTCGTCATCGTCCCGGCCGCCGCGGGCGCGGTCGTGCTCCAGCTCGCGATCACGCTGCCCGACGACCTCTACCGGCTGCGCTTCGAGCGCGACGAGACCGTGCTGGAGCTGCGCGAGGGCATCACGAGCGACGTGCTCGTCACGCAGGACCCGCAGGGCCATCGCCGGATCTGGATCAACTCGGCGTGGGTCGCGGGCACCGGCGGCGGGCACGCGCTGCTCGGTCACCTCCCCGCCCTGTCCACCGGCCGCCCGGTCGCGCGCGCCCTCGGCATCGCGCTCGGCACCGGTCAGACGTTCGGCGCGGTGCTCCAGCACGGCACGAGCCGGCTCGACTGCGTCGAGATCAACGCCGACGTGGTGGAGCTGTCGCGCCGGTGGTTCGGCGCGTTCAACGGCGGTCTCTTCGATCGCGACGGCGTCACCGTGCACCTCGAGGACGGCCGCGCGTTCCTGCGCGGCACGCGCGAGCACTACGACCTGATCGTGCTCGAGCCGCTCCAGGCCTGGTCCGCCGGCACCACCGCGCTGTACACACGCGAGTTCTACGCCGACGCGCGGCGGCGGCTCGCCGACGGCGGCGTGCTCGCGCAGTGGATCCCGTTCTACGGGCAGGACACGCAGGCGACGCGCGCGATGGTCGCGACCGCGCTCGCCGTGTTCCCCGACGCGGCGCTCTGGCTCGACGAGAAGGACGGCATCCTCCTCCTGTTCAACGGCCCCGTGCGCATCCCGTGGCCGTCCCTGCGCGACCGGCTGCCCCCGGAGCTCCTCGTGCAGAAGCACCTCGACGCGCGCACCGACGTGCTCTCGCTGTTCCTCATGGGCCCACGCGGGCTCGCCGCGTGGACGGCCGGCGCCGACCTCATCGAGGACGATCGTCCATTCCTCGAGTATGCGGCCGCACGCGACCTCCACGCGCCGTCGTTCGCCGAGACACTGGCCTCCGCGCAGATCTTCTTCGAGGACCCGCGCGACTACCTCACGCTCGCCGACGACACCACCGATGCGCTGCGCGCCCGCCGCGCGACCGCGACCAAGCAGCTGTGCACGCCGGAGCGCGTCGCGGACTGCGCGATCGCCGTCGAGGCCGAGCTCGGATCGCGCTCCGAGCGCGTCCACTACATGTACCGGCAGCTCGTCCTCGCGTGGGCGGAGCAGCTGCGCTCCGATCGCGCGCGTCGCGAGGAGGTGCTCGCACGGGGCATCGCGCGCGATCCCGACTTCGGCGAGGCGATGGTCAACCTCGCCGTCTCCCTCGCGCAGCGCGGCGAGCGCGCGACCGCCGAGACCCTCGCCAGGCGCGCCGCGGCGATCCCGCGCACGCGGGCGCAGGCCGAGCGCGTGCTCGACAAGCTGCGCGCACCGTGACGGCCGGCTACGGGACGGTCGCCGCGCGATCGACGCCGAAGCAGTACAGGTGGAACGTGGACGCGCACGGCAAGGTCCCCCCACCGTTCAACACCGCGGAGCTCTGAGCGCGGATGTCGCCGGCGAGCGTCCGCGCGCTGGTCGTCGTCCAGTCCGGGACCTGGCCGGCGGCGTTGCAGTTCTGCCCCATGTAGGTCGTGTCCGCGTTCGTCGCGGTCCACGCGCCGGGCGTCTGGGACTGCGCGAGGCTCGCCCCGTTCTCGTCGAGGATCGGCGGCGCCGGCAGGTTGATCGTCCCGAACTGACCGATGCCGTTGATCATCGCGAGCCCGTCGGTGCGCACCCAGCCACGGGCACCGGCGAAGCGGTTCACCGCGGCGCCGACGGAGCTCGAGCCGAGGTACGCGCGATACGAGCCGCGGAGCCCGGCCGCCTGCGCGGCCGCCTGGCACTTCGCGTCCGCGCCGTCGAGGTTGCCGAGGTTGCCGTCGAACAGGCGGCTCGTCGTGAACATGATGTTCGGGTTCAGGCG
>JAEUJX010000040.1 GCA_016794545.1 Myxococcales bacterium
CGAGCTGACAGCGGCGTTCATCGATGGTCCCCGTGCGGGGGCTCGTGCCCGTCGGTGCGGCGGAGCTGCTGCGAACAGCGTCGACGCGGCGACGCCGCCACCTGCGCTGTCGCCGCCGGCTTCGCACGGGCCCCCCTGTCCCGATCCATCGCCAAGATCGCCAAGAAACGTTCTAACGGGATGGCACGTCGTGGCACCTGCGAAGCCTACAAGCGCGGCAGTCCATACTCAGGTTTCAGGGGGGAGTGCGCCAAGATAGCTGCGGGGCCGCGATCGAAGTGCCTCGCGAGCTCGGTCCCGGGCTTCACGAGCGCATCGATCAACGGCTCTCGCGTACGAGCTCGAGTCCGCAAAAGCACGGGATTCGGCCGCGTCCTTCCTTGGCGCGCTCCCCCCCAGGTAACTGAGTGCGAACTGCCGTGCTTGAAGGCTTCGCACGTGCCTCGACGTGCCATTCCGTTGGAGACATTTCTTGGCGATCTTGGCGCTGGATCGGGCGCGTCGTGGCCGTGCGAGCAGGTACGCGATCGGCGGGCGGCGATCACCGCGCGAACGAGCGCTCGCGATCGGCGGAGCGGTGTGACGCGGAGGAGCGCGACGAGGGGTTCCCCGGGGTTCACCTCCACGGGTTCGACGCCGGACGTGGTGCCGCGAGGTCTGCCCCTACAGCAGCGCCGTCAGGTCGGCCGGCAGCGGCGCCTCGGCCGTGCGCGTGCCGCCCTCGGGGTGCGGGAACGTGACGCGCGCGGCGTGCAGCGCCTGGCGCGGCAACACGAACAGCCGGGCGAGCTCGGGGACCAGGCCCTGATCGCAGTAGCGGATGAACGCATCGTCGCCGTGCGCGTAGAGCTTGTCGCCGACGATCGGGAAGCCGTGCGCGGCGAGGTGCGCGCGGATCTGGTGCTGGCGGCCGGTGACGAGCGTGCAGCGCACGAGCGCGTACGCGCCGGCCCGCTGCTCGACCCGGACGCGCGTGATCGCCTGGAGGCCGCCGGGGCCGGCGAGCATGCGCACGTGGGTGAGCTTCGTCGGATCGCCGGGGCCCGCGACGCGCAGCGGGAGATCGATCGTGGTCTCGGTGTCCCACGGCGGCTGCCCGTGCACGACCGCGAGGTACTCCTTCGCGACCGCGGTCTTCGACGCGAACGCGCCCTTCAGCGCGACCGCGGCCGGCTTGTCGCGCGCGACCACGAGGCAGCCCGAGGTCTCGCGGTCGAGGCGATGGCAGATCTGGAGCTCGGGCTCGTCGGGATAGCGCTCGCCGAGCACGCGCGTGAGCGTGTTGAAGTAGAACTTCGCGCTCGCGTGGACCGGCAGGTACGGCGGCTTGTCGATCACGAGCAGCCGGCGGTCCTCGTGGACCACGGTGAACGTGCGCGGGCACGGCGGCTCCTGGCGCGCCGGCCGCCGGATCACGTAGTGCTCCCCCGCCGCGACGATCGTCGCGGGCTTGAGCGCCGACACCTTGTCGGTCACGCGCGACAGCTGCGTCTCGATCACCTGCTGGATCTTGGTGCGGCTCAGGCGCTCGATCTGCGTCTTGATGAAGTGATCGAGCCGCAGGCCCGCGAGCTCGGGCGGGACCACCAGGTGGCGCTCGATGATCCGCGGCGAGCCGTCGTTGTGCAGGTGCGAGCGCACGCCCCAGTCGAGCGCCGGATCCGCGCCCGGCGGCAACGTGAACGCATCGACCTCGGGCTCGGTGCTGTCGTCGTCGGGCTCGTCGTCGGCGTCAGTCGAGCTCGTCATCGTCGGCGCCCGCGGCCTCGATGTCGTACTTCTTCATCAGCTTGCGGAAGTACTTGCGATCGATGTCGGCCTCGCGCGCGGCGTGCGAGATGTTGCCGGTGTTCCTGCGGAGCAGCTCGGCGATGTAGTCGCGCTCGAACGAGGCGACCCAGCGCTCCTTCGCATCCTTGAACGTCTGGTTCAGGAGCTCCTCCGTCGGCCCCGGCGCGGGCGCGCCCGGATCCATCACCGGCACCTGCGGGTTCACCCCGGTGCTCGTCGCGCGGCGCTGTGCCGGCAGCCGGCCGCTCGCACCCGCGGTCGGCGGCCGGGCGCTGCGCACGTAGTCCGGCAGGTCCGACAGCTCGAGCGTGCCGCCATCGCAGAACGAGACCGCGCGCTCGACGACGTTGACGAGCTCGCGCACGTTGCCGGGCCACGGATACGTCTGGAGCGCGGTCACCGCGTCGCGCGCGACCGAGCGCACCTTCGGCTGCCCCGACGGCAGCTTGTTGTAGCTGCCGGTGTCGAGGAAGTGCTGTACGAGCAGGGGGATGTCGTCGGCGCGCTCGCGCAGCGACGGCAGGTGCAGGCGCACGACGGAGAGCCGGTAGAACAGATCCTGGCGAAACCGGCCCGCCTTGACCTCTTCCTCGAGGTTCCGGTTCGTCGCCGCGATGATGCGGACGTCGACCTTCGCGGCCTTCGCCGAGCCCACGCGACGGACCTCGCGCTGCTCGAGCGCGCGGAGCAGCTTGGGCTGCAGATCGATCGGCAGCTCGCCGAGCTCGTCGAGGAACAGCGTGCCGCCGTCGGCCTGCTCGAACAGACCCTGGCGCGTCATCACGGCGCCGGTGAACGAGCCCTTCTCGTGGCCGAACAGCTCGCTCTCGATCAGGTTCGGCGGGACCGCGCCGCAGTCGAAGACGACCAGGTCGTTGCGCGAGCGCGGCGACAGCGAGTGGATCGCCTGGGCGACGACCTCCTTGCCCGTGCCGGTCTCGCCGTCGATCACCACCGTCGTCGCGGTCGGCGCGATCTTCTCGATGATCGAGTAGATCTCGCGCATCCGCGCGTTGCCGCCGATCAGGCCCGCGCAGCGATCGCTGCGCGACGGGACGATCTGGACCTCTTCTTCCTTCGCGTTGAACCGGAGCTGGCTCTGCCCCGCCGACAGCACGGCGCCGGGCTTGAGGAACGCCTCGCGGACGCGGACCTTGTTGATGAACGTGCCGTTCGTCGAGCGGTTGTCGACCAGCACGTAGCCGGTGTCGTCCTGGACGATCTTGCAGTGGTAGCGAGACACCGTGTCGTCGTGGAGGACGATGTCGTTGTCCTCCATCGAGCCGATCCGGATCTCCTCCTTGTCGAACGTCCACTCCTGGGTGGGATCGTCGACTCCCTGCAACATGCAGCGACGAAGGTGCAGCGTCGGACCGCGGTCCAGGTAGCTCACCTTCGTCGGTGGAACGAAGTCCGGGAACTTCTTCACGTTCCCTGGACTATACGCTTTTTTGGCGCGGCTAGCGCTCCGCGACCGGCGCCCCCCGCTCCTCCCGCCGAGCCGCCATCAGGGTGCCGCGGCGCATGGACTTGGCGAGGATGGTGTCCGTCGGCTCGGCGCGTTCGTCGGATCGGCGGGACGCCTGCTCGACCAGGCGCTCGCGCACGCACGGATCCCGCGCGCCGAGGCCTACGTGACGAACGCGCTGAAGCACTTCGCGTTCACCCGGCGCGGCGAGCGCCGGATCCACGACAGGCCGAGCCGCCACGAGATCGAGGCGTGCAAGCCGTGGCTCGGCGCCGAGCTCGACGCCGAGCCGCCGGAGATCGACGTGCTCCTCGGCGCGACCGCGGCGTAGGCCCTGCTCGGCCGCGCGTTCCGCGTCACGAGGTCGCGCGGCCTCGAGCTCGGAACGAAGCTCGCGCGCTTCACGTTCGCGACCGTGCACCCGGCGAGCGTGCCTCGGGCTCCCGCCGACGAGCTGCGCCGCGAGGCGCGCGAGGTGTTCCTCGCCGACATGGCCGTCGTCGGGCGGTACTACGCGCGGCTTTCGCGCTAACGTCCGCGGCCATGTGGAAGCTCGCGGTGATCGACTCCGCACCGGCTTCGCCGGTGCTGCGCGGCCCGACACGACGGGGCCTCGCGCTCGTGACGCTCGGCGCGCTGGCAGCGTGCTCCGGCGCGCCGGCGACGAGGACGGTGGGAGGCACGGGGGGCACGGCGCCGGGCGCGGCGGGCCTCGCGAAGGACGAGCTGCGCGCCGCGCGCCTGGTCTACGAGCGCAGCGGCACCGCGTGGGACGTGCACTGCGACGGCAAGGTGCTGTCGAAGCGGCGCTGGGAGGGCGGCTCGCTCACGCCGATCGGCGCGTGCGGCCTCGCGGATCCCGTCAACACCATGGTGATCGCGGGCCAGCTCGCCGAGGACGTGATCGCGCTCGACGGCGCTCGCGTGGCGCGCTGGAACCCCGAGCTCACCGGCATCACCCTGTTCGAGGACGGCCGCGAGACCCGCGTGATCCCGGTACAGCCGGGCCTCTCCGTGTCCGCGCTGGCCCTCGATCGCGGCGCGGTCGTCGCGGTCGTGCGCCGCATCGACGTCCCGAAGGGCGAGACGGTCGGCGGCACGTCGATCGGCAACGCGCTCGCCGCGCTGGTCCGCATCGACGGTGACAAGGTCAGCGTGAAGGAGCTCGTCGCGTGGCGCGGCACCGGCGCGGGCGTGGATCCGAGCTTCGTCGCCACCGGGCCCGAGCACCTCGTGCTCGCGAACCGGACCGGCAACGTGGTCGCGTGCGACTACGCGCTCGCCTGCGGGCCGGTGAAGACCTATCCCGAGGCCGAGGCCAGCGGCGGCATCGCCACGCAGGACGGCGGGCTCGTGCTGTACCGCCACGACCACTCGGTCACGCGGATCGACGCGCGCGGCGCGGTGGTCTGGTCGAAGCAGCGGGCGGTCTACGGCGTGTTCGGCGCGACCGACCGCGAGGTCTGGATCGCCGAGCTCGTCGATCTCCGCCGGCCGCTCGGGCTGCGCGCGCTCGCGCTCGCCGACGGCACCCAGCTCGGCTTCCGCGCGACGCTGCGCACCGAGCGGCGCGACGCGCACGGCCGGTTCCTCCAGATGCACGCGGTCGCCGCCACGCCGCGGGGCGCGGTCGCGCGCGGCATCTTCGGCGGCACGCTGCGGCACGGCGAGCACGCGATCGAGACCGAGCGCGTGCGCGCGACCTGCTACTGGGAGACCTGGCACGAGGGCCAGGAGATCCCGGTGCCGTTCGACGCCACGTGCGACGAGCGGTTCGCCAAGGCGATCGAGACCAAGCGCGCGCCGTTCGTCGCGTTCGATGTCGAGACGCTGAAGCAGTAGCGCCGGGGCCGCCCGCTCAGACCATCGAGCCGGCGAGCCAGTCGGCCAGGAGGTCCACGCTCGACAGCATCTGGTTCGCCTTGCGGAGCCGCTCCGACAGCGTCTTCACGACCTGCACGAGCAGCACGCTCGCGGCCTGCGCGTCGGTCGAGATCAGCTCCCGCAGCTGATCGTGCGGCAGGCGGAACAGGAACGTCGCGGACATCGCGGTGACGCTGGCCGAGCGCGGCGCGGGCTCGACGAGCGACATCTCGCCGAAGAACTCGCCGCCGCCGAGCGTCGCGAACGTCTGCGGGCCGCGGTGGACGGCCACCTGCCCCGACAGGATCAGGAACAGCGCGTCGCCGAGCGAGCCCTCCGCGACGATCGGCTCGCCGGGGTTGTAGCTCTCGATCTCGCCCGACCGCGCCATCCGCTCGAGCTGCTCCGGCGCCAGGTGCACGAGCAGCGGATGTTTCTCGAGCAGGGTCGGAGTCGCCACGGCCCCAGTATCCACGATTCCTGTTACCGTCGCGCGGCGATGAGGATGTTCGTGCTCGCTGCCTCGCTGATCGGCACCGCGTCGGTCGCGCACCACCCGGCGCACGCCCAGGGCGCCGACCGGCGCTACGCCGAGGAGCCGACCGACGGCGTCAGCCTGCCGCTCGCACCGCTCGCCGGCGAGCACGACGCGCGCACCGTGGCGATGAACCCGGGCGGCCTCGCGCTGCTCCGCGGTCCGGAGATCGCGCTCGCGCTCGACATCGAGGATCCGGACGTCGCGACGAGCGCCGGTCAGGGCTTCGGCGCGTATCTCGGCTCGAGCCTCGGCGGCGGCCTCCTGCCGAAGGTCGCGTTCGGCCTCGGCTTCGAGTGGCTGCGGCCGGCGCGCGCGCAGCTCACGCCGGATCCGGGCTCGCCGTTCCGGTTCACGCTCGGCCTGGCCGGCGGGCTCGGCAAGAACGCCGGCTTCGGCGTGTCGTGGCACCACTTCCTGTCGGAGGGCGCCCTCGACGGCGTCGATGCGTTCGACGTCGGCCTGTCCACGCGCTGGGGCAACCACCTCGCGGTCGGGGCCGCGCTGCGCGACATCGCGACGTCGCCGATCGGCGGGACGCCGGTGCAGCGGCGCTACGAGCTCGAGGCGGTGCTCCGGCCGCTCGCCACGTCGTCGCTCGAGATCGCGCTCGGCGGCCGCGTCGGCGAGACCCGCGCGGACGTCGACGGCTGGGCACGGATCTCGGCGCAGATCGCGCGCGGCTTCTCCGCGCACGTCGGCGTCGAGACGCGCGCGCTCCACGCCCTCGTCGACACGCCGACCGGGCGCATGGAGGAGGACGGCCGCGACTACCGCGCGTTCGCCGGGCTCGAGGTCTCGTTCGGTGCACTCGGCGTCACCGCGATCGGCAGCGGCCTCCGCGACGACACGGGTGGCCGGCACCTGCTCGGTGCCCAGGTCGTGGTGCGCAGCTCGCTCGTCGGCCCGCCGTCGGTGCTCGGCCCCAGCGATCACATCGAGCGGCTCGAGCTCGAGGGCTCGATCAGCCTGCGCGAGGTCACGGCGATCGTCGCGCGGCTGCGCGGCATCGTGCGAGACCCGTCGGCGAAGGCGGTCGTCGTCACGTTCGACGGCATCAACGCGGGCTGGGCCACGCTCCAGGAGATCCGCGACGAGCTCGTCCGCGTGAAGGCCACCGGGCGCAAGGTGTTCGCCTACATGGTGTCGGGCACCGGGCGCGACTACTTCGTCGCGTCGGCCGCCGACAAGATCTACGTCGACCCGGCGGGCGGCGTGCGCCTCGTCGGCCTCGCGGGCACCACGATGTACTTCCGCGGCCTGTTCGACATGCTCGGCGTCGCGCCGCAGTTCGAGAAGATCGCCGAGTACAAGAGCGCGCCCGAGCAGTTCACCAGCAGCGGCCCGACCGACGTCGCCGCGAAGATGCACGGCGAGATGTTCGACTCGATCTGGAACACCTGGCTGACGCTGGTCGCCGACTCGCGCAAGCTGTCCAGGGCGGACGTCCAGGCGCTGGTCGACGCCGGCCCGTACACCGCGGGCGACCTCGCGAAGGACAAGAAGCTCGTCGACGAGGTCGCCGCGCCCGACAAGGTCGCGCAGCTCGTCGCGACCGAGATGGGCGTGATCCTCCCGGTCGATCGGCCCACCACCTATCGCCCCGAGCGCTGGGACCGGCCGGCGATCGCGGTGATCTACATCGACGGCGACATCACCGACGGCGCCTCGAAGTCGATCCCGTTCCTCGGCCAGTCGCTGGCCGGCAGCGAGACGCTGGTCGCCGCGATCTCGGCGGCGCGCGCCGATCCGCGGGTCGGCGCGATCATCCTGCGCATCGACTCGCCGGGCGGCTCGGCGCTCGGCAGCGAGCTGATCTCGCGCGAGGTGTTCGCGACGCGCGGCGTGAAACCGATCATCTGCTCGTTCTCGGACCTCGCGGCCTCCGGCGGCTACTTCGTGGCGGCGGGCTGCGACATGATCTTCGCCGAGCCGATGACGATCACCGGCTCGATCGGCATCTTCTACGGCAAGTTCGACCTCGGCGGTCTCGCGCAGAAGCTCGGCATCACGACCGACACGTACAAGCGCGGCAAGCGCGCCGACGTCGAGTCGCTGTTCCGCCCGTACACCGACGAGGAGCGCGCGGTGCTGCTCGACAAGCTCCGGTACATGTACGGCCGATTCGTCGGCGCGGTCGCCGAAGGCCGCTCGATGAAGAAGGACGAGGTCGACGCGGTCGGCCGCGGGCACGTGTGGACCGGCACGCAGGCGCTGCCGATCAAGCTCGTCGATCGGTTCGGCGGCTTCGGCGACGCGCTCGACGAGGCGAAGAAGCGCATGAAGATCGGCGCGAACACCAAGGTGCAGCTCGTCGAGCTGCCGAAGGTCCCTTCGTCGCTGCTCGGCAAGCTGCTCGGCCTGCCCGGCGTGAGCGCGAGCGAGCAGGCGCTGTCGCTCACCGATCTGCCGGTCGTGAAGGAGCTGCTCCGCGGGATCCCCGCGAGCGTGCTCGCCGAGCCCGAGGCCGCGCAGGCGCGGCTGCCGTTCGACGTGATGTGGTGAGCGCCCCGCGCTACTCGGCGCGCACGAACGTACCGTCGGGCTTGTAGAACACGCGCGTCGTCCTGCGCGGAGGGCCGGCGTCGGTGAACGCCAGCTCGTAGATCGGCTCGCCCGCGACGGCGAGCTTCCTCGGCGCGGGGATCCGGCGCGGGTACGCGACGGCGAACGCGCGCATCACCGGCGTCGGGATCTCCCCGAGACCGATCGTGCCCTCGGGCGCCTTCAGCGGCGGAGGCAACACGGGCTGGATGCGCTCCGGCTCGTGCGGCGGCTCGTACGCGCACATGCCGACGCCGATGTTGAGAGCGCAGATCAGCACCATGCCGCCGGTGACGGTCACCCAGTACTTGCGGTGCTTGCGCGAGAACGGTCGCGCGCGGTCCTTCGCCACGCCGAACGTCTAGCACGTTACGGGCAGAGGGAGACCTTCGTCACGACGAGCGAGGTCTGGTTGTCGTGGACGCCGTTCCCGAGCTGCCCGTAGGCATTCCAGCCCTTGCACCACACCGTGCCGTCGTCGAGCGCGGCGCAGTCGTGGAAGCTGCCCGACGCGACCGCGACTGCGGGGCGCGGCAGCGCGACCTGCACGGGCGTGGGCCCGTAGCCGTCGCCCCAGCAGAACATCGAGCCGGCGGGAGTGCGCGCGCAGGAGTGGTCGGAGCCCGCCACGAGCTGGACGCCGCCGGAGAACAGCGTGGACGACACGACGCCCTGGTGCGGCAACATGTCGCCGACGCCGAGCTGCCCCGCGCCGTTCGCGCCCCAGCACACGACGTCGCCGATGCCGCTCTTGAGCGCGCAGGTGTGGCCATAGCCGCCGGCCACGGCCACCGCGTTCGCGACGCCGCTGACGATCGTCGGCGTGCGCACGGGCGCGCCGACGGCCTTGGACGTCTGGCCGGTGAAGTCGGCGCCCCAGCAGTAGACGAACCCGCTCTGCACCGTGCACGCGTGCTGGTAGCCGGTCGCGAGCTGCGAGACGCCGCCCGGCACCGCCTGCGCCGGCAGCGGCTGCGCGAGCACGGAGTTGTTGCCGACCTCGCCGTTCGTGTTCGTCCCGCTGCAGCGGACCACGCCGCCCGCGTGCACCGCGCAGTTGTGCTCGAGCCCGCCCGCGATCTGCGTCGCGCCCGCGCGCTGCGTGATGAGGTGCGGGGTCGCGTTGCCGGTCTGCGTGCCGTCGCCGAACTGGTACCTGTCGTTGCGGCCCCAGCAGTAGGTGTCGGGGCCCGCGATCGCGCAGCCGTGCTCCTCGCCGACGCCGAGCCGCGTCGCCGGCGGCATGACGAGCTTCTCCGGCGTCGGATTGCACGGAACGCCGTTGTGACAGGGCGAGACCTGCGCCGGCCGCCCGACCTCGCCGACGCCGTTGATGCCCCAGCACCACACGTCGCCGTTCTCCATGCGAGCGCACGTGTGCGCGCTCATCGCCGAGAGCTCGACGGCGCGGCACGGGTTCGCGCCCCCGTCGGGCGCGTCGGTCGCGTCGCCGGTGGGTCCATCGGCGCCGTCGGGGGTGACGAACGTGCCCGGCACGCTGAACGAGCACCCGGCGATCACGAGCGCGAGCGCGAACCGGCGATGCCCCACGCGGCGAATCATGCCAGAGGCCGCCGTCTCGTGGTACGTGCGGGTTCGTGTCGCGGTGGCAGCGCTACTGGTTCGCCGACGGCGGGCGCTGGGCCGTCGCCGTCGTGCGGATCGCGATCGCGACCAGCGTGCTCCTGACGCTCGCTCGGATCTGGACGCTCGACCCGCTCGTCGCTCCGGCCGCGCTGTACCGCCCGGTCGGACCGTGGATGTTGCTCGGCAGGACGCCTCCGCCGGACGCGCTGATCGCCCTCCTGTGGATCGCCGCGTGGGGCGGCACCGTGGCCATGCTCGTCGGCTTTGGCACGCGCGCCGCGACGGCCGTCAGCTTCGGCGCAGCGGTCGCGCTCGCGGCCGTCTCGTTCTCCGGCTCCGCCACGTGGTCGCACCAGTACAACGTGGTGTTCCTCGCGCAGTGCGCGTTCCTCGGCGCGCGCGGTGGCGACGTGCTGTCCGTCGACGCGTGGCTGCGGGCGCGCGCGGGGCTGCCGCCGCGCGACGAGCCGCGCGCGTACCAGTGGTCCCTGCGCCTCGTGCAGCTCGCGGTCGCGCTGATGTTCGCGGGCGCCGTGTTCCACAAGCTGCTCCACGGCCACGGCACGCTGCGCTGGGCCCTCTCGGACTCGCTGCGCCACCACCTGCTCGTGCGCTTCGACCTCGCCGGCCTCGATCGTCCCGCGGTGGTCGACTGGATCATCGACGACGTCTGGAAGTACCGCACCGCCGCGCTGCTCAACATGGTCACGCAGCTGGCGCCGATCTTCGCCGTGATCTTCGTGCGCCGGCCCCTCGTGCGCGCCGCGGCCGGGCTCGCGTTCCTGATCGAGACGATCGCGCTCGGCCTCGTCGTCGCGCTGTGGAACCTCCACTGGTTGCCCCTCGTGGCCGTGTTCATCGACTGGGACCGCCTCCTCCGCCGCCCACCGCCCGCGCCCGCGCCCGCCACCTGGAAGCCGCCGCGCGGCCCGCGGATCTTCATCGTCTGCTTCTTCGTCTACGAGCTCGCGACGTCGTTCGTCCCGACGCTCGATCAGCGCCTCAACACGTTCCCGTTCTCGGGCTTCCCGATGTTCGCGACGATCCGCGCCGAGCCGCCGTACGGCGAACATCACGACTACATCGTCCCCGGCGATCACATCGAGCCGATCGGTCCACCGACGCACCGCTTCGCGCAGCGCTGGCTCGATCACTCGTTCCGGGGCCTCTACCTCGAGCGCGATCCGAAGCGCGTCGAGGGCAAGCTCCGCCAGATCGTCGAGCTCGCGCCGGTGAAGTACCCCGATGCGACCATCCCCGGCGTCCGCGCGTACCTCACGCTCCACGTCGCGCCCGCCTATCCCGCGCCCGCGCACTTCGAGGAGCACTCGATCGCGATCCTCGGCGAGCTCCACCCCGGCGGCGCCTTCAAGACCGTGCTCGGCACGCTCGACGGCACGACGCTGACGCTGCGGCCGCTCGGCGTCGACACGCGCGAGGTGACGCTCGTCTACTACCGAAACAACAAGCCCGAGCCGATCGCGCTGCCCTACACGAGCCGCACGGGCGATGCGTTCACGCTCGCCGCGGCGCCGGTGGGGACGCCGATCTACGTCGTCGCGCAGATCGGGGGCCAACGCTGGCTGGTCGCGTCGCGCAAGTGAGGAGGAACGCGTCCGAAGGGCACGTCCGAAGGGGTCGTGTTGCACGCCCCCGTTACACGGCGACGGGCAGCACGCGGCGCCGCACGAGCTTGATGCTCAACAGGCGGTACAGCATCTTGCTGACCTCGAAGCTGCCCATCCGCGACTTGCGGATGATGTCCTTCACGGTGTTCTTGCCGTTGACCAGCTCGAGCACGGCGAGCTCCTCGCGCGTCAGGCGGCCGCGGCCCATCTGGGCGACCGAGTCCTCGTTGCGCAGGAACACGACGTCGAAGTTGTCGATCGCGCGCTCGATGAGGTGCCACTCGTCGACGCGGCGGTAGCCCTCCATGAGGACCGCCTCGACGTCGAGGCCCAGGGCCGCGTCGATCACGCTCGGCGGCAGCTCGAGGCCGGCGGCGAACCGGAAGCGGCCGTGGCGCCAGCGCAGGATCTCGTAGATCAGCTCGGACGACTGGCGGGTCAGCGCGCTCTTGAGGTCGAGCTCGGCGATCAGGCCGAGCTTGACGAGGGCCTGGCCGATCAGGCGCTGCGAAGGCCCGGACTTGGTGCCGCGCGACTCGAGGAACTGCTCGAAGTCCGCGCGCTGCATCAGCTCGGCGTCGAGGATGAAGCGGCCGAGCAGGAACTCCTCGGGGACACCGTCGGCGACCGCCTGGTCGACGCGGCCACGGCGGAAGTAGATGTCGACGCGCGCGCCGGTGCGCTCGACGGTGAGGACACCGGACTGCTCCTGCACGTCGAGCAGCTGGAGCACCTCGGCGAGCGGCACGACGCGCAGGTCGCCGCGCAGGCCGGGCGTGCCCTCGCCGAACAGGCCCATGTCGAGCTCGGAGAGCAGCTTGCCGAGCGAGCCGTCGTCGAGCGCGGTGCGCGCGGCCTCGCGGATCGCGGAGGCGTCGGTCGCGATCTTCGCGTCGGGATCGTGGGACGTCTCCGCGAGCTGGAACAGCGCGGCGATCCGCGCGGAGACGACGTCGGCGATCTCTTCGCGCAGGTGCGAGAGCGCCGCGGTCTTCGCGTGCGTCTTGTCGGCGTCGTCGTTCGCGGCGAGGTCCTCGCCGGTGACGAGCGAGGGGTTGTCCTCCTCCGAGCCGCCCGGCGTGCCGTACTTGCCGATCGTGTGCTGGACGACCGCCGTGATCGCCTCCGGCGAGAACGGCTTGGTGATGTAGTCGACGATGCCCATCACCTTCACGAACCGCTCGCCGACCTGATCGCCCTTCGCGGACATCAGGACGACCGGGATGTCGCGAAGCTTCGGATCGGCTACCAGCTCTCGGCAGAACTGGTAGCCGTTCATCCGCGGCATGACGAAGTCGAGCAGGATCAGGTCCGGTCGCTGAGAGCGAACGGCGGCAAGACCCGCTTCACCATCGGGTGCGGTCGCGACCTGATAGCCCGCCTTGGTGAGCACCAGCTGCACCACCTTGGTGATCGTCGGGCTGTCATCGATCACGAGCACGAGCTCGCCGGCCATGTCGGTTATCCCCTCACTCCGCAGCACAACGTGCGGGGATCGACAGTCTATGTGCTTCTAAGTACGGACTCAATCGGCGTGCTTCCCGAATTGGTGGCGCTCTTGGGTGCGTGGTAGCCTCGTCGGGCGTGCCGCTCCACGAGGGAGACCTGGAGCATTACCCCAGGAAATTCGGCAAGTATCACTTGCTAGGTCCCCTGGCTCAGGGCGGCATGGGTGCGCTCTACCTCGCGGTCACGGGTGACCGTGGCCTCGAGCGGCTCATGGTCATCAAGACCGTGCTGCCACACCTGGCGGACGCCGAGTACGTCGCCCGATTCCGCGATGAAGCCAAAGTTGTCGTGAAGCTGTCGCACGGGAACCTGATTCCGGTGTTCGACGCCGGATTGGTCGGCGGCGAGCTGTTCCTGGCGATGGACTTCGTCGAAGGCCGCGATCTCCGTGCGGTCTGGAACCGCTGCGCAAAGAAGCAGGTAGCGTTCCCGATCGACGTCGCGGTCTACATCGCGAAGGAGCTGTGCCGCGGCCTCGCCTACGCGCACTCGTTCCCCGATCTGCAGCTCGTCCATCGTGACGTCTCGCCGCCGAACGTTCTCGTTTCGTACACCGGCGAGGTCAAGCTGACCGACTTCGGGCTCGCGAGCTCCACGCTCAAGCTCGAGAAGACGGCGCCCGGCATCATCTACGGCAAGGTCGCGTACATGTCGCCGGAGCAGGCGCGCGGCGAGAAGCTGGATGGCCGTTCCGATATGTACGCCGCGGCCATCGTGCTGTGGGAGCTGCTGACCGGACGACAGCTGTTCCCGCCCGGCAAGGACCAGCCGCAAGATCTGCTGTCGCGTGCGAAGAACCCCGAGGTCATGCGGCCGAGCAAGCGGGCTCCGCGTGTCCCCGTCGAGCTCGACGAGATCTGCGTCCGGGCGCTCGCGAGCAAGAAAGAGGATCGCTACAAGGACTGCGACGAGATGCGCATGGCGCTCCAGTCGTGGCTCGCGGTCAACGCGCCCACGACCGATGGAACGCGGATGTCGACGTTCCTCCAGGAGCTGTTCGCGGACGACATCCAGCGCGAGCGCGCGGAGCGAGCCGAGCTGCTCGCTCGCGTGCGGACCCGCGCGCTGACGCTGCCGCCGACCGACGAGCTGCGCCAGCTGATCGAGAAGAGCGAGCCGGTCGACATCGCCGCGCTCGCGAGAGAGCCCGAGCCACCGGTCAGAAAGCCGGGATCGATCGGGCGCCGCGCGAGCGATCGCAACGAGCAGGGCGAGGACCGCCGGAAGCAGCCGCTCGATCGTCGCGCCCTCGCCGCCGAGGCGGCGCAGACCAACGCGGCGCTCGCGCGCGCGGCGCAGCCGCAGGCGCAACCCGACGACGAAGAGGCCGAGCAGGATCTGGTCGGCAAGACCGTCGACGGCCGCTACCACGTGATCGAGCTGATCGGCGAGGGCGGCATGGGCAAGGTCTACCTCGCCGAGCACGTCGAGATCGGCAAGCGCGTCGCGCTCAAGGTCCTGCACCCGAGCTACTCGCGCATGCCGGACCTCGTCGAGCGGTTCCGCCGCGAGGCGCGCGCCGCGTCGAAGATCGGGCATCCCAACATCGTCGACGTCACGGACTCCGGCACCACGAGCGACGGCAGCGTGTACTTCGTCATGGAGTACCTCGAGGGCATCGAGCTCGGCAGCGTGATCGAGCGCGAAAAGCCGATCGACGTCGCGCGCGCGCTCAAGATCAGCTCGCAGGTGTGCCGCGCGCTCGCGGCGGCGCACGCGCAGGGCATCGTCCACCGCGACCTCAAGCCCGAGAACATCTTCCTCATCACGCGCGACGGCGCGGCCGATGTCGTGAAGGTGCTCGACTTCGGCATCGCGAAGACCACCGAGGCCGAGGCCGCGCGCGAGCGCCGCCTGACGAGCCCCGGCATGGCGATGGGCACGCCCGAGTACATGGCGCCGGAGCAGGCGGCGGGTCGCCCCGCCGACGCGCGCTGCGACGTCTACGCGCTCGGCGCGATCATGTACGAGATGCTCTCCGGCGAGCCGCCGTACTCCGGCGACAACTTCATGGAGATCCTGACGAAGAAGGCCACGCAGGATCCGCCGGCGCCGATCACGATCCGCGAGGACCTCCCGCCGCAGGTCTCCGACCTCGTCATGCAGGCGATGGCGCGCAACCCCGATCGCCGCCCGCAGACGATGGAGACGCTCGAGTACGAGCTCAACAAGTGCCTGTCGGGCCGCGGCATCGCGGTCGCGAACATCCTCGGCATGACGACCGACGCGAACGTCGTCGCGACGCTCAATCCCGGCCTGTCGATGCGCAACACCGACGAGGGCATCCTGCCGCGCGCCGCCGCGAGCACGCCCGCGATCGCGATCCCGCGCTCGAGCACGCACTCGGGTCTCTCGGAGATGCCGGGCATGTGGTCGGGGCCCGCGATGGCGACGGGCACCGGCACACCCCGCCCCGCCGCGCGCGCGGTCAGCGAGCCCGGCATCACCGCGAGCGGCAGCGATCCGGGCATCTCCGGCCAGCTCGCCGCCGCGGCCGCCGCGGTCTCCGTGTCGCGGGCACCGACGCCGGTGCCGACGCGCGCGCAGTCGGTCGGCGACTCGAATCAGACCGTTCCGCCGTCGCAGAGCGAGCAGCTGCCGAAGCGCAGCGCCCTCGGCATGTTCGGCTGGTTGCTGCTC